>NZ_JACXXJ020000003.1:355000-664521 GCF_014926405.1 Agrobacterium vitis
TCGAAGAAGGCACTGCCCGCTTTGCCGCCTGCGGTTTCCCGACGTAAGGAGACGGTGACGATCTCGGTTTTAGAGCGGCGCACGGCCTCGGCGAGAATGGCTGGCGATGGGTAGCGGGCCGTGCCAAGCAACAGGCGCGAGGAAAGTTCGGTTCCGTAGAGTGTCAACATGTCAGCCTCCCTGCATTGGTGAGAGAATTTCAATTCTGTCGCCATCGTTCAAAGCGCAGTCCTGCCGGTCTTCGGCGTGGACGAGATCGCCGTTGATCGCTGTCGCCAGCCATTCGCCCTCATAGTCCAATTGTTCGAGAAGCGTCGAAAGAGTGGGGGCGGAGCAGTCCAAATGCTCCCCATTGACGATCAGTTTCATCGGGTCACCCTCCGAGTGGGTTGATTTGACGTCGCGTGTTCGATCCGGTCCGCCGCCTGCCGGGCCATGGCAGGTGACAGCAGGAAGCCATGACGGTGCATGCCGGCAATCGCCAAACCATCTGATGTCTCGACTAGGCGCGGCAGATTATCGGCAAAGGCCGGGCGAATACCGACGCCAGTCTCGATCAGCCGGGCCTCGCCGAAAGCTGGGTTCAACGTGTAGGCAGCATTGAGGAATTCCATGAGAGACCGCGCGCTGATCGGACCGTCATCCCGCGCCTCTATCATGGTGGCGCCGATCATGAAGCAATTGTTGTCGCGTGGCACGATGTAGATCGGATGGCGCGGATGCAGCAGCCGGATGGGGCGGCTCAGGCTTATATCCGGTGTTTGCAGATAGATCATTTCGCCGCGCACCCCGCGCAGGTTTTCGATCGTGTCGATGGCAGCCGCGCCGGTACAATCGACGACACTGTCAAAGCCGTTGGTATCAGGCTCGGCATCCGGCCCGAGAAAGAAAGAGACGCCCTGCTGCACCAACGCCTGATAAAGACCGTCCAATGCCTTGCGTGGATCGAGATGGGCTTCATCCGCGAAAAACAGGCCCTTGCGAAAACGCCCGGCCAAATCCGGTTCCAATGCGGCGATGCCATCGGCGTCCAGCCATTGATGGCCGCTTGTGCGGTTGGCAAAGCGGTTCAGGTCTTGGATATCGCGATTTGGGGTGAGGACCAGCGTCCCCCTGCGCGTGACAGAGCCAGGCAAAGCCTTTTCCCACCAGTCTGCCGAGGCCAGGCCAAGCGTCAGAACCTGCTCTTCGGCGGCTTCCCGCTCACAATAGGGCGCCAGCATGCCGCCCGCATAGTGAGAGGCCCCCTGCCCCACGCAGGTTTTGATGTCGCACACCGCGACATTTATACCGCGGTGAACAAGTTCAAACGCCAATGTGAGGCCGGCAACGCCGGCCCCCTTGATCAGAATGGACATGTCATTCTCCCGCCGACGGTTTCTCCTCATCGGAGACCGGCATGTAGAGATCGCCACCATCGCGATATTTGGCCGCCATGGCTTCCAGCCCCTCTTTCTGGGCCTCGGCGCGAATATCGTGGGAAATCCGCATCGAACAGAATTTCGGGCCGCACATCGAGCAGAAATGCGCAACCTTATGGGCTTCCTTTGGCAGGGTTTCGTCGTGGAAGGACCGGGCCGTGTCGGGGTCAAGCGACAAGTTGAACTGGTCTTCCCAGCGGAATTCGAAACGGGCGCGCGACAGTGCATCGTCACGGACCTGGGCTGCCGGATGCCCCTTGGCAAGGTCGGCGGCATGAGCCGAGATCTTGTAGGTGATCACCCCGGTCTTGACGTCATTGCGATCCGGCAGGCCCAGATGCTCCTTGGGTGTCACGTAGCAGAGCATGGCCGTGCCGTACCAGCCGATCATCGCCGCCCCGATGCCCGACGTGATATGGTCGTAACCGGGAGCGATATCGGTGGTTAGCGGACCAAGCGTGTAGAAGGGCGCCTCGCCGCAGGTCTTCAACTGCTTGTCCATATTCTCCTTGATCTTGTGCATCGGCACATGGCCGGGGCCTTCGATCATCACCTGGCAATCTTTCGCCCAGGCGATTTTGGTCAGTTCGCCCAGCGTTTCCAGTTCGGCAAATTGCGCGGCATCATTGGCATCGGCAATCGAGCCGGGGCGAAGGCCGTCACCAAGCGAGAACGACACGTCATAAGCCCGGCAAATATCGCAGATTTCGTCGAAATGCTCATAGAGGAAGCTCTCCTTATGATGATGCAGACACCACTTGGCCATGATCGAGCCGCCGCGCGACACGATGCCGGTAACCCGGTTGACGGTCAGATGGATATAGGAGAGGCGCACGCCGGCATGGATGGTGAAATAATCCACCCCCTGCTCGGCCTGTTCGATCAGCGTATCGCGGAACACCTCCCAGGTCAGGTTTTCGGCAATGCCATGCACCTTTTCAAGCGCCTGATAGAGCGGCACCGTGCCAATCGGCACCGGGGAATTGCGGATGATCCAGTCGCGGATATTGTGGATGTTGCGTCCGGTGGAGAGATCCATCACTGTATCCGCGCCCCAGCGGATCGCCCAGACCATTTTTTCCACTTCCTCGGCCATGGAGGAGGTGACGGCGGAATTGCCGATATTGGCGTTGATCTTCACCAGAAAATTCCGGCCAATGATCATCGGCTCGGCTTCGGGGTGGTTGATATTGGCCGGGATGATGGCGCGGCCCATGGCCACTTCCTGACGGACAAATTCTGGGGTGACGTAATCCGGGATGGACGCGCCAAAGCTTTCGCCATCGCGGATCAGCGCGTCCTTGGCGGCTTTGCGGCCAATATTCTCGCGGATGGCAATGAACTCCATCTCCGGGGTGACGATGCCAGCGCGGGCATAGGCAAGCTGGGTTACGGCTTGGCCGGGTTTTGCCCTCAAGGGCGCATTGCGCACCGGAAATTCCGGGGTCAGCTTTTCGCCTGAAGCAAAACCATTATCCTCTGGCTTGACGTGGCGTCCGGCATAGGGTTCGACATCACCGCGTGCGACCACCCATTCGGCGCGAATGCGCGGCAAGCCTGCATCGATGGCGATGGTGGCGTTTGGATCGGTATAGGGGCCGGAGCTGTCATAAACATTGACCGGCGGCTCGCCGGAGGTGGGGTGCAGCGTGATCTGGCGCATCGGTACGCGGATCTGCGGGTGGATCTCTCCGGCAATATGCACCTTGGCGGAGGCGGGAAGCGTCCCGGTGGTGACTTCGGGGGTCGGAAACTGTGGGGCGATATTCATTTTTGAGGCTCCAAGTGTTCAGGTTGGAGACCCAGTCATGATAGCCGGAATGATGGAAAGACGCCTGACCAACCCATAACGGGCCAACCCAATACGGGCCATGGTTTTGCAGCGCTTGCACCGTCCCTACGCCAGTATGAACTGGATCAGGTTCAACGGGTCACCGCGCTGCTGTTAAGCCTAGCGGAATCTCAGCCCCTTGCGGGACACCCCTGGTGAATGAGAGAAGATTACTGCCGAACTGGCACTAAGGTCAATGCCCGGCAAATCTCATTTCGCCGAAGAGAGGGCTAAGCACCCCAGGTCCGCTCCAGCACCGAAATCCAGTTGCCATGGCAGACCTTGGCAATTGATGCCGCATCATACCCTCGTGCTTCCAGCCCCTTGACGATCAAGGGAAGACCGGTTGCGTCCTTCAGGGCTGCGGGAACGGTGGTGCCATCGAAGTCTGAGCCGAGTGCCACATGGTCGATGCCGATGCGCGTTACGATATAATCGATATGGTCGATGAGCACATCCAACGGTGTATCGAGATTGCGCTGGCCATCTTCGCGCAGGAAAATCACCCCGAAATTGATACCCACCAAACCACCACTGTCACGGATCGCATCCAACTGCTTGTCGGTGAGGTTGCGGCTATGAGGGCAAAGCGCGTGGGCGTTGGAATGGGAAGCGACAAGTGGTGCATTGGAAAGACCGGCAATATCCCAGAAGCCCTGTTCATTCATATGAGAGAGATCGACCATGATCTTCAACTCATTGCAGGCGCGGATCAGGTCCTTGCCAGCATCCGTCAGACCGGGGCCAATGTCTGGAGAGGATGGAAAGCGGAAGGGAACGCCATGAGCAAAGATGTTCGGCCGGCTCCAGACAGGACCGAGCGAGCGTAGCCCCGCCTGATGCAGCACATAAAGTGCATCGAGATCGGCAGCGATTGCCTCAACGCCTTCGATGTGGAAAACTGCCGCAAAAATTTCATTTTCCAGGCAATGACGGATATCGGCGGCACTGCGGCAGACCTTGACGCGACCAGCCGAATTCGCCTCGATTTCAAGCAGCAGCCGGGCCATGGCCAGCGTCTCGTTCAGCGCTTCCGGCTGGGCCGGGGCCTGGAAATCCCCGTTGTCATCAGGTTTGAAGCTTGGCGAGGGAATGAATACGGCACAAAGTCCACCGGCCAGTCCCCCTTGGCGCGCCTTGGGCAAATCAATATGCCCGGCCTCGCCGCCCTGCAAAAAATCCTGATAGGGATGGGGACGGCCAGAGCGGCGCAGCCGCAGCAGCACATCATTATGGCCATCGAAAACGGGAACGGTCTGTGTCATCGCTCTATCCTTGCACATCATCCAAATGCATCGGCCATGCCGACGCATCCTCGCATCGAAGATTCGTGAATATCCAAATGCATCAAAGGCTTGACATATTTAACCCCCAAATGCCACCCATTGAAGCAGATGCAAGACGGTATTGTCATCGGTCTCGCGTGACAAAGCGCATTGTCATACAAGCTAAATGGATGCGGTAAATGACAACGCTATCATTGTCGCGGATATTTCGGCGGTAAAAGATTGAATGGAACAGATGTTAAACTGGAAAGACGCCGAACGGACCGTCAACGCCGCTCTTGAACCTTGGACGCAGGACGGACCCGGTGGGGCGGTGATCGGTTTTGACCGGGAAGGTATTCGGTTTACAAAAAGCGGCGGCGTTGAAAACCTGAGCACGGGCGCACTATTTACCCCGGATAGTGTCATTCGCTATGCCTCCGTCACCAAACATGCCTTTTGTACGCTGGTTCTGTCTCATCCAGACCTCATCCGCCTTGATGATCGGTTGGGCGTGCATTTGCCGGAACTGCAAGAACCATTGGCCAGTGTCACCGTCAGCCGCGCTCTGGATATGAGTGGCGGCTTGCCGGATACCCGTGAGGCGCTGAGCCTGCTTGGGTTGTCGGTCTATACGGAAACCCGAAGCGGGCCGCTGCTGGAGTTTCTCAGCCGACAGACCCGGCTGAACTTTGCCCCAGGTTCCGAAGTTTCCTATTCCAATACCGGCTACAGGCTGGTGGAAGCAGCACTAGAGCGCAAGGGCATTTATTTCCGCGATTATATCCAGCGTGCCGGTGCTGAAACCGGTGCGGTTTTCGATGCTCCAGAGGGTTGGAATGATGTCGTTGCCGGGCTTGCGCCTGGCTACTGGCATGATGGCCAGAAATGGCAGCTTTCAGCCGCTGGCCTGCATATTTCCGCCTCCGGCAGCATGACGGGCAGCGCCCGCTCGCTTGCCCTATGGCTGCAAGCCCTGCTGAAGGGAGAAGGCGCGCTGGCCGGGCGGCTCGACGCCATGGCCGCTCCGCGCCCGCTCGCTGATGGCAGGCCAAGCGGTTACGGGCTGGGGCTGGCCCACACAAAGCTGGGCGAGAAGGACTTCGTCGGACATGGCGGCTCGCATCCGGGCTACAAGACCTATTTTCTGCTCGATCCTGAAACCGGCGCTGGTTTCGTCGTCGTTTCCAACAGGGAAGACACCAATGGCGCCAAAATCGCCCAGTCGGGGATGATTGCACTGTTCGGCCTGCCCCTGCCACGCCTGTCGAGGGCGCTTCGTGACGGACTTTACGTGGAAGACAGCGGCCCGAACTGGATCGAGGTGAAGGCAAGCAACATTATTGCGCTCGATGCCGAAGATGCGGCTTATGATGGCGGAGACGGCTGGGTTTCCTCGCGGTCTTCCACCTCGCCGCTACGGCTGAAAATGCAGGGAGACGACATTATTGGCGACGTCGGCCATGGGCCGCGCCATTACCGACCGGCCAAGGACGATGGTATCTCGCCATCGCTTTCAGGCATCTGGCTTTCATCGGAAGGCGCCCGGTTTGAAATCCACGGCTCCATGCTGACGATGGGCATCGGCCCAACCTGCCAGTCCATGCCGTTGCAAGCGCTGGGTGGCGGTCGCTACCTCTTCACGCTTCACGATGGTCCCTGGACCAAGCGGATCTGCCTGAACATGCTCAGTGAAGACCGCCTGGAGTTGGTTCTGGCCCGCGCACGGATGATTGAGTATCAGCGGGCGGGATAGCGTCTTGTCAGGGAAACCCAAGCTCCACCTTTCCCTGACAAACTCTAGGCTCGATTAAATCGCCGTCCTGCGTGCGTTTTCCATGTACAGCGCCCGCAAGCGCGTTACCACTGGGCCGGGCTTGCCATCGCCAACCGGCTTGCCGTCGATGGTGGTGATCGGCACGATGAAATTCGAGGCGCTGGTCAATGCCGCTTCGCGGGCCACCAGCGCTTCCTCAACGCTGAAGGGACGCTCTTCGATAACAAGCCCATGTTCCTTCGCCAATTGCAGCAGCGCCAGCCGGGTGCAGCCGGGCAATGTTGCGTTGCTATTGGCACGGGTGATGATCTTGTCATCGGCCGTGACGATATAGGCCGTCGAGGACGCGCCTTCAGTCACGAAACCGTCTTCCACCATCCAGGCTTCGTCACATCCTTCGGCCTTGGCGGCGCGCTTGGCCAGAACCTGCGGCAGAAGGCAAACGCTTTTGATGTCGCGTCGCGCCCAGCGCTGGTCCGTCACGGTCTTGACCTTCAGGCCTTTTTCCATGACGCTGGCAACGTCGAGTGATTTTGACTGGGTAAACAGCAGCAAGGTCGGAGCGAGGTCCTCGGAATAGAGGAAATTGCGGTCCTCTGCGCCTCTTGTATATTGCAGATAGATCATCCCTTCCTTCAAGCCGTTCTCGGCAATCAACCGCCGCTCAATCTCAACGATTTCATCCGTCGATACCGGCAGATGCCCGCCGATTTCGCCGACGCTGCGCTCCAGCCGGGCCATGTGCAGGGCGCTGTCAACCAGCTTGCCGTCCAGCACGGCGGTCACTTCATAGATGCCGTCACCAAACAGGAAACCACGGTCAAAAATCGAGATATGCGCTTCGTTTTCGGCCAGGAAGGCGCCATTGAGATAGACGGTGCGAAGGGCGGGATTGGACATGCAAACTCCTGTCATGCGGAAGAGCGTCAGAGACGACGGATCGTGTCGAGAGAAATGGAGGAAACAACGGTCGGCTTTCCCGTTGCGGCATTAACGCCGGTCATGGAAACGGCCATGGTCAGTGAATTGAGGATCGCCTCCTCGGTTGCCTCGATCACAGCCTCGAAAAGCGGCGAAACAACGTCATTGGAGAGCTGTTCAACGCTCATCATCGCCTTTCGGCGGGCTGGCGTGCGCCGGACCGACTCTGCCGTCGAAAACGCCAGAGCGTAATCGCCCGAACCATTGCTGAGCGCGGCACCGGTTCGGGCAAGGCCGCCAAAGCAGCGTTCTGCAAACCGGGTCAGATTGCGCGCGCAAAGCGGCGCATCGGTCGCCACCACAATGACGATGGAGCCATCCTTGTCGTGAACCGCATCGGACCGATAGAGCTTGCCCGCAACGATGAGATGGCCGCCATAGTTGGACTGCACGAGAACGCCGAGTGTATATCGGGCATTGCCTATCTCAACCAACCGCGAGCTGGTGCCGATGCCGCCTTTCAGCCCGAAAGCCACGGTTCCCGCGCCAGCGCCAACAGCCCCCTCCTCTACCGGACCAGGCTTTGCCGTCGCAATCGCCGCGCTAATCTCCGTGACATCGGGACGGGCAGCGCGAATATCATTCAGGCGGCTGTCATTGGTCTCTCCGACCACGGCGTTGAGGGAGGTGACGCGCTCGTTACCCTTCTGGGCCAGCGTATAAAGATTGATCGCCTCTACGGCGCGGCCGACCGCAAGCGTGTTGGTCAGCACAATCGGAGTCTCGATCTCGCCAAGCTCGACGATCTGGGTGCTACCGGCAAATTTGCCGTAACCATTCAAAACGGCGAAACCGGCGGGCACTTTGTCCTGAAACAGATTGCCCCCATGCGGAAGGATGGCGGTGGCACCAGTGCGCGTCCGATCCCCATCGATCAAGGTCATATGACCAACCGAAACGCCAGTGACATCGGTAATGGCGTTGAGCGGTCCTACCGGATAATGGCCAACGGGGCCGCCAAGCTCCCTGAACCGCGCACGCGAATTTTCCGTCACATCCTGCTCCGCCAACCGTCAAATCGGCGGCACCCTACGCCCGGCCCTGACAAATATCACGGCAAATCTAGGGATATCCACGATGTTGTCTAAAGGCTCGAAGATGATGACGCATCCTCGCCTTGAAGACATTGCAAATCTCTCAAATGCAGCCGGGGCTTGAGGGGTTTGCGAAAGGAAAACGATCAGTCATCTTCAATGATTGATCATATTAGGGCTTGGTCGCCGAATCCCAATGTTCGTCGGCCTTGCCATCCACAAAACGCCAGCTATCAAACCAGGTCGTGGTATAGGTCTTGGTCGGGTCTTTCGGATCCTTCAGTTCACGGGGAAAGGCAACGGTGACAATGTCCCCTTCAGCCACCACCGAGACCACTTTGGTCTGCATCTTTTCCGGGATCGGTGACGGCGTGACTTTTCGCACCTTGGTGAAATAATCGATCACGCCCTGGCGGCCCGATGCGGCATTGGGATTGTGCTGAATGTAGCGCTCGGTCAGATAGAGATCGGCGCGGTCCCAGTGGTTGGCCTCCAGCAGTTCCTTCAGGATCTTATACGTCGTCTGTTTGTTGCGGTTCAACACCGGATCGGGACTGGTAAACAGCGCTTCGGCATTGTCAACACCACGAACCGGCTCCTGTGCAAAAACGCCCGAGGCGAGGCTGAGCGACAGCGCGACGATGGAAAGAAAGATTTTCATGGTAAATCCCGTCAGTGAATGATGGACGCTTTGAGATCACACGCCAGCGCCCCATGCAAGACGGCAGTTTTCCGACCTATAGAAACCAAAAGGAAACCAGCCCTTTCAATCCTTGCCGTGCCGTATCTCCGCCAGGATTTCTGCCGTATGTTCTCCCAGGCGCGGTGCGCGGCGTGCTGTCTCCAGCACTGCCTGCGAAAACACAATGGGCGTTCGAATGCCCGGCACGCCATCTGGGGTGATCTTCATCTGCCGGAAGGCAAATTGCGGATCGGCAAACAGGTCCGCCACCGTGTTGATCGGCCCGGCTGGAACCGTCGCCGCCTCCAGCTGCGCCAAAAGCTCGTCGCGCTCGAATTGCCTCGTCTTGTCTTCCATCACCGTGGTCAATTGATCGCGATGGGCGACACGGGCGGCATTGGTGGAAAATTCAGGCGTTGTCGCCAGCTCAGAAAGGCCCAGCACACCACACAGCCGGACAAATTGGCCATCGTTGCCGCAGGCGATGATGATATGGCCGTCGGCAACCGGAAAGGTCTGGTAGGGCGCGATATTGGGATGGTTATTGCCCATGCGTTTCGGCACGATGCCTGATGCAGCGTAATTCATCGCCTGATTGGCCAATACCGCCGACATGCAGTCGAACAGTGCCATGTCGATGAACTGACCGCGCCCGGTCTGAAGGCGTTGGGCAAGCGCCGCCTGGATGGCGATCACCCCATAAAGCCCGGTGAAGATATCGGCAAAGGCAACGCCGATCTTCTGCGGCGCACCGTCTGGCTCTCCGGTCAGGTCCATGATACCGCTCATGCCCTGGATCATGAAATCATAACCGGCACGTTGCGCATACGGCCCGTCCTGTCCAAAGCCGGTGACGGAACAATAGACCAGCTTCGGATTAAGCTCTTTCAGGCTGTCGTAATCGAGGCCATATTTGGCCAGACCGCCAACCTTGAAATTCTCGATCACCACATCGGCTGAGGCAATCAGATCGCGAAGGTTTTTGATATCTTCAGCCCTGGTAAAATCCGCCGTGATCGACCGTTTGCCGCGATTGCAGGCGTGGAAATAGGCTGCGGCCTTTTCCACGCCGTCATCGATGAACGGCGGCCCCCAGGTTCGGGTATCGTCGCCTTGCGGGCTTTCCACCTTGATCACATCGGCACCGAGGTCGGCCAGCGTCTGGCCGATCCAGGGACCGGCCAGAATCCGGGCCAGTTCAATGACCTTCAATCCCGATAGAGGCGCATTCGACATCGATCCGCCCTCAGAAAAATGCCTGGATGCCGGTCTGAGCGCGGCCCAGGATCAGCGCATGCACATCATGGGTGCCTTCATAGGTATTGACCGTTTCCAGGTTCTGCGAATGCCGCATGACATGATATTCGATCTGGATACCATTGCCGCCGTGCATGTCGCGGGCCATGCGGGCAATGTCCAGCGCCTTGCCGCAATTGTTGCGCTTGATAAGGGAAATCATTTCCGGCGCATGCTTATGCTCATCCATCAGCCGACCGACGCGCAAGGATGCCTGCAAGCCTAGCGCGATTTCGGTCTGCATGTCGGCGAGCTTCTTTTGGTAGAGCTGCATCCCGGCCAGCGGCTTGCCGAACTGATGGCGGTCGAGACCATATTGACGCGAGCGCACCCAGCAATCTTCGGCAGCCCCCATGACGCCCCAGGAAATACCATAGCGCGCCCGGTTCAGGCAGCCGAATGGGCCTTTCAACCCACTGACGCCAGGCAGCAAGGCATCCTCACCAACCTCAACGCCGTCCATGACGATCTCGCCGGTAATTGAAGCGCGCAGCGACAGCTTGCCGCCGATTTTCGGGGCGGACAGGCCCTTCATGCCCTTCTCCAGCACGAAGCCGCGAATGGCACCATCATGAGCCTCGGATTTCGCCCAGACCACGAACACATCGGCGATCGGCGCGTTGGAAATCCACATTTTCGAGCCGCGCAGGCGATAACCGCCCTCGATCTTTTCGGCTCTGGTTTTCATGCCGCCCGGATCGGAGCCCGCATCCGGTTCGGTCAGGCCGAAGCAGCCGATCAACTCACCGGACACCAGACCCGGCAGATATTTGTCTTTTTGCTCTTCCGAGCCATAGGCAAAGATCGGATGGATCACCAAAGAGGACTGGACGCTCATCATCGACCGGAAGCCGGAATCCACCCGCTCCACTTCACGGGCAACCAGCCCATAGCTGACGTAATTGGCACCCGCCGCGCCGTATTTTTCCGGCAGTGTCACACCCAGCAGGCCCGCCTTGCCCATCAGCGGAAACAGTCCACGGTCCGTCGTTTCGTTGAGATACATGTCCTCGACGCGAGGGCTCAGTTCCGCCTTGGCAAACGCCGCCGCCGCATCGCGGATCATCCGCTCTTCTTCGCTCAACTGGTCTTCCAGCAGAAAGGGATCGTCCCACACAAAGCTCATGGCATCCTCGTATCAAAAATTCTTAACACCAGTCTCGCAGATCAAACCGGAATCGCAAAACAATGTTTACGAAACGGGATATGAGTTATAATCATAGCTGATGAAGCTCATTCAACGCCGCCTGCTGCCGTCCACCAGCGCCCTTGTCACCCTGGACTCCGTGGCGAGGCTGGGCAGTTTTTCCGCTGCCGCCAGCGAATTGAACCTGACGCAGGGCGCGATCAGCCGGCAGATCCAGACCCTGGAAGAGCAATTGGGAACGCAGTTGTTCCTGCGCAACGGTCGCGGCGTGATCCCGACACCGCGTGGCGAGAATTTTCACCGCGCCGTCCAGGCCGCACTGTCTCTGATTCAGGATGCTTCACTGGAAGCGATGACCGGCTCACAAGGCAACGCCCTGAACATCGCCATTCTCCCGACCTTTGGCACACGCTGGCTTTTGCCGCGTATTTCCAGCTTTGTCGCCACCCACCCGCATATCAATCTGAATTTCGCAACCCGCATCGGCATATTTGATTTCGATGCCGAACAATTGGATGCCGCCATCCATATCGGCAAGCCGAACTGGCCGCGTGCCACCTGCACCTTCCTGATGGACGAGACGGTCGCCCCGGTGTGCAGCCCGGCTTTTCTGACCCGTCATCCTATCAAATCGGATGGCGATCTGGCCGACCTGCCGCTGATCCAGATGAAGTCGAGACCGCTGGCCTGGGATCATTGGTTCGACAGTCTCGGCATCACCGCCACGCCACGCGCTGCCATGAGTTTCGAGCAGTTCATGAATGTGGCCCAAGCCTGCATTGCCGGGCTTGGCATCGCTCTGATGCCGTTGTTTCTGATCGGGCCAGAATTGGAAAGCGGTCAACTTGTCCTGGCATCGCAGCACCGCGTCAACAGCCAGAGCAATTATTATCTTGTGTCACCGGATAACAGGCCGTTATCGAAGCCGCTGGCGGCCTTTTCACAATGGCTGCTCGAAGAAGTAAAGGCATTCACGACCAGAGACGCAGGCTAATCAGCTTTTAGCCACCATTGACCAGCGCCAGAATAAGCTGCTGGATCGGCCCGCCCGGCGCCATTTCGGATTGCTCGAAGATCCGATCCCGCTCTCGCTTTCGATCAGAGATTTCTCCCAGGCGCTTTGTCAGGTCCGTGCGGATCTTCTTGCAGTCGGGATCATCCGGCACGGTCAGACCGATGCTTGCCGCCTCGATCGCCTTGACCATGTCCTTGATGTTTTGACCGTGGACACGCTCGTGCGTCTCAATCCCGGCGATAAATTTTGCCCAGTTTTCCCGAACCGGACTTGTAAGCGACTGGGATGGACGAGGCAGCGTATAGATAATCGTCAATTTGGGAATGGCCGTCTCCAGCACACAAGTGCTGCCATGCGGCACATATTTGCGTGTCCATGTCAGCTTGAATGTGGTATGAGCAATGACATGTATCCGTTTGTCAGTGCCGATAACCGGGCCTTTTTCTCCGATGGATTGATAGAGTTGCGGCCCGCTTTGACCTGAAACGGGGTAAGTCGCAATCTGCTCGACCGCCTGCCAGTCTGCAAATGTTGGATTTGCGACATTTAAAAAAAGCCATGCCATAACGCCAATAGCCATTTTTTCTGAGCGAAATACACCCGATAGGTTGTTACTGCCAAAAAAGCGATCAAGCATGGTTGTTCATGATCCTGTGACAAGGGCTCGTTACTCAAACAATAGTAAGGTTTATTTTCCTGCCTCAAAAACACCTGCGAAAGCAAGTGTTTTTTTGCCAGAAAATACTCTAACTCATTGAAATAAAAGAAATGTCACGATTTCGCCACAATGTAATGTTCTGTGTTGGGCGTGGGTGACGCATAACTCCTATCCATCGAATCGTGCTGTTTGGCAGCATTCGCCAGGAGACTTCAGTGATGCAGACAATTGAATCGAACCCGCAGGACCTCGAATCCATCGCTCGCAAAGGTAGTGCCTTTCGACGCATGGCTGTGCGCATTCCGACATATATTGCCGACGTGAAGGAAAACCCTGCCTGGCTGCCAATGTTTATGCTGGCCAGAACCATGCCGGGTCGACAGTTGCATTGGCTGACAGCCCGCAAGCACAAACCAGGCTCCAATACCCAACCCAGCATGTTCAAGGCAGACAGCGGATCCGCAACGCTTGCCTTGCGAAAGGACGGAATTTTCACCGGCCTGCAGTTGCCAAGCGACATCCATGAATCCATTCATGACCATGCGCTGAAAACGCCCTGCTTCGGCAACTTCGACCGGCGACTGGAATTCAAGGCAGGCGATCATGCCGAAGCTGAGAAAACATTCGGACGCCCAATCCTGAGCGGTCACCTGTTCGAGCGGACATTGAATTGCGAAGCGGCTGTCGCCATTCAAAGAGATCCGTTGCTGATCGATATCGCCAAAAACTATCTCGGCGGCCAGGCACAGTTGATCACCACTCGTCTCTGGTGGAGCTTTCCCACTGCCGCCACCGAGAAAGACCGCAGCATGGCCTCGCTCGACAAGTTTCATTTCGACCTCGACGACTGGCGTATGTTGAAATTCTTTTTTAATATCAATAGCGTCGATGAGGGCACAGGGCCGCATATCTACGTCAAGGGTAGCCACCGCCGCCGTCGGCTGAAACACCAGTTGACCTTGTTGGTCGGCCACCCGGCGGAAGAAGTGCTTGACTATTACGGCAAGGACAGCGCTGTCACACTCACAGGACCGGCGGGATCGGGCTTTGTCGAAGACCCGTTCGGCTTCCATATGGGTACGGTGCCAACGGCTAAGCCACGCTTGATGATGGAGGTCGGCTTCGGCGTTTCCAAACCGTCAAAGCGCCGCTTCCACGGCGAACCGATCCTGCGCTGAACGCTGCCAGTCAATAATCCATGCGACATTAATCCGCAGGCCATTATTAATCCGCAGGACAAGGCCAATCGGACGGATTGGTCAGGCCTGCGGGAAGCTTGGTCTTTGCATCGCCACAGGCAAGGTTGACCTGGTCCTGTTTCAGCCCTTTGGCTGTCGACAGGTCCACACCTTCAATACGGGTGCGAAACAGGAATGCGTCTTCAAAATCGACGCCACCATCCAGCCGCGCCAAATTGAAACTGGCGCGGGACAGGTTTGCCACTGTGAACTTGGCTCCCATCAGGATGGATTTTTCGAAATTGACCCGGCTGAGTTCCGCCTTGGTAAAATCTGCACCCGCAAGATTGGCGCCACCTAAATTGACGCGCTGCATTTCAGCGGAGACAAAACTGGCGTCCACTCCAGACATTGCCGACATTTCGGCGCGATAGGACTCGATACGGTCGAATTTCGCTCCGTCGGCATTGGCACCGGCAAAAGAGGCGCGGATCAACGTCGCCTTTTCCAGATCGGCGGCCTGCAAACTGGAATTACTCAAATCGGTAAAACTCAAGTCCGCATCATAGAGATTGGCACCGCGAAGGTCGCTGCCGCCCAGCATCAACTGCCGTTTGCGGCATTCTGACCAATCCACCTTGCTGGCAGGGCCGCTTCGGCAATCGGCTGCCTGTGCAACACTTGTTCCGAGCATAGAGACGACAACGAGAGAGAACAGGCAGGACGCAAGCCTGGCAGTGTTTTTAACATCCTGGAACAAAGCGAATTGCATAGATCTCGTCCAACCTCACCTTTTGGCCATGCACAGCAATCGACCGCACGGTCACCATGCATTCCCCCCACTGCATGATTCCTTAAATCCCACCTGATGTCAGGAGAAAATCATGCAGCAATTTAACGTGCTATAGCCCTTTGTTTTTACGCATCTTGTTTTTTGCGTATCTCCAGCCTCCATTCACATATGGAAAGGATAGAGGCGTCAAGTCTGCGATCAACCTATCTAACCAGACCTTGCCTGGTTACCCAAGGAGTCTCTGCTTAAATCACTCTATACCGGCGCGATTTTTCTCCAAAACAGTTGATCGCAGTCCTAAAACCCTGCCTCATCAAGAAAATCATCACACCGACTAACTGTCATGCTCACAAATCATGCCGAGCGACGATCCTTTTGGACACCTTGTCAGGATCATTAGTGTGCAATGCAATTGTCAAGTATTTCGCAGTGCGGTAAGCCTGATGCGTGACCCACAGCGACCTGACCATTCTTGTCATCGATGAAAATGCCATCCGCGCCTCGATTATCGAAGAAGGGCTGCGGGAGGCAGGACATTTGCATGTCACTGTTATCAACGAGGTCCAGGGTATCGCCCGCAGCATCGAAACGCTGGCGCCAGATGTGATCATCATCGACCTGGAAAGCCCCAATCGCGATATGCTGGAGCATCTGTTTCAACTGAGCCGCAGCGTCAGCCGACCGATTGCAATGTTCGTTGATCGGGCCGATACGGAATCGATCGCTGCTGCCGTCGATGCCGGAGTGTCCGCCTATATCGTCGATGGGTTGCGCAAGGAGCGCGTCAAGCCGATCCTTGATATGGCAGTCATCCGGTTCCGGGCCTTTGAGCGATTGCAGCGCGAATTGACGGAAGCTCGCACGGCGCTGGAAGAGCGCAAGGTGATCGAGCGGGCCAAGGGTATCCTGATGAAAATGCGTGGCCTGTCGGAAGAAGAGGCTTTCGCCCTGCTGCGGCAAAGCGCCATGAACGAGAAAAAGAAAATGGTGGAGATCGCCCAGAGCGTTGTCACCGCCGCCAGCCTTTTGATGTGAGGACGCCAGACATGACCGAGGCCGCCACACAGAGGTCCATTCTTTCCGCACCGGCACCAGGCCGGACGGAAACCCGTCACCTGCGCGTCGGCTTCATTCCGCTGGTCGATGCCTCGGTGCTGATTGCAGCCGTTGAATTCGGCTTTGCGGCGCGCCATGGCCTGACGCTTGAGCTGGTAAAAGATGTGTCCTGGGCCAATCTGCGTGACCGGCTGGCCTTCCAGCAATTCGATGTCGCTCACATGTTGTCGCCGATGCCTGTCGCTTCCATGCTCGGCCTTGGCTCCAACCCCTCCCCAACGATTACAGCGTTTTCGCTGGGACAGGGTGGCAATGCCATCACCCTGTCGATCCGTCTGTTTCAGCGAATGGAAGAAACCGGCTTGGTTGCGGCCCAGGCAAGCGCCCTGGACAATGTCCGGGCGCTGGCCCGTGTGCTGGAGACCATGCGCGAACGCGGTGAGCCCATGCCGACCTTGGGCATGACCTATCCGTTTTCCTCGCATAATTACGAATTTCGTTATTGGCTGGCCGCAGGCGGCATTGATCCGGACCGTGACGTGAAGCTGGTTGTGGTACCGCCGCCGCTCACCTCCGATGCCCTGGCCGCAGGCGCCATTGACGGCTTTTGCGTTGGCGCGCCCTGGAACATGGTGGCGTCAGAGCGCGGCGTTGGCCGGATCGTCGCTGCCAAGCAGGATATCTGGCCTTCGGCGCCTGAAAAAGTGCTGGGCATGCGCCCGGAATGGGCGGCGGCAAATCAGGACACTGTTGCCAGGTTGATCACGGCTCTCGATGAGGCCGCCCGCTGGTGTGACGCACCCGACAACCGCGATGCGCTGGCCGAAATGCTCTCCGCACCGCGCTATATCGGCGCGCCTGGCGACATCATCCGCCATGTGCTGGGTGGTGTCTTCCATCTGGATGCCAAAGGCAATCGCCGGGTCATCGACGACTATTTCCGCTTCCATGCCGAGCACGCAAATTACCCTCGCCCAAGCCAGGCCTTGTGGATCTATAGCCAGATGATCCGCTGGGGACAGACGCGCTACAACGTCGCCGATGTGGAAAAAGCAGCCAGCGCTTTTCGCCCGGATATCTACCGTACCGCTCTTGGCCTGCCCGATCAGTTGGCAGAAGACGATTTGCGGGTAGAGGGATTGCGCGAGGGAGACCGTTTCATCGATGGTTTTGTCTTCGATCCTGCCAAACTCGCCTCCTATGCCGGGCAATTCCCGGTGCGCGCCCATCTTGCAACATCTGCGAGACCAGAAGAAATTTGAACGGATTTCGGGCAATTTTTTCGCCACGTAAATAAGCACTGCGCAATAATTAGACGAGAACCTCGGCTGATTTTCGAGCGAGCTCCATCCACATCCCGTCGACACGAAAAAATCCATGCCTTCCGATAGAATTTTTATTCCTTTAATTTCATGCGCTTAATTTCTTAAATCGTATCTTTGCCCGAGCAATTCCGCTCTTTTCGTCAGAATTTTATAAAACTGGCACGGGCTTTGCTTCTATATATTTGCGTGGTCAACGGCGACCGACGCGAAATAGCGCAGACGCTGCGCTTTCCCTGAGACATCGACGTCGCAAGGTTTTTGAGCGGACACCTCCCGGTCCGCGCAGGAATCTTCGCGGCGTTTTTTTTTGCGTTTTGCCCTTTTGCCCGCCCGACAGGAGCCCGTCATGACCCGCATCGCCCATCACGCTATCAATCGCCGTTCCATTCTCAAGGCAACAGGTGCGGCCGCCACGCTTGCCGCCGCCCGCATCCTTTTGCCAACAGGCGCGCTGGCGGCCACCGCCACACCGGAAGTCAGTGGTGCCAAGCTTGGCTTCATCGCCCTGACGGATGCCGCCCCCTTGATCATCGCGCAGGAAAAAGGCCTGTTTGCCAAATATGGCATGACCGGCGTGGAAGTGTCGAAGCAGGCATCCTGGGGTGCGACCCGCGACAACCTTGTGCTGGGCGGCGCATCCAATGGCATTGACGGCGCCCATATCCTCACGCCAATGCCCTACCTGATGCAAACCGGCAAAGTCACGCAAAACAGCGTGCCTGTGGCGATGTCGATCCTTGCGCGCCTCAATCTCGACAGCCAGGGCATTTCGGTGGCCAAGGAATATGCAGAAACCGGCGTCGCCCTTGACGCCGCCAAGTTGAAGGACGCCTTTGCTGCCAAAAAAGCCAAGACCGGCGAAGTCAAGGTGGCCATGACCTTTCCGGGTGGCACCCATGATCTGTGGATTCGCTACTGGCTTGCCGCTGGCGGCATCAATCCCGACAAGGACGTCTCAACCATCGTCGTGCCACCACCGCAGATGGTCGCCAATATGAAGGTCGGCTCCATGGACGCCTTCTGCGTCGGCGAACCCTGGAACGAGCAATTGGTCAACCAGGGCATCGGCTTTACCGCCTGTACCACCGGCGAGCTTTGGAAGGGCCATCCGGAAAAAGCCTTCTCGATGCGCACCGAATGGGTGGAAAAGAACCCCAATGCCACCAAGGCGCTGATGATGGCGATCATGGAAGCGCAGATCTGGTGCGATAGCATGGAGAACAAGGCCGAAATGGCCGATATTCTCGGCAAGCGCCAATGGTTCAACGTGCCACCGAAGGACGTGCTTGGCCGCCTGAAGGGCAATATCAATTACGGCAACGGCCGCATGGTGGAAAACACCGGCTTGCAGATGAAATTCTGGCAGGACCATGCCTCCTACCCGTTCAAGAGCCATGACCTGTGGTTCCTCACCGAAAACATCCGCTGGGGCAAGTTTGCCGCCGATCTCGACATGAAAGCACTGGTCGACAAGGTCAACCGGGAAGACATCTGGCGGGCAGCCGCCAAGGATCTGTCGGTGGCCAGCGCCGATATTCCGGCATCGACCTCACGCGGCAAGGAAACCTTCTTTGACGGCAAGGTCTTCGACCCTGAAAACCCCAAGGCCTATCTCGACAGCCTGACCATCAAGGCTGCGGCGTGACCGCGCGCAACAGGAGAAAGCTCATGTCCGCAAGTCTTCGCAAAGCAGAACCCGCAACCCTTTCTGCTCCACAATCGGTTGGCACTGTTGTCACCATGGCGCGCCGTCCCACCCGCAGGCTCAACAGCCAACGCATCGGCGCAACTATGTTGCGCAATGTCGTGCCACCATTCGTCGTTCTCGCCATCCTGCTGGGCATCTGGCAGATCGCCTGTTCCCATGCCGGCGCGACCTTGCCGCCGCCAAGTCAGGTCTGGGAAGAGGCCCATGACCTGATCACGGCCCCGTTCTTCAACAATGGGCCGCAGGATATCGGTCTTGGCCTGCGCGTTCTGGTGTCGCTGGAGCGGGTGGCAATCGGCTTCGGGCTGGCGGCCATTGTCGGCGTCTTTCTCGGTGCTGTGGTTGGCCAGAGCATCTGGGCCATGCGCGGCCTCGACCCGATCTTCCAGATCTTGCGCACCGTACCGCCGCTTGCCTGGTTGCCGCTATCGCTGGCGGCCTTCCAGAACTCCAATCCCTCGGCGATTTTCGTGATCTTCATCACCTCGATCTGGCCTGTGATCATCAACACCGCCGTTGGCGTGCGCAATATTCCCGACGACTACCGCAATGTGGCCCGGGTGCTGCGGCTCAACCCGCTGGAATTCTTCATTCGCATCATGGTGCCTGCCGCCGCCCCTTACATCTTTACCGGGCTTCGCATCGGCGTGGGCCTGTCGTGGCTTGCCATCGTTGCCGCTGAAATGCTGACCGGCGGCGTCGGCATCGGCTTCTTCATCTGGGATGCGTGGAACTCCTCGCGGCTCTCCGACATCATCGTGGCGCTTGCCTATATCGGCGTGACCGGCTTTGTCCTCGACAAGCTCGTCGCTCTCCTTGGCAGTGTCATCACCCGTGGCACCGCGAAAAATTAGAGGAAAATGGTTATGAGCGCCTATCTCAAAATCGACCATATCGACAAAAGCTTCGAACGATCAGGCACAAAAACCGAGGTCTTGAAGGATGTCTCGCTGTCCATCGGCAAGGGTGAGTTCGTCTCGATTATCGGCCATTCCGGCTGCGGTAAGTCCACGCTGCTGAACCTGATTGCCGGGCTGACCCGCGTGACCGCAGGCGCGATCCTCCTGGAAAACACCGAGGTCAACGCGCCGGGGCCGGAACGGGCCGTGGTGTTTCAGAACCATTCCCTGCTGCCGTGGCTGACGGTGTATGAAAACGTCAATCTCGCCGTCTCCAAGGTGTTTGCGGGCCGCAAGACCAAGGCCGAAAAGCATGACTGGGTGATGCGCAATCTCGATCTCGTGCAGATGGGTCATGCAAAAGACAAGCGTCCCGCGGAAATTTCCGGCGGCATGAAACAGCGGGTCGGTATTGCCCGGGCGCTGGCCATGGAGCCGAAAATCCTGCTGCTGGACGAGCCGTTCGGGGCATTGGACGCGCTGACCCGTGCCCATTTGCAGGACGCCGTGATGGAAATCCATGCGCGTCTCGGCAATACGATGATCATGATTACCCATGATGTCGATGAGGCCGTGCTGCTCTCCGACCGGATCGTCATGATGACCAACGGCCCCGCCGCAAAGATCGGTGAAGTGCTTGATGTGCCGATCCCGCGCGTTCGTGACCGTATCGCATTGGCCGGAGACCGGACCTATCTCAAATCCCGCGAAGCCGTGTTGAAGTTCCTTTACGAACGTCACCGCTTCGTCGAAGCCGCGGAGTAAGTCATCATGGCGGAAAAACTGGTTATCATCGGCAATGGCATGGCGCCGGGCCGGATGCTGGAAGAGCTGTTTGAAAAAGCACCCGGCCTTTATGACGTCACCGTTTTCAATGCCGAGCCGCGCGTCAATTACGACCGCATCATGCTCTCGCCGGTGCTGTCGGGCGAAAAGGCCTATGAAGACATCATCATCCATAACGATCAATGGTATGAAACCCATGGCGTGACCCTGCATCGCGGTGCGAAAGTCTCCGGCGTCGACCGGCAGGCAAAAACTGTGACCTCGGAAAACGGCATCACCGCCGCCTATGACAAGCTGGTGATCGCCACCGGCTCCCTGCCCTTCATCATTCCGGTCCCCGGTCATCAATTGCCCGGCGTGCTCGCCTATCGCGATCTCGATGATGTCGAAAAAATGCTGGAGATCAGCAAGGGCCAGGGCCGGGCCATCATCATCGGCGCGGGGCTGCTGGGGCTTGAAGCCGCCTATGGCTTGAAGCGCCAGGGCATGGAGGTCACCGTCATTCACTTGATGCCGACCATCATGGAGCGCCAGCTCGACCCCGCCGCCGCCTATCTTCTGGAAAAGGCGCTTTCCGAACGGGGCATCGAGATCATCACCAAGGCCAATACCAAGGCGATCCTCGGCACGGACAAAGTCGAAGGCATTGAGCTGGAAGACGGTCGGGTGATTGCGGGCGACATGGTGGTGATGGCGGTCGGTATCCGTCCAGCCTCGCAGTTGGCCAAGGATGCCGGGCTTGCCGTCAATCGCGGCATTGTCGTTGATGACGGCATGCAGACGTCGGACGCTTCGATCTTTGCACTTGGCGAATGCGCCGAGCATCGCGGCATGTGCTATGGCTTGGTCGCGCCGCTCTATGAAAGCGCCCGGGTGCTGGCCGACCGGCTGACCGGCGGTCAGGCCGAATATCACGGCTCCGTCGTCAATACCAAGCTCAAGGTCACCGGCATCAATCTGTTTTCCGCCGGGGATTTTGCAGAAGCCCCGGACCGCGAAGAAATCGTGCTGCGCGATGCCTCATCCGGCATCTACAAGCGGTTGGTGCTGAAGGATAACCGCATTATCGGCGCCGTGCTTTACGGCGAAACCGGTGATGGCTCGTGGTTCTTCGATCTGATGAAGCGCGGCACAGACATTTCACAGATGCGCGACACGCTTATTTTCGGCCAGTCCTACCAGGGGGGTACACCGCTGGACCCTATGGCGGCCGTTGCAGCCTTGCCGGATGATGCGGAAATCTGCGGCTGCAACGGCGTCTGCAAGGGCAAGATCGTCTCGACCATTACCAGCAAAGGCCTGACCTCGCTGGATGAGGTGCGCGCCCATACGAAAGCCTCCGCCTCCTGCGGCAATTGTACCGGCCTTGTCGAGCAGGTCATGGCGCTGACGCTGGGTGATGCCTATAACCCAAAGGCCGTCACGCCGATTTGCGCCTGCACCGACCTTGGTCATGACGACGTGCGCCGGTTGATCAAGGCCAAGGGGCTGAAGACCATTCCCGCCGTCATGCAGGAACTGGAATGGAAGAGTTCCTGCGGCTGCGCCAAATGCCGTCCGGCGCTCAACTATTACCTCGTCTGCGATTGGCCGGACGAATATGCCGACGACTACCAGTCGCGGTTCATCAATGAGCGGGTCCACGCCAATATTCAGAAGGACGGCACCTATTCGGTCGTGCCACGCATGTGGGGCGGCGTTACCAATGCCGCCGAACTGCGCGCCATTGCCGATGTGGTCGATAAGTTCGAAATCCCTATGGTCAAGGTCACAGGCGGCCAGCGCATCGACCTTCTGGGCATCGAAAAGGAAGACCTGCCCGCCGTCTGGGCCGACCTTGGCAAGGCAGGTTTCGTCTCCGGCCAGGCCTATGCCAAGGGTCTACGCACCGTAAAGACCTGCGTCGGCTCCGACTGGTGCCGGTTCGGCACGCAGGATTCCACCGGGCTTGGCATCAAGATTGAAAAATTCATGTGGGGCTCCTGGACACCCGCCAAGTTGAAACTGGCCGTCTCCGGCTGTCCGCGCAACTGCGCTGAGGCGACCTGCAAGGATATCGGTGTCATCTGCGTTGATTCAGGATTTGAGATCCATTTTGCCGGAGCAGCCGGTCTCGACATCAAGGGCACCGATGTTCTAGGCCTGGTCAAAACCGAGGAAGAGGCGCTGGAGCATATCGTTGCGCTGACGCAGATGTACCGCGAACAGGGCCGCTATCTGGAGCGGATCTACAAATGGGCAAAACGCATTGGCCATGACGAGGTCCGCCGCCAGATCATGGAGGATGAAACCAAGCGCAAGGCCTATTTCGAACGCTTCGTTTTCAGCCAGAAGTTTGCCCAGGTCGATCCCTGGTCGGAGCGGGTCTCCGGCAAGGACAAGCATGAGTTCAAGCCGATGGCGACCATCGGTTACACCCAGGCAGCGGAGTGAGATCATGGATCAGAACTGGACCTCTATCGGCCATATCGATGACATTCCGCTGCGCGGCGCGCGCTGCGTAAAAACCCCTCAGGGCAAGATCGCGGTGTTTCGCACCGCCGAAAACGAGGTCTTCGCCATCGAGGACCATTGCCCACACAAGGGTGGGCCGCTCAGCCAGGGCATCGTCCACGGCAAGGCGGTCACCTGCCCGCTGCACAATTGGGTTATTTCGCTGGAAAGCGGCAAGGCGCTGGGTGCCGATGAAGGGGCCGTGCGCACGATTGCGGTGCGCAATGTCGAGGGCGTGCTCTCGATTGCCATGGAAAGCCTGTTGCAGGCGGCGGAGTGAGCATCATGTCCGGCGAGACGAAAACCACCTGCCCCTATTGCGGCGTCGGCTGCGGCGTGATTGCCAAGGTCGAGGACACCAAGGTTAAGGACAATGGTGCCGTCAGCATCAAGGGCGACCCGGATCATCCGGCCAATTTTGGCCGGCTCTGTTCCAAGGGCTCGGCGCTGGGTGAAACGCTGGATCTGGATGGCCGGGCGCTCACTCCGACCGTTTACGGTGAGCACCAGACCTGGGATGTGGCACTCGATCTCGTGGCCGAGAGGTTTTCCCGCAGCATTGCCGAGCACGGACCGGATTCGGTCGCCTTCTATCTCTCCGGCCAATTGCTGACCGAGGATTATTACGTCGCCAACAAACTGATGAAAGGTTTTATCGGCTCGGCCAATATTGACACGAATTCCCGTCTCTGCATGGCCTCCTCAGTCGCGGGCCATAAGCGCGCCTTCGGCTCCGATACCGTTCCCGGCACCTACCGAGACCTGGAATTGGCCGATCTCATCGTGCTGGTCGGCTCCAATATGGGCTGGTGCCATCCGGTGCTCTATCAGCGGATTGCTGCGGAAAAGGCCAAGCGCCCCGGCCTGAAAGTGGTGGTGATCGATCCGCGCCGCACAGCAACCTCAGACATTGCCGACCTGCATCTTTCCATCCGCCCGGATGGCGATGTGGCACTGTTCAACGGCTTGTTGGTGCATCTGGTCGAAAACCGCAGCATCGACCAATCCTACATTGCCACCCATACGAATGGCTTTGCGGACGCGTTTGCCGCCGCTGCCGGTCAATCGCTTGGCGATTTGATGGAGAAGACCGGCCTGCCCGCCATGCAGTTGCGGCAGTTTTTCCAGCTGTTTGCCGCAACGGAAAAAACCGTGACCTGCTACAGTCAGGGCGTCAACCAGTCGTCGCTTGGCACGGACAAAGTCAATGCGATCATCAACTGCCATCTGGCCACGGGCCGAATCGGCAGGCCCGGCATGGGGCCGTTTTCGCTGACCGGCCAACCGAATGCCATGGGCGGACGAGAGGTCGGCGGCCTCGCCAACATGTTGGCCGCCCATATGGAGCTGGGCAATCCCACAGATCGGGATCGCGTGCAGCGGTTCTGGGCCTCGCCTGCCATGGCCGACAAGCCGGGTCTGAAGGCCGTGGACATGTTCAAGGCGGTGGCCGATGGCCAGATCAAGGCGCTGTGGATCATGTCCACCAATCCTGTCGTCTCCATGCCCCATGCCGATGCCGTCAAGGCGGCGATTGCCGCCTGCCCCTTTGTTGTTGTCTCCGACATGCAGGCCGATACCGATACGGCAAAGCTGGCGCATGTGCTGCTGCCAGCCGCTGGCTGGGGTGAAAAAACAGGCACCGTCACCAATTCCGAACGGCGAATTTCCCGCCAGCGAGCCTTCAAACCGGCCCCCGGCGAGGCGAAGGCTGATTGGTGGCAGATGGCGGAAATTGGCCGCCGGATGGGTTTTGGCCGCGCCTTTGCCTATCAGTCGCCCGCTGAAATCTTTGCTGAACATGCCGCCCTATCGGGTTTTGAAAACGACGGCACCCGCGATTTCGATATCGGCGCTTACGGCGCGATTACTGAGGCAGATTATCAGGCGCTTGCCCCCTTCCGATGGCCCCAGAGACAGGGAGAGCCTGCGGCGGAAAGCCGGTTTTTCGCCAATGGCGGCTTTTATCATCCCGATGGCAAAGCCCGTTTCATTGCCTGCGAAACTGCAATACCGGATAGGGCAAGCCAGGATTTTCCCCTCTCCCTCAATACCGGGCGGGTGCGCGATCATTGGCATACGATGACGCGGACGGCAAAAAGCGCGAGGCTGTCGGCGCATCTGGCCGAACCTTTCGCGGAAATCCACCCGCTGGACGCCGCCAATCTCGGCATCGCCGATGCGGCCTTGGTGGAGATTTCCAGCGAGACCGGCAGCCGGGTGATCGTCCGTGCGCTTTTGACCAGCCGCCAAAGCCGGGGTGCCATTTTCGTGCCCATGCACTGGACCGACGAAACCGCCTCACTGGCCCGCATCGATAGCCTCGTACCCTCCTTGGTAGACCCGGTTTCGGGGCAGCCAGCGCTGAAACATGTGGGTGTTGCGGCACAGCCCTATGCGGCAAAGGCCTATGGTTTTGCCGTATCAGCTCATAAGCCGCAGGCGCTGGACGCATCCTATTGGGCTTTGGCCAAGGCCGAGCATGGCTGGCGGCTGGAGCTGGCTTTCGAGCATGGCTGCGATTGGGAAAATTGGGCGAGAACCGCGCTTGCCGTACCCGCCACCGCAGAGATGATCGGCTATAGCGACCATGCCAGTGGCGATGTCAGACTGGCATTTTTTGACGCAGGCAGGCTTTGCGCCGCGCTGTTCATGGCAAGCCAACCGGTTGCGGTGTCGCGCAATTGGGCCAGCGCCCGGCTTGACGACGACTTTACCGATCGCCGCACCCGGCTGGCGCTGATTGCCGGGCGGCCCGGCGCTGGCCATATCGATCCGGGGGCAATTGTCTGTTCGTGTTTCTCCGTGGGGATCAACCAGATCACCAACGCTGTCAGGGGCGGTTGCGGCTCGGTCGAAGCCGTCGGCCAGACCCTGTCAGCCGGAACCAATTGCGGCTCCTGCCGCGCCGAAATCAGGAGGATTATCGATGCCGTTCAAATCCTTGCCGCAGAATAACTCCCGCCGCCCGGAACGGGTCGCGCCGCTCGCAAAACTGCCGGTGTTCTGGGCGCTCGAGGGCAAGCGCGTCATCATCGCCGGTGGTTCGGATGGTGCCGCCTGGAAGGCGGAATTGCTGGCTGCGTGTGGCGCTGATGTAGAGGTGTTCTGCGCAGAAGACGAATTGTCCGATACCTTCCGCGCCCTCCTTGAAGAGCAGGACCGCATGGTCCTTCATTCCCATTGCTGGCATATCGGCATTTTTGAAAACGCCGCCTTGGCGCTTGCCGATTGCGAGACGGAGGACGAGGCCAAGGCGTTCTATTGCGCAGCAAAAGCGGCGGGCGTGCCGGTCAATGTCATCGACAAGCCCGCCTATTGCCAATTCCAGTTCGGCTCCATCGTCAACCGCTCGCCGGTCGTGGTGGCGATTTCCACCGATGGCGCGGCACCAATCCTCGGGCAGGCGATACGGCGGCGAATCGAAACCCTGCTGCCCCCTGCCCTCAAACCATGGGCAGAACTGGCGCAAGCGATCCGTGGCCGGATCAATGAAAAGCTGGCACCCGGCGCACCGCGCCGCGCCTTCTGGGAGCGGTTCGTGGACCGCGCCTTTGCCGGCAATGCACCACCGCAGGACAATGAGGAGGATTTGCTGCTGAACGAGACCGCCAGGCTCGCGAACGCCCCGGCACTTGGGCGGGTCACACTGGTCGGCGCGGGGCCGGGCGATGCGGAGCTATTGACCCTGAAAGCCGTACGGGCGCTGCAAGCCGCCGATGTCATCCTGTTTGACGATCTGGTCTCCCCTGACGTTCTCGAACTTGCCCGCCGTGAAGCCAAACGCATGCTGGTTGGCAAGCGTGGCGGGCGGGAAAGCTGCAAGCAAGACGATATCAACGAGATGATGGTGCGGTTTGCCAAGGCTGGCAAACGTGTGGTGCGGCTGAAATCCGGCGATCCGATGATTTTCGGGCGGGCAGGCGAGGAAATCGCCCGACTGGCGGATGAGGGCATTGCCGTGGATGTCGTACCCGGCATCACCTCAGCCAGCGCCATGGCGGCGGCGCTTGGCATTTCGCTCACCCACCGCGATCATGCGCAATCGCTGCGATTGGTGACGGGCCATTCCCGGCATGGCGACCTGCCGGAAAGCCTCAACTGGCGCGATATGGCCGATCCATCCGTCACGACAATCTTCTACATGGGCGGCCGGATGGCAGGCCGGATTGCCGAAAATCTGATGGCCGCCGGCATGGCTTCCAACACGCAAGCGGTGGCGATGACCTCGATCAGCCGTGCTGAACAGACAAACTGGCGTGGAACGGTCGGGGATCTGGCCGATGCGGTTGCCACACTTGGCGTCAGCAACCCTATCCTCATCGGCGTCGGCACCGCCTTTGCCCAGCAAGGCACAGCGATGCCGTGTGCTTTCCCCAAGCAGGCAGAACAACAAATGGCGGCCTATTGAAAGAAAACACCTCCAAAAACGAAAAGCCTGCCGCGGGAGGAGGTGCGGCAGGCTTTTCGAAAAGAACCGAACGACGGCTGGGAGGAGGAATGCCGTCATTCCGACGGGCCGCTCTGGGAGGAGGAGAAGCTGGCCCGGTATATCGAAGCTCAGCGGGAGGAGGATGCATCGCTTCGATGAAAAGAGTTATACCTGATTTTCGCACATTTTCGAGGCAGATTTTCGCACGCCAGCCATGCGCTATGCGCGTAGCGAATTGCTCGAACCGTCAATGCCCCCCTGCGGACAGAACGGCCTGCGGATCGCGGTGAACAGCAAACCGGTCCATCATATGCGCACTGGCGATGTTCATGCCCTTAACATCGACCTCGGCCCCCTTGGCGCGAAACTTCAGCACGATCTTATCAAGGGCACCAACAGCGGTAATGTCCCAGAAATGCGCCTGGGTCACGTCGATGGTAATCGCTTTCACTTCATCATCGAAATCGAAGGCGGCAATGAAAGCATCGGCGGAGGCAAAGAAGATCTGACCATCGACCCGGTAAAGCCTCGACCCATCCTCTTGGTCTTCCGCCTTCACATGCACCATCCGCGCCACCTTGCCGGCAAAAAACACCCCCGACAACAGCACACCGGCCAGCACGCCCTTGGACAGATCATGGGTAGCGACCACTGTCACCACTGTCACCAGCATGACCAGCGAGGAGGAGGGAGGATTGCGGCGCAGATCGAGGATAGACCGCCATGAAAAGGTGCCAATCGACACCATGATCATGATCGCCACCAGAGCCGCCATCGGCACAACGCGCAGGATATCGTCCAAGACCAGCAGCAGGACCAGCAGGAATGCACCCGCGACAAAGGTCGAAAGGCGCCCTCGCCCACCGGACGAGACATTGATCACCGACTGGCCGATCATGGCGCAGCCGCCCATGCCACCGAACAGGCCGGAAGCGATATTGCTTGCGCCCTGGCCGATGCATTCCTGGCTCTTGTTGCTTTGCGTATCCGTCATGTCATCGACGATCTGCGCTGTCAGCAACGATTCCAGCAGGCCGACAGCGGCGAGCGCAATGGAATAAGGGAAAATGATCTGCAACGTCTCAAAGGTCAGAGGCACCTGCGGCCAACCGAACAGCGGCAGGCTGGACGGCAATTCGCCGAGATCGCTGACGCTGCGGACATCCCACCCGAACCACCAGGTCGCGGCTGTCAGAACGGCGATAGCCACCAGCGGTGACGGCACCACCTTGGTGAGGCGCGGGAAGAGATAAATGATGGCAAGCGCCACACCAATCATCACGAAGGTCGACGGTGGGCGGCCAAGCAATTCCGGCAACTGCGCCATGAAGATCAGGATCGCCAGGGCATTGACGAAGCCCGTCATCACCGAACGCGACACGAAGCGCATCAACCGCCCCAGCTTCAGGAAGCCCGCCAGAATTTGCAGCAGGCCCATCAGCACCGTTGCGGCAAACAAATATTGAATGCCGTGATCCTTGACCAATCCACCGATCAATACAGCGGTTGCGGCGGTGGCAGCGGAAATCATGCCCGGACGCCCACCGCAGAAAGCAGAAACGCAGGCGATGATAACCGAGGCAAACAGCCCAATCTTCGGATCAACCCCGGCAATCACCGAGAAGCCGATAGCTTCAGGAATAAGCGCAAGGGCCACGACAATGCCCGACAGGACATCGCCACGGATATTCGAGAACCAGTCTCGCTGGTATCGTTCAATTTTTTTCATGGAGATTGTTTCGCAACGGGGAAGATTTTTCACAAACGCTCAGATCTTGCCGAATAAACGGATCATCACGTTTCAGAAATGTCGTGCGTTGTCTGGCGGATCGGCGGCCAGAATAGCCACCCGGAATTTCACCGGGTCCGTGGTTCATGGCTTTCTATACGCAGAAAGCACCTGTCTTTGCAATCCCGTACCCACACTGGCCAGGAAGAAGCGGGGGTCAGAAGCCCGCGACCTTGCCCCAAGCCGAGTGAGCCAGCCGCTCTGGCCGATAGTCTTTGGGATCGACAATCGGTTCGGAACCGGTGATGATATCGGCGATCAGATGCCCTGCCCCCGGCCCGATGCCAAAGCCATGGCCACTGAATCCCGCCGCCAGAATAAAGCCCGGCAGGGATGGAACCTCACCGATGGCGGGCACACCATCCGGGGTGCTGTCGATATAGCCAGCCCAACTGGCCGAAATCTTTGCGCCAGCCAAAGCAGGCAGCAATTCGCCGGCCCGGCGATAGGTTTCGGCGATCAGTTTGCGATCCGGTATCGGATCGAGAATACGGTTGCGCTCCATTGGCGTCGCCTTGTCCAACGCCCATTTTGCCAGTGTCTCATGGCCATTGCGCAGACCTTCGATCGTACCCGGCTTCAGGCTTCTCCACCGCCGCTGGAACATTGGCAGGAAAGCCTTGCCATAGCGAATTTGCTGGGGGGTCAGATCGACGCTGGCACGGCCGCTGATCGCCAAGGTATAGCCGCCATCGCCCCGGCGGGTCACGGAAACCCGCGCCGTATGCAGGGCGTCTGGCAAAGCTTCGGCACCTAATCCGTCAAGAGGACCGACAGAAAGGATAGAGGACCGGATAGACGCCTGCGGAAAGCGAATGTTCAACTGATTGCAGAAGGAAGACGCCCAGGCGCCGCCCGCCATCACCACGGTTCCCGTGCGGATCGTCCCCTTTTCCGTCACCACGGCACTGACCCGGCCAGCCTCGGTTTCCAGCCCACGGGCCGCGCAATGCTGCATAACGGTTCCGCCAAATTTCATCACGCCGCGCGCAATAATCGGGGCAGCCCTTTCGGGGACCGCTATGCCATCGCTGGGCGAAAACACCCCGCCAAGCCAAGGCTTTCGCGTCGCGCTGCCTTTTTCGGCGGCTTCCTTGCCCGAAAGCATGTGCGTGGTGACGCCGACTATTTTGGCAAAGTCACGCCATTTGGCCCAGGTGGCGATTTCCGCCTCGCTATTGCTCAGGTAAAGCAGGCCGCAGCGGCGAAACCCGACATCCTCGCCAATGTCGCTGGCAAAACTGTCCCACAGATCCAGGCTTTTTGTCGCCATCGGCAATTCGCGGGCATCGCGGTTCTGCTGGCGGCACCAGCCCCAATTGCGGCTGGACTGCTCCGCCCCGATCAGGCCTTTCTCCAGCAGGACCACTTTGACACCGCGTTTTGCCAGGAAATAGGCGGTACATGTGCCGACGATACCGCCGCCGATCACCACGACATCCGCCGCCTCCGGCAAAGTGCTATGGGTCTCTACTCGCAACAGGGGTACACGCATGAAAAGCTCCTTGATTGCTGATCAGCATAAGCATTTCCATCAGTGAAAAGCACCGCGATTGCACCAGATTCAGCATTTCCTTCCGTTTTTAGAAACCCAAACGATCCCTATGTTGCATAAGGTTTTTCAAAGCTTTCCAGCGTGCTTTCCTGATGATGATCGCTTGCACTTTGGCTTTCGAAGCATAATATGCTGGCACACAGGCTTCAGGGAAAACTGGCATCAGGGGAAACAGCAGCGTGAAGCTCGACAGGATCGACATCAAGATTCTCTATGAACTGCAAAAGAACGGTCGGATCACCAATGTGGAACTGGCCGAACTGGTCAATCTCTCCCCCAGCCCCTGCCTGATGCGCGTAAAGAAACTTCAAGCGGAGGGCTATATCGAAGGCTATTCCGCCCAGATCAATGTCAGCAAGCTTGGCCAGACGCTAACGGTGTTTACCGAAATCACCTTGAAGAACCACAGACAGATCGATTTTGCCCGCTTTCTGGCCGCGGTTGAAAAAGTTGACCAGGTGATCGAATGCCACCTGGTCTCCGGCGGCTATGATTACATGCTGAAATTCGTCACATCAGGGATTGGTGAATACCAGTCGATCATGGAACGGCTGACCGACATGGATATTGGCATCGACAAATATTTCAGCTTCGTGGTGCTGAAATCACCGATCGTCAAATCGCATATGCCTCTGACCAGCCTGTTTCCGATGTAGGTTTTCAAATTATTCAACTACAAATCACCGCTTCCATTGAAAGCGCCAGGCCAAGCAAGGCTTCGTCTGACCCTGCAGGCCCGGAGACTTGCAGGCCAACAGGCATATTGGCATCACCCGTTCCGCATGGCAGCGAAACGGCGCACCAATCGAGGAAATTGCCGAGCATTGTGTTGCGCAATGTCTTGCCATTGGTGGCCACGAACAGGTCATCGTCAGCCACAAGCGGCGCGGTCAGTGGTGCGACATGCGCGACGGTTGGCGTCAGGATGAATTCATCCGTGCCGATCTGGCCGGTAAATTCCGCAATCAATTGCTCTCGCCGGTCAACAAGCTCGACATAGCTGGCAAGGCTGATGTTTTCGCCCAACCGCGCACGGGTTGCGACGCGGTGATCCATGCGGGCCGCGTCCGGCCCATGCAGACGGTGGCGATGCAACACATAGGCCTCCGCCGTCACCAGCGGGCCATGCTTGGCGAGAACATCGAGGATCTGCTGCATGATCGGGAAGGCTTGACGGCGCACCACGGCGCCCGCCTGCTCCAGGCGGCGTATCGCAGCCTCAAACGCTTTAACCACACCATCCTCGGCACCATCGAAAAACACCGTGTCGGGCACGACGAAACGGCATCCAGCCAAGGCGGCGCGGGTCACCTGCGGATGCGTCAGCCCGCGCATGGCAGCATCGATCCAGACCGCATCCTGCACGGTGCGGCAGAGCGGACCAAGGGAATCGAGACTTTTGGAGAGAGGAAAGACGCCACGCATGGAATAGCGGCCACGGGTTGCCTTATAGCCGACAATGCCATTGAAGGCGGAGGGAATGCGGACAGACCCGCCCGTATCCGTCCCAATCGACACCGGCACCAGCCCGGCTGCCACCGCTACAGCCGAGCCCGAGGACGATCCGCCGGGAACCCGCGCCTCGCCCACACCGTGCGGATTGCGCGGTGTGCCGTAATGCGGATTGACCCCAAGGCCGGAAAAGGCAAACTCGCTCATATTGACCTGACCGATGGACACCATTCCAGCACTCGCCAGGGCCTGGACCACATCCGCATCGCGCGATGCCGGTGGCTGATCGTCCAACACCACGGAACCTGCGGTGGTGGTTATTCCCTTGAGATCGAAAAGATCCTTCCAGGCAATCGGTATGCCGTCCAGAGGGCCGAGCGAGCAACCGGCCCGGATGCGCAATGCCGAGGCCTGGGCCTCCTGCATCGCCCGCTCCGGCGTTAGCCGGGTGAAAATTGTCTGATCCCCGTAATCCCGGATGGCCCCCAACGTCTGATGGGCGAGATCCTGCGGATCAAGCGCGCCGGACTGGATCAAGACAGCAAGCTGGGCAATGCTTTTGCCTGAAAGGCCTTGGCCTGAAAAGTTTGGGGTCATCGGTTACTCCTTCAATACAATATTATGCCGCCATCAGCTGAAGCCAGCGACGCACCAGATAATTATGTTCGTCCATGGTGGTGTTCCACACCGCGATGCGGTTGGCACGCTGCCAGTAAGACCCGCCCCTGCGGCTTTCGCCAGCCTTGATCCGCATCGCGCCATCCGGTCCGGGCAAGTCCTGCGCGGCGGGCAGGCCGCCATACCAATAATCCCATTCCGCCTTGCTCAGATACGCCTTTGAGCGCTGCGGCGTGGAGATGTAATAGCCTTGCCGCGCAACGACAGCACCTGGCAACCCGGAAATCCACCAGTTAAGATAGTCATAGGCCACATCCAGCATCCGCCCTTCAAGGCCACGCGACAGGCAAAGCCCGCCATGCCAGGCCCGGTAACCTTCGACCGGCACCGCCTGCTCCACGGCCATGCCCTGACCGCTCAAGATGGTAATGCCTGTGGACCACATGCTCTGGATATCGGTACGGCCCTTGACCATCAGGGCTGCGGCATCCTCTGCGGTGCGCCAGAAGTCCCTGAAAAATCCGGATTTTTTCTTCTCGGTCAGAATGGCGATCAGCCGATCGATCTCGACCACGGTCATATTACCGATATTGTCGAACCGCATCAGGCCAGCCGCCTCGGCAGCAAGGGCCGCATCGAAAATGCCGATGGCGGGCTCGTCCACCAGCGCCACCCGGCCCGTCCAGGTCTCGTCCAACAGACTTGCCCAACTGGACACGGACCTGGGGCTTTTCACCAGATCGCTGCGATAGGCAAAACTGTCGAAATTATGGGTGGTGGGCAACATGGAAATATGGCCGGTCGGATTATCGCCCAGCGACAGGTCCGGCTGGACGAACAGTTTCTTGACAGGTGCATCGCCCTTGCCCAGTTGGGCACTCGGCTCCAGTCGTCCGGTCTTGGTGAGATCGGAAATCTCGTTCCAGAGGTCGATCCGCTTCAGTTCTATCGGCTGGATGGCGCGCCAATACCAGACGATGTCCAGGTTATGAAAGCACTGATCGTAGATGTCGTAACTATCCGGCGCCTGCGCCGCCTTGTGCTGGGTGGTCAGGAAATCATTGTTGTCGAACACGACCTCGATGCCAAGATCCTGCTGCGCCTGGACGCGCAACGGTTCCAGCAAGGAAATCGCCGTGCCGAGCACCCGAAGACGCGGTTTGCCTTGCGTATGAAGGGCGGGCGCAGGAAAAGAAGCCGGTGGGTTATGGGTGTTCATTGGCGTTTGACATTCCTGACTCACTTATAAAGCCACCGTAAAACCATAGAGCCTCTGTCACCATCCATGTCTCTCACTTTATCGCAAAGGCCTCGAAAGACCGCCTGATCAGCGCCGTCTCCAATCCATCCACAATGAAAACCAGCCTGGAGCGTCGATCCGCCGATGGCCAGCCGCCCATATGGACGGGCGGATGCACCAGATGCTGGACCCCGTGAATGGCAACGGGCCGGTCCTCACCCGCGATGTTCAAAATGCCCTTCACCCGGATAATCCTGGCGCCATGGCGGTTGAGCAACATCGTCAACCAGATGCCGAAAGCGGTCCAGTCGATCGGCGCGTCAACCGTCACCACGAAGGAGCGGAAGTCGCCGCTATGGCCAGCATCTGCTGGCGCTTCGCAGTAAAAACCGCTGGCCGATTGCAGGGTGGAACTGTGCAGGCTGGCATCGTCATCCAGCAGGCTGGCGGCTGAAAAATCCGGGGCCGCGGCGGCAATTATCGCTGCATCGAGATTGATCGACGCGATCCGGGCCATCAACCGTCCGGTCAATTCAGGCTGTTCAAGGGCTTCAGTCATATCGGTTTTGGTGATCACCAACCGGTCGGCAATCGCCACTTGCCGGGCCGATTCGCCATAAGCGTCCAGTTGCCCCAACCCATTAATGGCATCAACCGTGGTGATGACATTGCCGTGGCGAAAATGATGGCGCAGGACCGGATCGGCTTTCAGCGTCGATAAGATTGGAAACGGGTCGGCAAGCCCGGTGCTTTCAATCATCACCCGGCGAAAGGGTGCGATCTCGCCCCGCTCCCGGCGGTCATGCAGGGTTCGCACGGCTTCAGCCAGATCGCCGCGAATGGTGCAGCAGACACAGCCGGATTGCAAAAGCACCGTATCACCATCGACCGTTTCCACCAGGTCGTGATCGAGGCCGATTTCGCCTAATTCATTGATCAGCACCGCCGTATCGGCAAGGGCGGGGTCTGACAGCAGACGCTTCAGCAGCGTCGTCTTGCCGGAGCCGAGGAAGCCGGTCAGCAAATTGACAGGAGTGAACTGGGGAATAGCACCCCTTGCATCAGCCATTACGGGCCATTTCCATCCGCGCGATCAGCACTGGATCAAGCGGATCGCAGGCCCGACAGGACATTTTTTCGGCGGCAGACCAGAGATGACCGAGATCCTCGATGATCTCGGTCTTTCCCGTCAGGCTGGACAAGAGATAGGATGAGCCCTGCCAGTCGGAGAGCGACAGGCCATAAGCCTTCAGCACCCGGTTGGCGGTGTTCACCCGGTTCATCCGTTCACGGCGGCGGTCCACCCGCTCGCCATTGCGGGTGTAAACGCCGGGTCGGGCCACGGCGTCGGCCCAATGTTCATTGCCGCCGATCACACCGCACAGTGAACACATGACACTCTCCTTTCACGGACAAGGGACGGCATAGCGCCGCCCCTCTCCGTCTTGTTACTTCTTGCGCGGAAAGCGCTTGGCGAAATCGTCGGCGATCTCGTTCATGGTCACGAATTTCACCCCCGGATGCTTGCTCATATGGGCAAACAAGCGCTCCAGCATCATCAACACCTGCGGGCGTCCGGCAACGTCAGGGTGAATGGTGATCGGGAAAACCGCATAATCCATTTCACGATAGACCCAATCGAACTGATCGCGCCAGATCTGCTCGATATCATGCGGATTGACGAAGCCGTGGCTGTTGGGTGATTTCTTGATGAACATCATCGGTGGCAGGTCATCGAGATACCACGAGGCCGGAATTTCGATCAGGTCGGTCTCGTGGCCACGCTTCAAGGGCACCATCCAGTCGGAGGGCTTCTTGGAATAGTCGATCTTGGTCCAGCTATCGCCAACGCGCACATAATAGGGCGTGAAATCATTATGCATCAATGAGTGATCGTATTTGATGCCGCGCTCCAGCAGCAACTCATTGGTGACATTGGAAAACTCCCACCAGGGCGCAACATAGCCGGTCGGACGCTTGCCAGATAGCTTGGTGACCAGCTCGATGCACTTGTCCAGCACTTCGGTTTCCTGCTCGCGGGTCATGGCAATCGGGTTTTCGTGGGTATAGCCGTGAATGCCGATTTCATGGCCTGCATCGGCCACCGCCTGCATCTGCTCGGGGAAGGTCTCGATGGAATGGCCGGGAATGAACCAGGTGGTCTTGATGCCGAAACGCTCGAACAGTTTCAGCAAGCGCGGTGCGCCGACCTCACCGGCAAACAGGCCACGGGAAATATCGTCAGGCGAATCCTCGCCACCGTAAGAGCCGAGCCAGCCGGCCACTGCATCCACATCGATGCCGAAGCTGCAAAAGATTTCCTTTGCCATGGTGTTTTCTCCTTTTGATAAAGACTTTTTGATCAGGTGCGGACCTGTCAGTGTGCGGCGATAATGGTGGCATCCGACGGCTTCCACGACAGAAACACGTCGGAGCCGACCGGAAACTCATCCGGGCGATATTTCTCGACATGGGCCTCGAGAGACAAAGACCGACCATCCGCCAGCACCACTGAGATATGCGAGACATGACCGACGACATCGGCACGTTGAATGCGGGCATGAACCGCGTTGCCACCATGGGCCACAGCAACCCGCTCAAGCGGCTCGCGGTTTCCATGATGAACCTGAATGGCCTCGGCGGGAACGACGAGATTGGCGAGCCCGCCGTCGGACACCGAGCCATTGACCAAGCCCGCGAGCAATCCTTCCGGGGTCTCGACCCGTAAATCGCCTGCGCCATCGGCGCGGGCATGCCCCTTGAAAATCGCGTTTCGGCCAATAAATTGCGCCACAAACGGCGTCGCGGGCCGGGTATAGAGCTGATGCGGCGGGCTGACCTGCTCGACACGGCCCTGGTTCATCACCACCACCCGGTCGGACAGCGCCAGCGCCTCCGATTGCGCATGGGTGACGAAGATGAAGGTGACGCCCAGCGTCCGTTGCAGGATTTTCAGCTCGTTCTGGATCGCCTTGCGCAGATTGGCATCGAGCGCGCCAAGCGGCTCATCCAGAAGCAGAATGTCAGGCTCGATCACCAATCCCCGCGCCAAGGCCACCCGCTGGCGCTGGCCGCCGGAAAGCTTTTCCGGCTTGCGCTCGGCTATGTCTTCAAGCCCAAGCGTTGCAATGATCCGCTCTACCTTGCGGTCGCGCTCAGCCTTTGCCATGCCTTTGACTTCAAGACCGTAAGCGACATTGCGGCGCACGCTCATATGAGGAAACAGCGCGTAATTCTGAAAGATCGTTGCGGTCGGGCGCATCTGCGGCGGCACATCGTTCATCCGCACGCCCTTGATCATCATATCGCCGGAGGAAATACCCTCGGACCCGGCAATCATCCTCAACGTCGTGGTCTTGCCGCAGCCGGATGGGCCGAGAAAAGCGATGAACTCACCCTTTTTCACCGCCAGGCTGAAGGCACTGACAGCCGTGGTGCCATTGTCATAGACCTTGCCCACATCAATCAGTTCCAGGTCGTAAATCATCGGCTCTCTCCGGTGCAGCATCAAAAGGGAAGACCGGAGCCAACCGGTCTTCCCGCGTTACATCAGGCGTTCAGGAACTCGTCCCACTTCTGCACCAGATGGTCGTATTCATCCGGCCATTGATGCCAATAAGCGACGTTTTTGGCGCGCTCTTCCAGCGAGCCGCCATCGCGCAGGTCGCCTTCCTTGATGCCGCGCTCTGGCGCTCCGGTCCAAGGCTTGCCCTCGTACCAGAATGCATATTTTTCCGGTGCCATGACGCTTTTGATATTGGTGGAGGGCGAGTAATAGCCCTGCTCCGACACGGCAATGCCCGGCTCACCCGACAGCCAGTAATCGGCATAGGCGGTGACGGCTTCCTTGTTAGTCGTACCTGCAATCATCGACGGACCAATGGCCCAGGCGCGGTAGCCTTCCTTCGGCACCGCATATTTGCAGGACTTGCCCTGCGCCTTCACTGCCATGACCGCAGGCTGCCAGGCATCGCAAACCACCATTTCGCCTGAGGCCATCAGGTTGACCAGTTCGCCGAAATCACCCCATAGCGCCCGGAACTGACCTTCCTTCTTCTTCGACACCAGGAAGGCTGCGGCCTCGTCGATTTCCTTGGCGCTTGGATTGCCGGGGTTCTTGACGTTGAGCAGGCCAAGCGTGTTCATCGCCATGATCGCCTGACCAAAGGCAATCAGCGGATCGGTGTTGAGGCCAGACTTGCCCTTCCATTTCTTGTCGAAAATCGCCGCCCAGCTATTGGCTTCCTCGGCGGAAACCACATCCGGGTTATAGCCGATGGAATCGTAGTTATAGACGGCTGGCACCATGTTTAGTGTCGTCTGTCCTTCATCAGCCCAGATCTGTCCAACGATCTGCGCCTTCAAGTCCCATTTGTCGGATGGCTTGGTAAAGGTGTCGCGGATATTCGCCCAATTTTTCAAGCCGGAAGCCGGCACCGGCTCGACATTGTTGGTCATGACGATGGCAGGCAGGCGCTCGGCGATGATTTCCCAGCAGTCGTAATCCTTCGAGCCGGACAGGATCTTGGTCTGCGCATCCGGGAAGGTTGCCGCCGTGCCGGATGTGCCGCCAACGCCGGAGGCCTTCTTGAAGTCATTGAGAATGCGCTCCTGCACCGTCACCGAAAGGCCGATGGTGCGGAGCTGCTGGCTGGCAAGGCTGGTTGCCTGGGCATAGGCTGCCCGCGACGAGAGGAAGGGTGTCCCCGCCCCCATGGCCAGCGCCATCATGCCGGTGGAGCGTTTCAGAAGCGATCTGCGGTTCAATTCCATTAAAGACATGGCAGTTCTCCAGTTTTTGAGTTCCCGATCCGGCTTTGCCGGTTTTTGTTGTTGTTGATGTTGCTGTCAGTAGCGCCCGACCAGTAGTCCTCCATCGACGACCAGCACCTGGCCGGTCATGTAGCGGGCGGCATTGGAGGCAAGGAAAGTGATGACATCGGCAATATCGTCGGGTGTTCCGAGCCGTCCCATCGGGATGATTTCGGCGGCTTTTTCCGCTCCCACCGGCCCGAGCGAGTTTTCCTCCGACAGCAATTGCGCGGTGCGGATATAGCCCGGTGCAATGCCGTTGACCCGCACCCCTTCGCGGGCAAGCTCGACGGCCAGACCGCGCACCAGTCCGATCACCCCGGATTTGGCAGCGGAATAATGCACATGTTCATCCCAGCCATAGGCAATGCCCATGATCGATGACAGCGCGACAATCGACCCGCTTTTGCGGGCGCGCATGCCGGGAGTGGCCGCCCGCACGAGGCGGAAAATGCCCTTGAGATCGATATCGAAGGTCAGGTCCCATTTTTCGTCAGTCAGTTCTTGAAGCGGTACGCGATGCGCAATGCCCGCATTGGCGACCACCACATCGATCCGGCCAAGCCGTGCCTCAATATCCGCAACCAGCGCATCGGCTGCTGGTGTCGAGCGCACGTCATAATGATGAAACTCTGCCGAGCCGCCAGCAGCGCGAATAGCCTCCGCCACCGCCTCGCCTTCGGCGTCCAAAATATCGGTGACGACGACATGATCGCCGAGCGCACCGAAGGCTTTGGCGGCGGCGGCGCCGATGCCAATCCCGGCTCCGGTGATGATGACGATCCGCTGGTTCTGGTTGCTCATCTGTCTCTTCCTTCACGGTTCAAAGCATCACATCGCCGGAATTCGGTCCCAGTGTCTGGCCGACGAACAGGGCAGCATCCGGGGAGGCAAGGAAGGAGACGGCGGCGGCCACTTCCTCCGGTTCACCGAACCGGCCAAGCGGCAGTTGGGCTCGTTTGGCATTCCGCCAGTCTTCCGAAAGGCCCATGACCAGCGGCGTATTGATTGGGCCGGGAGCAACCGCATTGACACGCACGCCACGGGCCGAGACTTCGCGGGCCAAGGCCTTGGTCATGCCGATAATGGCCGCCTTGGCACCGGAATAATGCACCAGTTCGACGCCGCCGATCTGGCCGAGTTGCGATGCGATATTGATGATGACGCCGTCTCCCCGCTCCAGCATCGGTGGCAACACGGCGCGGGTCATCAGGAAATTGCCGCGCACATGCACCGCAAACATCCGGTCAAAATCAGCGACCTCAAGATGTTCGAACAGGGATTGATGGGCGATCCCGGCATTGTTGACCAGCAGCGCCACCGGCCCATGGGCGACGACGGCGGCAGCGCAGATCGCCGCCGCTTCCGTCTCGTGGGAAACGTCACCAGCATAGGCCGAGGCCTTGCCACCCGACGCCGTGATCTCTTCGGCGACGGCTTTCGCTCTTTCCAGGGCAAGATCGTTGACCAACACGCCATACCCGTCTTTTGCCAGCCGGAGTGCAATGGCGCGACCAATGCCGGAACCGGCACCGGTGACAATGGCGGAGGGGAAAGCGGACTTTTCCATCATGCGTCCTCCTGCACGGCGATGCGCCGGGCACGTCGCACCGAAAGCCCCATCAGCACGGCGTAAGTGCCAAGCAGCGCGAAGGAAAACAGCGTGGTCAGCACGCCGAAGGCAAAGACATTCGGATGCACCTCCACCGAAAACGTCCCGTAGATCGCCAGCGGCAGGGTGAGATCGCGGCCAGAGGCAAACAGCGTGCGGGAAAACTCGTCATAGGACAGCGTGAAGGCAAACAGCATGGCCGACAGCACGCCCGGAAAGATCAACGGAAAGGTGATCTTGCGAAACGTCCGCATCGGGCTGACGCCAAGCGACCAGGCCGCCTCTTCGACGCTTGGGTCGAAGCGATTGAAAATCGCCAGCATCACCAGGAAGGCGAAGGGGAAAGTATAGACGACATGCAGCACGAAGGCCGTACCCCACCAGTGCCGGTCGATGCCAAGTGTATTGGCAACCAGCGCCATGCCAAGCCCGACCAGCACGCCCGGCACCATCATGCCCAGCACGATCAGGTAGAAGACCAGACCGGAGCCTTTGAACCGGCTGCGAAAAGCCTGCGCCGAAATAACCCCCAGCACGGTGGAGACGATCATTGTCATCACTGCCAAGCCCATGGACCGTACCAAGGCATCGTTGATCGGCAGTGGCGCAATGCGCGACGGCGGCGTCAGGCCGAACAGATGCTTGTACCAATAAACCGACCATTCGATGATCGGAAATTGCGGGCCGCCTTCCGGTCCCGTCTGGAACGACAGGATGGCGAGGACCACCAAAGGCCCGTAGAGAAACACCAGAAACAGCGTGGTATAAACGCCAAGTCCCAGTTTGACCGCACCGGAATTCATCCTACAACTCCTTCCTGAGATCAACGACCCGCAGCAGCGCCGCAACGACGAGCCCCATCAGCAGGGTGAGGATAACGCCCGCCACCGCCGCAAAGGCCCATTTCAGCGACCCGACTTGGGTAACGATGATATTGCCGAGCAGATTGACCTTGCGGCCCGACAGCGCCGCCGAGGTGGCGAATTCGCCGAGAACCATGACCGAGACAAAAATCGCCCCAACCACCACGCCCGGCATCGACATCGGCAGGATGATGGTGCGGAAAATCCGCCAGAAACCGGCCCCGAGATCCTGCGCCGCCTCGATGATTGCCGGCTCGATCCGCCCCAGCATGAAGGCGATGGGGCCGACCATGAACACGCAATAGATCTGCGTCATGCCAATGATCACGGACAGTTCCGAAAACAGCAGGACTTCGATGGGATGGCTGACGATGCCAAGCTTCATCAGGATCATGTTGATCGCCCCTTCCTTGCCAAGCATTGGCCGCCAGGCGAGGACGCGGATCAGGAAGGAGGTCCAGAATGGAATGACGCACAGCACCAGAAGCACGGTTTGCAGCGTCTTGTTTTTAACGAACAACCCAACAAACAGCGCCGCCGGATAGCCGACAGCCAAGGTCGCAACCAGCACCAGCAGCCAGATCCTGACCGTGGTCCAGAGCGCGCCGAGATAGGTATCGCTGGAAAAGAAGGTGATCCAGCTTTGCAGCGTCAACACCGGCTTGATGGTGAAGGTGGTTTGCGTCCAGAAGGACACATAGACCATCATCAACATCGGCAGCACCAGGAACAACAGCATCCAGACAACACCCGGCAGCACCAGCCAGAAGGAGATGCGCGACGGCTTGGCGGCAGGTTCCGCTGTTGCGACGACAGTGTCGCTAAGGGATTGATTATGCATAGACAAGGGCGTGCTCCTTGTTCCAGACCAGCGCGTAGCGGGTCTGCGGTTCGAGGATCGGGCGGGCGTCCTTGCTCAAATGGGTTTCCACTTCGAAGACAGAGCCATCATCCGCCGAGAAGAACGAATAGACCGCCGAGCCGGTATATTCCTCGGCCAGAAAGCTCGCTTCGATTGCCACCTCATCAGTGCCGCGCTCGGCGATAACAGGACGGATGGAGATGCGGTCATGGCGAATGGCATAGGCGGGGCTAGAAGCCGATTGTCTGAAGCCGCCGAGCGGCAGGCGGCCTGCCGGGGCCACGAAACTGTTGCCATCGACCGCACCGGAAAACAGATTGTAGCAATTCAGGAAGCGCGCCACATCGGCGGAAACCGGACGGTTATAGATCGTGTCGGAGCTGCCGGTCTGGGCAATCCGCCCGCGGTCCAGCACCAGAACCATGTCGCCCATGGCCAGCGCCTCGCTCTCGCTGCCGGTAACATGCAGGAAGGTCACGCCGCAGCGCTCGCGGATGTCGCGCAACTCGTTACGCATCCGGGCGCGCAGATTGGCGTCCAGCGCGCCGAGTGGCTCGTCCAGCAGCACCATTTTCGGCTCTGTAACCAGGGTGCGGGCCAAGGCAACACGCTGTTTCTGGCCACCGGAAATCTGGGTGACAGCGCGGGTTTCCAAGCCCTGCAAGCCAACAAGCGCGATGATGTCACGCACCCTGTCAGCCACTTCGCCAGCATTGGTCACCGGTGCCACCTCACGATTGGCAAGGCCAAAGGCGATATTTTCCCGCACACTCAGATGCGGAAACAGCGCGAAATTCTGAAAGACGAAGCCGATGCCACGGCGATGCGGCGCCACGTCCTGCATGGATTGTCCGGCAAAGCGGATCGAACCGCCCTCACACCGCTCGAAACCGGCAATCACCCGGAGCAGTGTTGTCTTTCCCGATCCGCTTGGGCCAAGCAGCGAAATATAATGATTGTCGGGCAGCGAAAGGCTCAACCCATCGAGGGCACGCGTATCCCCATAGGTCTTGACCAGATTGTGTAGCTCGAGCACGGATGTCACGTCGGTTCTCGCCAGTTGCGCCCAGCCAGCCGCACCCGAACACCCTCCCGGTAAACACAGGAAGAGCGCTTGCGCCCTTCAGCAAAGGCGCATCACAGGAATCGGCAATCGGGCATTTTTCTATTCGTTCCGCTTGTCCGTGCTTCTATTGGCACGATACAGACGAAGCATGGCATGGATGATTTTTGTATTCAATATACTTTTTTATGATTTTTAAATTCAATTGATTTTTAGGGTAAAACACCAAGGATTCCACTAGCGTACACCCTACAAATCTCAACAAAAAAGCGTAGAACGCTCTGCAAAAACCGACATTGCCTGCCGATTTTTCGGATTTTTTTCAATTGGACGCCTGCAATAGCATCTGGAAGGCTCACACTTTGGCCAACCCAGACACGCTTTTAAAAATGACTATTGCACACGATATCCAAAAATTAGATGCTTCATGCGCATTCTGATTTTTATACCTCTAGTCTCGAAAGCAGTTTTCGCCTTACAGAGATAGCAGACCAACGGGAACAGCCTGCGCCATGACGACACAAACCGGCCAACGCCGCTATGAAATTGCCGAGGCCGTGCTGCGCTCCAACATCGCCGAAGGCCTGTTGCCTCAAGGGCTTGTGCTGTTGGAAGGCCATATCGCCGAGATCCTGCAAACGTCCCGCGCACCGGTACAACGCGCCTTGCAGGCGCTGGAGGCCGACGGGCTGGTGCATCGGTTTCACGGGCGCGGCTATCTGGTCGGCCCGACAGGGTTTGGCATAGAGCCGTTGAGGACCGATATCCGCAGCATCGGCCTGACCGTTGCCAAACATGCCGACGACGCCTTGCAAAACCGGTCCTCCTGGGAGCGGATTTACGACACCGTTGAGCGCGATGTGGCAGGATGCGTGGTGTTTGGTCGCTACCGGATCATTGAGACCGAACTTGCCAGCCATTTCAACGTCAGCCGCACGGTGGTGCGCGATGTGCTGGCGCGGCTGAGCGAACGAGGACTGGTGCGCAAGAACCAAAGCTCCCACTGGATTGCCGGACCCTTGACCGCCCAAACCATCAAGGATCATTTCGGGTTGCGTGCCATGCTGGAGCCGCAGGCGCTGACGACGGCTGCGCCCCATATCGATAGCGAGGCGCTGCTTTGCCTGCTGGAACGGCTTCGGCAGTTGGAGAGGGATCATGCCGGGGATGGCCTCAGAGATGTGATGGAGATGCAGCAAGGCTTCATCGACATCTGCATTCTCGCCACGCCCAATGAGAAGCTGCGCGAATTGATCCGCAACAATCTTCTGCCGGTGACTGCGGCGACCAGCCTGCTGGCCCGCCTCGGCCTGCCCGGCGACCTGACGACGATTACTGAATTTAGGCTGATCGTCGAGTTGCTGGCCCGTGGGGCGACCACGGCGGCGGCGGCCATGCATGGCACCCATCTGGACGCCGCCCTGAACCGAACCATCGCCCAAATGAAGATCGTCGCGATCATTCCCGATCCAGGCGCCACGGCGGCCTATCTGACCCGCGTTCAGGAGTGAGTGTGGCGCAGCATCGATCATGATATCGCCCCTACACGTTCAGAGAGGCGCTGATGTCGCGGATCATCGCCTGCCGCTCACGACGCGCCGCCAGGGCCTGCTCCATGTCCACCTTGACGAACCGGGTTGGCGTATGTGGCTGCAATTGGCCGATCAGGTCCATATCCGCTGAGATCAACGTGCCGACCATGAAATAGCCGCCGCCGGAAACGGCGTCACGGTGCAGGACGATTGGCTCACTGCCGCCCGGCACCTGGATTGAGCCATAGGGATAGCAGCTATCGACAATATTGGACGGATCGGAGCCTGCCCCAAACGGCGGGGTGCGGGGTACAAAGTCCAGCTTGCGCCCGCCCCGAAACCGGTAGCCCATCCGGTCGGCTTCCGGCGCTACCTTCCACTCATCCTCAAAGAAATTGCCCTTTGCCTCTTCCGTCAGCCGATCCCAGTAGAGACCGGGCAAAACGCGCAGTTCGGCAGGCGCGCCCGGACGGCGGCGCAGCGCCGGCGGAATGGTCCGGCCTTCCGGCACAGGCTTCGCCTGCCCCACCGGCAATTCATCTCCAGCAGCAATCGCGCGACCCTGGAAGCCACCAAGTGCGCCGATGGCGTAGGTGGAGCGCGATCCGAGCGCCAGCGGCACATCGATGCCGCCAGCAACGGCAATATAGATCCGCGCCCCCGCCTTCAGGAAATCGAAACTCAGCACCTGACCTGCCCGCACCTTGAAGGCGGTCCAGCCGGGCTGCTCCTCGCCATCAAGCCGGATCGGCATCTCGGCTCCCGTGACGGCCACCATGGTGTCGGCGGCAAATTCCAGCTTCGGCCCGATGAACACCGCCTCCAGCCCCGCCGCCCCTTCATCGTTGCCGACGAGCAGATTGGCGGCCTTCAGCGCCAGCCGGTCCATGGCCCCGCCCTGGGGAATGCCGAGATGAAAATAGCCGGGACGGCCCAGATCCTGAACCGTGGTGGCAAGCCCTTGATGCAAAACCTTAATGACCATGGAGAAGGCCCTCCAGCCTGGCGTTATAGCCGCTGATGTCTTTCTGGAATTCCGAGAGATCGAAGCGCACCTCGCGGATTGGCGGCACGAATATGCCCTTGTCCACCTCTTCCACCGCCTGATCGTAACCATCGCGATCCACCGGCTTGAACTTGACGATATCGCCCGGCTTGAAGAACACCATGAAGTCGCGCAGGTAAGAGGTGGTTTGCGTCGGATCATAGATCGGCATCGGCGTAATACCGAACATCTGATAGCCACCGGCACCGCGCACCGAATAGATGCAGCCGAAACAGCCACCATGGCCGACCGTCAGCCTCGGCGTATCGGTGCGGGGCCGCAGATATTTCGGCACCTCGATTTGTCGTTGCCGCTCGACCATCTGGTACATGAAAGGCAGGCCGGACACGAAGCCGACCATGGAGACAAACCAGGGCGAACCGGCATGAGCGGCGATGAAGTCCTCGACCCCAGAGTAATTGTTGATCTTCGCGGCATAATCGAGATCGGTGCCATCAGGCTCCTGATGCCGTTCACGAAAGCGCATCAGCGTCTCATGGGTCCAGGGATCGTTGTAGAAGACCGGGATTTCGACGAGCCGCGTGGCGATCACCGGATCGCTTTTCGCTGCCGCCACCTCGATGGCTTGGACTTCCTTCAAAATATCGTCGGGATGAATGACATCAGGATCGAACTTGACCTGGAAGGAGGCATTGGCCGGGCAGATTTCGGTGACGCCCTTGATCCGGGCTTGGGAAATGCCGTTGGTCATCGACAGCGAGGTGAAGAAGGCTTCCAGCGACATCGCCTCGCTGCATTCCACGAACAGATGCTCATCACCGCCGAATGTATATCGCATTGCCATCAGACAGTCTCCTTTGAAGCGGGTGCCTTGGAGGGAGCAGGAAAGGCCGTTTCCAGCCATGGCTCCAGAAACCGGGTATGGACATCGGCGCTCCGCACCGAGGGATCAGCCACCAGCTTTTTGTGCAGCGGAATGGTGGTGGCAAGACCGCCAATTTCGAAATGCTCCAGCGCCGAGCCAAGCTTTTCCAGGCAGGCTTCACGGGTTTCCGCCCAGACGATCAGCTTGCCGAGCAAGGAATCGTAGAACGGCGGCACCTGATAGCCTTCATAGAGCATGGTATCGAAGCGGATGCCGTCGCCCTCGGGAATATGCAGGGTTGAGACCGTGCCGGGACCGGGCAGAAAGCCACGCGCCGGGTCCTCGGCATTGATCCGGCATTCGATAGCGTGGCCGGAGAGCACCACATCCTCCTGGCGCAGCGACAAAGGCGCGCCACCGGCAATGCGGATCATTTCCTGCACCAGATCGATGCCGGTAATCATTTCCGTCACCGGATGCTCGACCTGGATGCGGGTGTTGACCTCGATGAAATAAAATTCACCGCTCAGCTCGTCATAGAGATATTCAACCGTGCCAGCGCCGCGATAGTGAACCGACCGCGCCAGCGCCACCGCGCTATCGCACAGGGCTTTTCGCACATCAGCAGGCAGGCGCACCGATGGGCCTTCTTCCCAGACCTTCTGGCGGCGGCGTTGCAGCGAGCATTCCCGCTCGAAGCAATGAATGGCATCATTGCCATCGCCGAGGATCTGTACTTCGACATGGCGGGCGCGGGTAATGACCTTCTCGATGTAAAGCCCGCCATCGCCAAAGGCAGCCAGCGCTTCGGAGGATGCCTGCGGGAAATGCCGTTCGAAACCCTCCATGGTCTCGGCAATCCGAATGCCCCGGCCACCGCCGCCAGCCGCAGCCTTGATCATCACAGGAAAGCCGATTGTCTCGACAATCACACGCCCTGCCTCAAGGTCATCCACCCGGCCATTTGAACCCGGCACAGTCGGCACACCGGCCAGCATCGCCACCTTACGGGCCTCGACCTTGTCACCAAGCAGGCTGATAGCTTCATGGCTCGGACCGATGAAAATCAACCCGGCATCGGTGACGGCCTTGGCGAAAGCGGCATTTTCGGAGAGGAAGCCATAGCCCGGATGCACCGCATCAACGCCGGTTTCCAGTGCCGCTTTCAGCACGGCCTCGATATTCAGGTAGGATTTGGCCGCCGATGGCGGGCCAATCTCCACCGCCTGATCGGCCAGTTTCACCGCCAGCATGTCACGGTCTGCGGCGGAATGAACCTGCACAGTGCGAATGCCGAGCGCCTTGGCCGCCTGGATGATCCGAACCGCAATCTCCCCCCTGTTGGCCACCATCAGCGACGAAATACTCATGCCTGCACCTCGGCGATCACCTGACCGGCCATGATCGGCTCATTGTCTTCCGCCACGAACACCAGACCGGTGCCGGAGGCATCCGCATGCACTTCATGAAAGGTCTTCATGACCTCAATCAGGCCGATAACATCGCCTTCAGCCACCGCATCTCCATCATTTTTGAAGCTCGGGGCATCGGGAGACGGCTTGCGGTAGAATGTGCCAGGCAGGGGCGATCTGATCTCGTGGGTGCTCATGGCTGTCTCCGATTATTTGAGAATGTCTGAAAGAGGCGAAATGCGGATGCCTTCAGCGACCAGCGCGTCGCGCATATGGCGGACGATATCGAAAGCGCCCAGCGTGTCGGAATGGAAGCAGATGGTCTCGAATGGCACCTCGACGTCCTTGCCCGTTACCGCCGTGACCTTGCCCTCCAGACAGGCACGCAGCACTTTTCGGGCAATGGCAGCGGGATCGGGTCGCCCGGCATCGCGGGTAAAGACGATGGAGCCGCTTTCGTCGTAATCGCGGTCGGCGTAGAATTCCCGCGCCACCGGTTGCCCCGCCTCGCGCGCGGCAATTTCGGTGGCCGAACCCGCCATGCACAGCACATAGGCATTGGGGCTGGCGATGCGCATATAGTGCACGAAAAGCTGCGCCAGTTCGGGATTGACAGCCATCTCCATATAGAGCGCGCCGTGCGGCTTCACATGTTGCAGACTGGACCCGTGACGGCGCACGAATTCCTTCAGCGCTCCGACCTGGTAGACGATATCATTGACCAATTCGCGCGGCGTGCCATTGATCTTACGGCGGCCAAACCCCTGGAGATCGTCATAACCGGGGTGAGCCCCAATACCGACACCATGTTCCACCGCCAGCCGCACGGTCTCATCCATCAGGTTTGGATCACCAGCATGAAAGCCGGTGGCGATATTAGCGGAACTGATCAGCGCCATCAAAGCCTGATCGGCGGTATCGCCGACCCGCCAGCGGCCAAAGGCTTCGCCCAGATCACAATTGATATCGACAGATTCAAGCGCCACAGGGAACCTCTATGCTTTATTTTTATGCAAAAAACTCAAGTGCCATCATTTTCGTCAGGAAAAGCTAGGCAGAAAATCATCATTTGAAAAATGGTATTTTCAGAAAGCCATTATCTGATTTACTGATGATAGGAGTGTGGAGGACCCAGAGAAAAATTTGAATGTTTTTCGCCCTATAGACCACACAATGCAGGCGAATATCTCAGCCGAAACAACCAGAAGATTAATCATTCTGATTTTCAGATGATGCTATCAAAAATAACGATGGGAGTTAGCGTCATGTCGCTCAGTCTACGCCAGATCCGCTATTTCGTGGCGACCGCCGAATCCGGGCAGGTTTCGCAAGCCGCCATCAACCTCGCCATCTCGCAATCGGCGGTGACCACGGCGATCAAGGAGCTTGAAACCATTGTCGGCGCGCCGCTGTTCGAGCGTACGCCGCATGGCATGGACCTGACGGAGGCCGGGCGCCTGCTGCTATCCCAGGCCTATGATATTCTGCGGAAGGTTGATGACATCACCACGCTCAATCCCGTCACCGGCAAGGTGCAGGGAAAGCTCAGCGTTGCAGCCAGCTATACGGTGATCGGTTATTTTCTGCCGCTGCATATCGAGCGGTTGAAACGGCAATTTCCGGGCGTCGATATCCAGCTGTTCGAACTTAACCGAGAAAGCGTCGAGGAAGGTCTGCTCGCCAATCGCTATGACGTCGCCGTGCTGCTGACCTCAAACATTCTCAACCCGGAACTCACCACCGAAACGCTGCTGAATTCGCAGCGTCGGCTCTGGCTGCCCGCCCGCCATCCGCTGCTGACCCGTCCCTCGGTCGGGCTAAAGGAAGTAGCAGAGGAAAACTATATCATGCTGACGGTGGATGAAGCGTCGCATACCACGCTGAAATACTGGAGCCCGACGCCCTACCAGCCGAAGGTGACGCTGCGGACATCCTCAGTTGAGGCCGTGCGCTCGCTGGTCGCCAACGGCCAAGGCGTCGCCATTCTCTCCGATATGGTGCATCGGCCATGGTCACTGGAGGGCAGACGGATCGAGACGGTCACGCTGACCGACCCGGTACCATCAATGGATGTCGGCCTTGCCTGGCGGCGCAATGCGGACTTCAGCCCGGCCATGGAGGCGTTTCGCGCTTATTTCCGGCGGGCCTTTCATATTCCGGGGTAGGTTTCCCTGCCCCGGAATAATGGGTAAAGATCAGGCCAGACCGCCGATATGGAAGGTTTTCATTTCCAGATATTCCTCGATACCGATCTGGGCACCTTCGCGGCCAAGGCCGGATTGCTTGACGCCGCCAAACGGTGCCACTTCCGTGGAAATCGCCCCGGTATTCAGGCCGATCATGCCTGCTTCCAGCGCCTCGGCCACTCGCCAGGAGCGCTTCAGGCTTTCGGTGTAGAAATAGGCGGCCAGACCAAATGGCGTGCCATTGGCAATCTCCAGCGCTTCTTCCTCGGTTTCGAACTTGAACAGCGGCGCGACCGGGCCAAAAGTCTCCTCGCTGGCCAGCAGCATGTCGGTTGTCGCACCGGTCAATACTACAGGTGCCGTAAACTGCGCACCCTGCGGCAATCTGTGCGCATCAGTGACGATCTTCGCACCCTTGGAAACGGCATCCTCGACATGCTGGCGGATCTTGCCAATCGCCGCCTCGTTAATCATCGGCCCGATGGAAACGCCTTGCTCGGTTCCGGGGCCAACCTTCATGGCATTGACACGGGCCGTCAGCTTGGCCGCGAAGGTATCGTAGACACCTGATTGAACCAGGATGCGGTTAGCGCAAACACAAGTCTGGCCGCCATTGCGGAATTTGCAGAGGATCGCACCTTCGACCGCCAGATCGAGATCGGCATCGTCAAACACGATGAACGGCGCATTGCCGCCCAGCTCCAGGCTGAGCTTCTTGATCGTATCGGCGGCGCCGCGCATCAGCAGCGATCCAACCCGGGTCGAGCCAGTGAAGGAAATTTTGCGCACGACGTCATTGGCCATGATTTCATTGCCGATCTCGGTCGGCATGCCGGTGACGATATTGATGACGCCAGCCGGAATACCAGCACGCTCGGCCAAAACACCCAGCGCCAGCGCCGAATAGGGCGTGAAATCCGAGGGCTTGATGACCACGGTGCAGCCCGCCGCCAAGGCGGGGGCCACTTTGCGGGTGATCATTGCATTGGGGAAATTCCAGGGCGTGATGATGCCGCAGACACCAACCGGCTCCTTCAGAACGACGATGCGGCGGTCGGTGGTTGGCGAGGGAATGGTATGGCCACCGATGCGGCGAGCCTCTTCCGCAAACCATTTGACGAAGGAGGCACCGTAGCGGATTTCGCCGCGCGCTTCATCCAGCGGCTTGCCCTGTTCCATCGTCAGGATCAGCGCCAGATCCTCGACATGCTCGATCATCAGGCCGTACCAGGCTTCCAGCAGCCCGGCGCGCTCGGCATGGGTCTTTTTCTTCCAGAGCTTGAAGGCCTTTTCGGCAGCCTTGATGGCGGCGCGTGTATCATCGGCGCCCATATCCGGCACCGTGCCGATCACCGATTGCGTGGCCGGATCGATAACATCGATCACCTTGGCGGAGGCCGCATCGACCCATTCACCGCCAATCAGGCCCTGCTGGCGCAACAAGGTCTTGTCTTTGAGATTATGCATAGGAAGTCCTCAATAAAGTGAGACGAAAAGGTTGTCTCGCCGTTGAAACAAAATCACAGTCCTGCCGCAGGCACCGTTGGAGTTGGAAAATCTTTAATATCCGCGGCCGCGATCAACAAGGCCAATCATCTCTTCACCAGCGCGATGCCGACGGATATTATCGATCACCGCCATGGCTGCGGTTTCCGGCTGGGTGACGCTGGCAATATGGGGCGTGATGATCACATTAGCCTGCCGCCACAAAGGATGGTCCGATGGCAGCGGCTCTGGATCAGTGACGTCGAGAAAAGCGCTGGCGAGATGTCCGCTCTCGAGCGCGGCCAGCAACGCTGCCTGATCCAGTTGCGCTCCACGCCCGGCGTGAACCAGCGATGCGCCGCGCGACAGGCGGGCAAACACATCTGCATTGAGGAAATGCCGGGTCTCTGATGTCAGGGGCAAAAGACAGACGAGAATATCGGTCTGCTCCAGCAGATCCGGCAGGGCCTCTAGTCCGGCATGGCAGGTGACGCCATCGATTTCGCGCGGCGAACGGCTCCAGCCCGACAGCTGAAAGCCGAAAGGCTTCAACCGCTCCAGCGCTGCCTGCCCCAGCAGGCCCAGGCCCAGCACCGTCACCCGTTGCCCAAGTGCCTGGGATATCGGCAGGGACTGCCATTCACCTCGCTGTTGCTGACCAATATAGGCTGGCAGCTTGCGATGAACGGAAAGCACGGCAAGGGTGATATATTCCTGCATCATCCGCACAAGGCCATCCTCGACCATCCGCACCAGCTTAACGGTATCGGGCAACCGGGCGGGATCAAATTGATCGACACCGGCGCCGATGCAAAACAGCACTTCAAGATTGGTGTAGCGCTCGATCTCCTCCGGCATTGCCCAAGTCATCAGATAGCGGATATGCTCAGGCTCGACCGACGATGGCGCAACATGAAAATCCACATCGGGCATGTCGCGCGCGAAGGCCTGCGCGAAGACCGCGCCACGCGCCGGATCTGAATTGAAAAGAAAGGCCATGATGATCCTAAAACGGGTCGGTCCTACCGGGCGTCATTGACGATGCTGGCGCGACAAAAATAAACGTTGGAAGTGAACGTAACGCGCTTTCATCAGGCTAAGTGTCGCTCTTGGTGGGTTTTTCGATAAAACATGCTGGAAATTCATGCGGTTTCAGTGGAATCTATTGCCTTGGACGGTTTTAGATAAGCATTGGCGGCCTCCTCTGCAAACCGACCCAATGCAAGGAAGACAATGTGACGGTGAAAACGTCGATCCAGGTGGAATCCTTTGAACTGACGTTGACCGACATTCACGACGTCGGCATCGACCGCCTGCATGGTATTTCCGTCGCTGTCGGCTGGCCGCACAGGACCGAGGATTGGGCTTTTCTGCTGGCAAATGGCCAAGGCGTCGCGGCCATTGACCCTATTGACCGGGTGCTGGGCTCGGCCATGTGGTTTCCCATGGACGAAAATTTCGCCACCATCGGCATGGTGATTACCTCGCCACGCCTACAAACGCAGGGAACAGGCCGCTGGCTGATGGAGCATATCCTCGCCAGCATCCCCTTCGCACGGCTGGGGCTGAACTCCACCCGGGCGGCAAGACGCCTCTATCGCAGCATCGGCTTTGCCGTCGAGGCCCCCGTCTTTCAGTGCCAAGGCGAGGCAAGGCTGCCACCGGAAACCGCAAAGCCCGCCGATGGCGCACAGCTGCGCGCGATAACACCAGAGGATTTACCGGATGTCGCTGCGCTGGATGAAATTGCCTTCGGTGCAAATCGCCAGCGCTGGCTTGCCAACCTCCTGCCCCTGTCCGAAGGCGTGGCACTGCTGCGCGCCGGTAAAATCGTCGCTTTCGCGCTGTCGCGGCCCTTCGGGCGCGGTCATGTCATCGGCCCGGTGGTCGCCGCAAGCGATGAAGATGCCATCGCCGTGACGCGACCTCATGTCGCACGCCATCAGGGGCGGTTCCTGCGGCTGGATACGCGGCATAGCTCCGGTGCCTTTGCGGAATTTCTGCTGGAATCCGGGCTTTCCCTGTTCGATACCGTCACCACCATGTCACTGCGAGCACCGTGGCCGGTCGGGCCAAAACGGGAACGCGACACCGATGGCAAGGGCCACTCAGAGCCCCATGCCATAACTTATGGATTGGCGAGCCAGGCACTGGGTTGACTAAGACACCCGGACAGTCGTAAAGCGGCGCTCCCCTATCGGTTCGCAGGTGATTGACCGCTGCTTCGCGGTCTCTCCCTTAGGCTGATGCAAGACTTTTTTAACATCCATGTCTTACAGCGCGATGCGTCGGTGACGACATCTGCGTTACGCTGTAACATATTCAATATACTGCATAATTTTCAACCTGACCGGTTGCGGTTGGGCCGATTATGCTGTAGCAGCGCCACCCCGGCATCTCACCGCCGGGCCATTCATGAGTTGCGAGTATTATGCCAAGATTGACCCCTTCCGCTCCGGTATTTCATCGGAAAATCGAAACCTTTTGCGAAGTGCGGCTTGCGCCAGCGCTTGCCAAATCCGATTATCAGAATTTGCGTAGCTATATGCTCGGCCTGATCGTCCGTCAGGCCACCCCGCCTTTGCATGGCGGCCGTCCGAACTGGAAAGAAATCGGTGCCACCTGTTTGCTCAGCGAAGACGGTCTGGTCACCGCGCGCCGCGAAGGCCGCCATGCTTTCGAAGCGATCATGCGCTGGGTCACGCTGGCCCAGAAGGCCAAGGCTGCGCCCGCACCAGCCCCTACTCCGGTAGCCCGTCCCGCCGCTGCCAAGACCATGATCCGCCCGGTTGGCATGCGGACCGTCTCGGCCAACAGCAACCGCCGCCCGGTAGAGCGGATGCCGGCTGCGACCACAGCGACCACCACAACCCGCGTCGCATTTGCCCCCAAGAAGGTTGGCGTTCGCGGCTGAAATGTCTATGGACCGGCCCTTTACGGGCCGGTCGTTTACCTGGTGGTTTTCAGCCGTTGCGGAATGCATACCCATAGCCGTTCAGGGCCGGTGCGCCGCCCAAATGGGCGTAGAGCACTTTCGAGCCTTCCGGGAAATATCCCTTCTTCACCAGATCAATCATGCCCTGCATGGATTTCCCCTCATAGACGGGATCGGTGATCATTCCTTCCAGACGGCCCACAAGACGAATGGCATCCTTGGTTTCTTCCGAAGGGACGCCGTAAACCGGATAGGCATAATCCTCGACCAGGACGATATCCTCCGGGCGCATCTCACGGCCAAGCTTGACCAGATCCGCTGTGCGCTGGGCAATCTCCAGCACCTGGGCGCGGGTTTGATCCGGGGTGAAGGAGGCATCGATGCCGATAACATGGTCGGCGCGACCATCCTTGGCAAAGCCAACCGCCATGCCCGCATGGCTGGAGCCGGTGACGGTGCAGACGACGATATAATCGAAGGCAAATCCCAAAGCCGCTTCCTGCGCCCGCACTTCCTCGGCAAAGCCGACATAGCCCAGCCCACCATATTTATGCACGGAGGCGCCTGCCGGAATGGCATAGGGCTTGCCGCCCGCCGCCTTCACCTCTTCGATTGCCTCCTCCCAGCTGCGGCGGATGCCGATATCGAATCCGTCATCGACCAGCCGCACATCCGCACCCATGATGCGTGACAGCATGATATTGCCGACCCGGTCGTAAACCGCGTCTTCATGCGGCACCCAGGCTTCCTGTACGAGACGGCATTTGAAACCGATCTTGGCAGCAACCGCTGCCACCATGCGGGTATGGTTGGACTGGACGCCGCCAATCGACACCAGCGTATCAGCACCGGAGGCAATGGCATCCGGGATGATATATTCCAGCTTGCGCAGCTTGTTGCCGCCAAAGGCCAGACCCGAATTGCAATCCTCCCGCTTGGCGTAAAGCTGCACCTTGCCACCGAGATGATCAGTCAGCCGCTCCAGCTTCTCGATTGGTGTGGGGCCGAAGGTCAGCGGGTAACGTTCAAAAGCGTCGAGCATGGAATCCTCTTTGAAAATGGAGGTTGATAATGCGCGGATGCTAGACTCTTGGATGTGAAAGGTCCTTTCTAAGTTGCGATAGAAAGTGTGTTCTATTTCAATATTTCTGAAATCTATGATGTATTTTCTGCTATTTAATTCCTACAAATGAAAGATTCTTTCATGACTGAATCGCTGGATCGCATCGATCTGAAAATGATCCGCCTGTTGCAGAAAAACGGGCGCCTGACCAATGCCGAACTGGCCGAACAGGTCTCGATCAGCCCGGCGACTTGCCATAGGCGTACCCAGAAACTGTTTGCGCAGGGCTATATCACCGGTGTGCGGGCCATGGTGGCACCCGCCAAGGTCAACCGGGCGGCGCTGGTCATGGTCGGCGTGGTGCTGGACCGGTCAACACCGGACAGTTTTGCCGAGTTTGAAGCGGCGGTCGCCAAGCTGACATTCGTGCTGGATTGCCATCTGGTGGCCGGTGATTTCGATTATTTCCTGAAAATTCGGGTCGGCGACATGGCCGATTTCAACCGGATTCATGGCAGCCAGCTGATCGCCCTGCCCGGCGTGCGGCAAACCCGAACCTTCTTCGTGATGAAGGAAGTGGTCGATAACCGGGCGCTGGAATTCTGATTAGCCAGCATCCGCCGTGGCGCGGGCAAATGCTGCCAACACCGTGCGCTCCGAGCGGACCAGATAAGAATCGAGAGCGGCAGCCGCCTCTTTCGCCTTGTCGGCTTCCAGCAGGCCGAGGATTTCGCCATTCAGCTCCACGAAGGGCGCGTGCAGCAGTTCAGGATCGTCCAGCAGGCCGAAGCTCAATCGTAGTTCCGCAGCGATTCGCGTATAGAAGTCGCTGAGACGGCTGCTGTCGGCGAGATCGACGATGGCGGCATGAAACTGCATATTGGCGCTGCCGACCCCCAGCCAGTCACGGCTATTGCGACAGGCCCGTGCGGTTTCCACCGCCAACCGCATCCGCCGGACGGCAGGATGTCCGGAAAACGCCTGCTCCAGCGCCTTGCACTCCACCAGCCGTCGCACCCTGTAGATATCGATGATCGAGGCCATGCTGGGAGTGGCGACAAACACACCGCGATTGGCCTCGTGGCGCAGCAAGCCATCCTTGGTCAGCAGCCGAAAGGCTTCCCGCAGCGAATTGCGCGACACGTCGAGCCGGGTGCTGAGTGCTGCCTCCGACAGCCGCTGGCCCGGCTTCAACTCCCCGGCGATCAGTTGATCGCGGATTTTTGTTACCAGTCGCTCCGCCAACGAAAGGCTTTCATCCTCGTCTGCCATAGGTCCCTCTTGTCCAACCGCGAACATGTTCAGCGGCGGCCATCCTTCGCCGGGACTATTGCCGATGCCCCCCGGCAGAGCAAGGCAGTGCGGAAAACGGGGCAGACTTGCCCACACCATTGGCATGTCATGCCGATATCGCAGGCAAGTCGCCCATGAAATAAACAGAATGATGGAACGATAAAATAAAATTGTTCAACAATATTGACGGAATTGTGAAACGTGGCAGACTGCCTGCATGGATCATCCGCAGAGGGGCGGATGACGATGACCATGGAGCCTCCCAATGGCGCAGAACCACGTCCCAGCGCGCGATCCGCAGAAGATCGCCGTGACAAATAATTCAGGATCACAATCCCCCAAAACCCGTCGCGCCGCGCTGACAGCGGCGGTTTTCCTGATGGCAACATCGGCGATCGGGCCGGGCTTCATTACCCAGACGGCCACCTTTACCGCGACCATGGGGGCAGCCTTTGCGTTCGGCATCCTGGCCTCGATCATCATCGACTTCGTCGTCCAGTTGAATATCTGGCGGATCGTCACGCTCACCCGGATGCGCGCCTCAGATATTGCCAATGCCGCCATTCCCGGCTCCGGCTATCTGCTTGCGGTTCTGGTGATTATCGGCGGGCTGTTCTTCAACATCGGCAATATTGGCGGCACCGGCCTTGGTCTCAACGCCATGCTGGGCCTTGACCCGAAATGGGGCGGTGCCATCAGCGCCCTGCTCTCCATTGGCATTTTCCTATCAAAGCGCGCCGGGCTGGCAATCGACCGCTTCATCATCGTCGCTGGCGTGCTGATGATCGCCCTGACGCTGTTTGTCGCCTATGTATCCGGCCCGCCACTGTTAGAGGCGCTACGCCAGACGATCCTGCCCGACACCATCAATTTTGCCACCATCACCACCATTGTCGGCGGCACGGTTGGCGGTTACATCACCTATTCCGGCGCGCATCGCCTGCTGGACAAGGGCACCGTCGGCATTGAAAATCTCGGTGCTGTCAACCGCGCCGCCCTGACCGGCATCGCCGTGACTGGCGTCATGCGTTATGTGCTGTTTTTGGCTGTGCTTGGTGTCGTCACCAGCGGCGTGGTCATCGACATTTCCGGCAAAAGCGCCAATCCGGCTGCACAAGCCTTCCAGAGCGCCGCCGGTAATATCGGTCTTCGCCTGTTCGGCGTCATTTTCTGGGCCGCCGCCATCACCAGCGTCATCGGCGCAGCCTATACATCGGTCTCGTTCCTGACCGCCTTCAAACAGGATATGAGCGAGCGGGCGCGCAATCTCGCCACCGTGGCATTCATCGCCATTTCGCTGTTCTTCTACATCATCATGACCACCCCGCCCGCGCAAATGCTGGTCTTCGTTGGTGGCCTGAACGGGTTGATCCTACCTATCGGCCTGTCGATCTTCATCTATGCCGCCTGGGCGCGCTCCGACCTGATGGGCGGCTATCGCTATCCGCGCTGGCTTTTGATCCTCGGCATCCTTACCTGCGCGCTGACATGGTACATGGCCTATAAATCGGTCGGGCCAATCTTCGCCCTGCTTGGCCTGTAAACACGGACCGTTTAAAAAAGGAAGGAACGCACATGGCTGCCATCGATCTCAACAGCGACCTTGGGGAAAGCTACGGCGCATGGAGCATGGGCGACGATGCGGCCATGCTGGCCGTGGTTTCCAGCGCCAATATCGCCTGCGGCTTTCATGCGGGCGACCCGTCCGGCATCTGGAAAACCGTCAAGGCCGCCGCTGAAAATGGCGTATCGATTGGCGCCCATGTGTCCTATCCTGACCGCGTCGGCTTTGGCCGGCGCGACATGGACGTGACCAGTGAAGAGCTGATCGCCGACGTGATCTACCAGATCGGTGCCCTGAAAGGCATGGCGGCTGCCGCTGGCACCTCAGTTACTTATGTTAAGCCGCATGGGGCGCTCTATAACCGGATCGCCAATGATGCCCGTCAGGGCAAGGCGGTGATCGATGCCATCAACGCCATCGATGCCTCGCTGGTGCTGATGGGACTGGCAGGCGCACCTATTCTGGATCTCGCCCGCACGTCCGGCTTAAGCGTGGTCGCGGAAGCCTTTGCCGACCGCGCCTATACGCCGCAAGGCCAACTCGTCTCGCGCCGGGAAGCAGGCGCGGTCCTGCATAATGCGGAAAAGATCGCCAGCCGCATGGTGCAGCTTGCCCGCCAAGGCACGCTGGAAGCCATCGATGGCAGCGTGATCAAGGTCGAGGCGCAATCGATCTGCGTGCATGGCGACAGCCCCGGCGCGGTCGCCATTGCCCAGGAAATCCGCAGGCGCTTCGAGGCTGAGGGCATTGCCGTCCAGCCGTTTGTAAAAGTATAGGGAGAAAGGCGATGATTGCCTTGAAGCATCTGGCGCATTGGGATGTCGAACCGGCGCGTGCTGCACGCGCCCGTTATCGCAGTGGAGACGTGGAGCCGACTTCAGGCATTGCCCCTGGCTTCACCCAGGCCAACATGATCGTCCTGCCGCGCGACTGGGCCTTTGACTTCCTGCTCTATGCGCAGCGCAATCCCAAGGCTTGTCCGGTCCTTGATGTCTCCGATCCCGGTTCGCATCTGACGGAACTGGCCAAAGGTGCCGATCTGCGCACCGATTTGCCGCTCTACCGGATCTGGCGCGATGGCAAGCTGGCGGAGGAAACACCCGATGCCACCGCCGCCTGGGCCGAGCATCCCGATCTCGTCAGCTTCCTGATCGGATGCAGCTTCACCTTTGAGACCCCGATGGTGGAAGCGGGCATCGAAATCCGCCACATGACTGATAAAAGCAATGTGCCGATGTATCTGACCAATCAACCATGCCGCCCGGCAGGCCGTTTACATGGCAATATGGTGGTGTCGATGCGGCCAATCCCCGCCTCGCGGGTTGCCGATGCCGCAACGATTTCCGGTCGGTTCCCGGCAGTGCATGGTGCGCCGGTTCATGTCGGTGCACCGGAACAGATCGGCATTGTCGATCTTGCCAAGCCGCAATTCGGTGATCCCGTCCGCATCGCACCGGGCGAAGTGCCGGTGTTCTGGGCCTGTGGCGTCACCCCGCAGGCAGCCGTAATGGCATCGGGCGTACCCTTTGCCATCACCCATGCGCCCGGCCACATGTTCATCACCGATATTCCCGATTCCGCCTATCACGCCTGAGGTTCCGATGCGCTTTCTCCCCGTCAGCCTGACGACAATGCTGGTCGAGCTTGCCAATCTCGATGAGACCCTGGCGTTGTTCGCCTCGCTTCAGGCAAGCCCCATCCCCGGCATCGATGAAATGGTGCCCGCCGCCCGGACCTTAATGATCCGGTTTCGCCCGCAGACGATCTGCGCGGAAGCCCTGGCGGCTGAGGTCAGCACCCGCGACCTTTCGGCCAAACTGGCACCATCCGATCATCTGGTCGAAATACCGGTAGACTATAACGGCGAAGATCTGGCCGACGTGGCGGAACTGACCGGGCTTGCCGTGGAAGAGGTTATCCGCCGCCATACAGAAAGCACGTTTACGGTTGCTTTTTGTGGCTTTGCGCCGGGCTTCGGCTATCTCGTCGGCGGCGACCCGGCCTTGCATGTGCCGCGCCGCAAAAGCCCGCGTACCCGCATTCCCGCTGGCGCTGTGGCATTGGCAGGTGCCTTCAGCGGGGTCTATCCGCAGGCCAGCCCCGGCGGTTGGCAAATCATCGGCGTCACACCGGTGAAAATGTGGGATCTCAGCCGCGATCCGCCAGCACTGTTTCAGCCCGGCTATCAGGTGCGCTTCACCGATATGGCGAAAGCGGTCCATCCCGTTGTTATTCCTGTAAGCACAGCAGCTCCTGCCAGTCCGTCTGGTGGGCTTTCCGGGGTAGATGACGCGGGGCATTTTACCGTACTGACTGCCCCCATGCCTGCGGTGTTCCAGGACCTTGGCCGTCTTGGCCAGACCGGCCAGGGCGTGTCCGCCTCCGGCGCTCTGGACCAGGGGGCCTTGAAGGCAGCCAATCGTGTGGTGGGCAATCCATCTGGCTTTCCGTGTCTGGAAATAACACTCGGTGGCTTTTCTTTTGAAAGCGATAGCCGGGCCGTCATCGCGCTGACCGGTGCGCCCTGCCCGGTCCATATTCGGGATGCCTCTGGCCGGGTCATGCAGGCAGAAACCTATCAGCCGATTGCGCTCGAACCCGGTGATATCGTCAGCCTTGGCCAGCCTCCACAGGGCATGCGCAGCTATCTTGCCGTGCGCGGTGGCTTTGCGGTCCAGCCGGTGCTGGGCAGCTATGCCACCGATACGCTGGCCGTCGTTGGCCCTGAGCTGGTGATGGCAGGCACGGTTCTGACGCTGAAGGGCAGCAGCGAGGGGCTCACCGCCGTTTCGCTGCACGAATCTCCGCCGCAGGATCTACCGGGTGCAGGCGATATCGTTACGCTGGATGTCGTGCTTGGACCGCGCACCGATTGGTTTACCGAAAAAGGTCTGACGACGCTGACGGACCAGCTTTGGCAGGTGACGCCGCAATCCAGCCGCGTCGGTATCCGGCTTGCGGGCGACGTGCCGCTGGAGCGGATCGACAGCGCCGAACTGCCAAGCGAAGGCACCGCCACCGGTGCCATTCAGGTGCCGCATAGCGGCCAGCCGGTGCTGTTCTTGGCAGACCATCCGCTGACCGGAGGCTATCCTGTCATCGGCACGGTTGCCGAATATCATCTGGATCTTGCGGGACAGATCCCGATCAACGCCCGCATCCGCTTCCGGCCCATTGCCCCTTTCGCAGACATCACCCCTGTCGATGCCCCAGCCGCGAACGCATAACGATAAAAGAGGAGACACCGATGAAGAAAGTGTTGATCGCCAACCGGGGCGAAATCGCCGTTCGCATCATCCGCGCCTGTCGCGATTATGGGCTGCAATCCGTCGCGGTTTATGCTGATCCGGATATCGATTCGCTGTTCGTGCAGCTTGCCGATGAGGCCTATGGGCTGTCCGGTGCCAAGCCGTCAGAGACCTATCTCGATATCGCCAAGCTGATCGACATTGCCAAACGATCCGGCGCGGACGCCGTCCATCCCGGCTACGGCTTCCTGTCGGAGCGCGCCGAATTTGCCCGGGCGGTCATCGATGCCGGTCTGACCTGGATAGGCCCTGATCCGCAAGTCATCGAAGCGCTGGGCGACAAGGTCGAGGCACGGCGGATTGCCACCAGCGTCGGCGCGCCACTGGTGGCGGGCAGCGATGGGCCGGTGGACACCGCCGAGGAGGTGATTGCCTTTGCTGAGCGTCACGGCCTGCCTGTTGCCATCAAAGCTGCCCATGGCGGCGGTGGGCGTGGCTTGAAAGTCGCCTGGAAAATGGAAGAGATTCCGGAGCTTTACGCATCGGCAGTCCGCGAGGCGACCGTCGCCTTTGGCCGTGGCGAATGCTTTTTGGAGCGCTTCCTCGACCGGCCCCGCCATATCGAGGCGCAGGTGATTGCCGATAAACATGGCACCGTGCTGGTGCTCGGCACCCGCGATTGCTCCTTGCAGCGGCGCAACCAGAAACTGGTAGAAGAGGCCCCGGCTCCCTTCCTTACCGATGCTCAACGCCAATCCATCCATGATGCCGCAAAAGCGATCTGCGCGGCGGCGGGCTATAGCGGCGCGGGAACGGTGGAATTCCTGCTGGGCGTTGACGGTACGATTTCCTTTCTGGAAGTGAACACCCGGCTACAGGTCGAGCATCCGGTGACGGAAGAAACCACTGGCATCGATCTCGTCACCGAACAGTTCCGCATTGCAGAAGGCCTGGCCCTGGCGATCACGCAAACACCCGTGCCACGCGGCCATTCCATTGAGTTTCGCATCAATGCCGAAGATCCGGGCCGGGGCTTTCTGCCAACACCCGGCACGATCACACGGTTTGCGGCCCCGTCCGGCCCCGGCGTGCGGCTCGATAGCGGTGTGGATACCGGCTCCACCATTCCCGGCGTCTACGATTCGTTGATGGCGAAGCTGATCGTCACCGGTGCCACCCGCGAGCAGGCCCTGCAAAGGGCACGACGCGCCCTGAAGGAATTCCAGATCGAAGGCGTGGCAACCGTGCTACCCTTCCACCGTGCCGCCATGGAAACCGCCGATTTCATCGGCACTGATGGTTTCAAGGTCCATACCCGTTGGATCGAGACCGATTTCGCCGCCATGCCTGAAGCAGCTATGCGACCAGAGCCAGCCGCCGACACGTCGCTGATCCGCACCCATGTGGAAATCGATGGCAAGCGCCATGCCCTCGGCATTCCCGCCCAGCTTCTCGCAGGCTTTGGCAGTCTCTCAGTCAATGCCGGACAGGCCGTAACAGGTGATGCGGGAAATACGCCGGAAAAAGGCACCATCACCGCCCCGGTATCCGGCACGGTTCAGTCTTTCAAGGTGAAGGATGGAGATCTGGTTGCGGCAGGTGATCTTCTCGCCGTCATGGAGGCGATGAAGATGGAGACGCAGATCATGGCGACAACAGCTGGAACCGTCAGTCTCGTCTCAAGCGAAGGCGACTATCTGGCGGCGGGAAGCCTGCTCTTGAAGATTATCGCGTAACAACGTTTGATTTTCTCCACCCTTGGAAAAGACCAAGGGTGGAGACGGGCAATGCCGTTTCAAAGAAACTTACGAAAAATCCAACGCGCGGTCGCCGTCTTCATCCTTGATGCGGGTCGGCAGGCCGATATGGTTGAGGATGTTGAGGAACGGCCGTGGCGGCAATTCTTCGACATTGGCCATTTTCTTCACGTCCCATTCGCCGGTCGCAACCAGCATGGCAGCCGCGACAGGAGGAACGCCAGCCGTGTAGGAAATGCCCTGGGAGCCGACTTCGTTATAGGCTTCCTTATGGTCGGCGACATTGTAGATGAAGACGGTCTTTTCCTTGCCGTCCTTCAGACCCTTCACGTAATCGCCAATGCAGGTCTTGCCTTCATAGTCGGGTGCCAGCGATGACGGGTCAGGCAGGCAGGCCTTGACCACTTTCAGCGGCACGACGTCCGAGCCATCGGCCAGCTTGACCGGCTGTTCGGAAAGCAGACCAATGCTCTTCAGCACGGTAAAGACGTTGATATAGTGATCGCCGAAGCCCATCCAGAAACGCACATCGGCACCGTCCATGTTCTTGGCCAGCGAATGCACTTCGTCATGACCGCAGAGATAGGCGCGGCGCGTGCCAACCACCGGCAAGTCGTAATCCTTGCCGATCTCGAACATCTTGTTGACCTGCCATTCGCCCTTCTGCCAGGAATAGACGACGCCGGTAAACTCGCGGAAATTGATTTCCGGGTCGAAATTGGTGGCGAAATATTTGCCATGGCTGCCGGCATTGATATCGACGATATCGACATCCGTGACCTTGTCGAGATATTCGTCCTTGGCAAGGCGGGCATAGGCATTGACCACGCCGGGATCGAACCCAGCGCCGAGAATGGCGGTAATGCCCTTCTCTTCACATTCTGCGGCCCGCTTCCATTCGTAGTTTCCATACCATGGCGGCGTTTCACAGATCTTGTTCGGCTCTTCGTGGATCGCCGTGTCGATATAGGCAACGCCGGTATCCATGCAGGCGCGCAGCACCGACATGTTGAGGAAAGCGGTGCCGACATTGATGACGATCTGCGAGCCGGTCTTTTCGATCAGCGCCTTGGTGGCGTCGATGTCCAGGGCGTCAAGCGCATGGCCTTCCAGCACGCCCGCCTGCTTCATGGCGTTCTTTTCATGCACGGAGGCGATGATGGCGTCGCATTTGCCCTTGGTGCGCGAGGCGATATGGATATCGCCCAGCACGTCGTTATTCTGGGCGCATTTATGCGCAACGACCTGGGCGACGCCGCCAGCGCCGATAATGAGCACGTTCTTCTTCATGATGCGGACTAACTCCTTTTGTCCAATCGTCAGAAGCCTCAGGAGAGGCTTTGTTCAAAGTCCGCATAGGAAAACTCGCGGACAGTCCTGATGCTGCCATCCAGTTCACGGATGGCGATGGACGGCATTTTCACGCCGTTAAACCAGTTCTTCTTGACCATCGTATAGCCTGCGGCATCCTGGATGGAAATCCGGTCGCCGACCTTCAAGGCTTCAGGGAAACGAAACTCGCCAAATACATCGCCTGCCAGGCACGATTTGCCGCAAATCATATAGCTGTGGTCACCTGCATTCGGCTCCAGCTTGGCGGTTTCGCGGTAGATCAGCAGATCGAGCATATGCGCCTCGATGGAACTATCGACAATGGCGAGGTTCTTGCCATTATACAGCGTATCCAGAACCGAGACTTCCAGCGTCGTCGATTTGGTGATCGATGCCTCACCTGGCTCCAGATAGACCTGAACGCCGTATTCGCCTGAAAACCGCTTCAACCGCTCGGCAAACTGCGCCAGCGGATAATCCTCGCCGGTAAAATGAATGCCGCCGCCGAGGCTGACCCATTCGGCACGATGCAGCAGCGAGCCGAATTTCGCCTCGATGTCCGAGAGCATGCTGTCAAACAGCGCGAAATCCTTGTTTTCGCAATTGTTATGGATCATGAAGCCGCTAATGCGGTCCATGACCTTTTCCACCTTGGCCGCATCCCATTCCCCAAGCCGCGAAAACGGCCGGGCCGGATCGGCCAGATCAAAGCTGGACGAGCTGACCTGCGGGTTCAGTCTCAAGCCGCGGGTAATGCCGGAGGCCTTGTCGCCATAGCGTTCCAGCTGACCGACCGAATTGAAGATGATCTTGTCGGCGTGGGAAATCACCTCGTCAATTTCATTGTCGCCATAGGCAACGCTATAGGCATGGGTCTCGCCGCCGAATTTTTCACGACCGAGCCGAACCTCGTAGAGCGAGGACGAAGTGGTTCCATCCATATAGTCGCGCATCAGGTCGAAGACCGACCAGGTGGCAAAACATTTCAACGCCAGCAGCGCCTTGGCGCCGGAGGTCTCGCGCAGAAGCGCGATCTTTTCCATATTGGAAAGGAGCTTGCTCTTGTCGATGAGATAAAACGGGGTCTGAAGCACGATGGCTACGCCTTTCCATGAATTCGAAGGGGTCGTTTAAGAAATCTGGCCCCTGAAGGCAAGTCGCTCCGGCCTTTTCCCGGAAAAATGCTTCAACCTGATGACATCGCATTATTTTTCCAGCCGAAAAGAGCTCATATCCTCCCGGATGAAGATATTACGAATATCTCAAATGCATCAGTGACTTGAGCTTGTCGCAAATTAGAGCGGATTTTCGCCATGGAGATGCTAAACACTGGCGGGAGCATTGCGGAGAAAGACCATGATGGACAAAGCGGTTCTGACGGATCATCGCGAATATCCTGCCGATCAGGGCAATCTTCTGGAGACATGGTCCATTGAGGTCACTCCGCGCACGGCAGCGAAAATCGCCAGTTTTCAGGCGCTGCTGCCAGCGGGTACCCGAATCTATATCGCCCATGTCGATGGCACACCTTTCGAGGACATGGTTGCGACCGCCAGGCGCCTTCATGGGCAAGGCTTTCCGGTCATGCCGCATATTCCAGCTCGCAGTATCGCCAATGTCACGCAACTGGAAGACCTGTTGAAGCAATACCGGGATGAAGCCGATGTGCGCCAGGCACTTCTGCTGGCCGGCGGCATCGCAAAGCCACGCGGTACGCTTTCCAGTTCGATAGAGCTGATTGAAACCGGCTTGTTCGACAGACTCGGCTTTACGCATCTGCATATTGCCGGCCACCCCGAAGGCAATCGCGATATCGATGCCGATGGCTCCACCACGCAAATCGATGCGGCCCTGCGCTGGAAAGTTGATTTCGCAAGCCGAACGGATGCGCAGATGGCCATCGTCACCCAATTTGCCTTTGATGCCAAAGTGATCATCGACTGGGCCGAGCGAATCGACGCCCTCGGAATCGGATTACCGATCCATGTCGGCATTGCCGGACCTGCAAAGCTTCAGACATTGATCAAATATGCAATCTCCTGCGGCGTCGGGCCGTCTTTGAAAGTGCTGCAAAAACGCGCGCTCGACCTGCGCAAACTGCTGATGCCTTATGAACCGACGGATATGGTTGGGCAATTGAACACCTACAAGGCCGAAAATCCGCAGAGCAACATCAGCAAGCTGCATCTGTTTCCGCTTGGCGGCATCGAGCCAGCGGCCCGCTGGATCGACCAATATAAGCCCTGAGGACGACTATCGGGCTTTGGTTTTTAAGCCTGCAAAAGCGGCAATGACAGCCACACAAAACACCGAGATGATGAAAATCGCGCCGGACATCGCGTAGATCGTCGGCGACGCGCCCCCATTCATCTTGCCAAACAGCACGACCGGAAGCGTATTCTGCCGCCCGGCCAGATAGAAGGCGCGGGTAAACTCGTTCAGCGACAAAAGAAACGAGAAGATGAAGGCGCTGATTAGGCCTGGGCGGATCAGCGGCAGGGTAATGTCACGAAACTGCCGCCAGCGGCTGGCCCCCAGATCCGCCGCCGCCATCAGGAACACGGGCCGCACGGCAGAAAAACCGGTGAGAATGACGATAAACGCAAAGGGCATGGCCCAAAGCAGGTGTCCGGCTGTCAGTGTCCAGATCGAGGCCTTGATGCCGCTGCGGCTGAACACGGTGGACAGCGCCAGCCCCTGGATGACACCCGGCACGAACATCGGCAGGATCACGGCAAGAAACCATATGTCGCGGGTTCTTCGCAGCTCGAAATAGGCCAGCGCCGCCATAAGCGATAGCAGCGTGGCGCCCGTTGCCGTCAACAGGGCAACGCTGGCTGATTGCCAAAGGGCAGCCATCAGCGCTGTTTCCGCTGGCAGGGCGGCGTACCATTTCACCGTCAGGTCCGACAGGTTTGGCAGGCCGGGCTGGAGCGACGGATTGAAGGAAACTCCGAGCAGATAAAGTGGCGGCGCATAGATCGCCACCAGGCCGAAAATCGTCATGGTCCAAATCAGGATCTGGTTTGCCCGCCCCTCTGCTCTCATCATGCCGAGCGATCTCCAAACAGCGCCGCCAGCCCGAACAGCCGGTTTCCAATTAGCACCATGCCGAACACCACGATCAAAACGATGGTGGAAATTGCAAAGGCCAGCGGATAATTTGCCACCCGCATTACATCGTTGATCATCACGGTCACGATGGAGGCCCCTGCCCCGCCAAGCATTTGCACTTCAGTAGAAGACCCAGCGACCATGACGAATACGAACAGGAAGCCGGCAAACAGACCGGACCTGGTGAGCGGCAGGAGAATGGTGACGAGTATGCGCCAGAAGCCAGCGCCGAGATCCTGCGCGGCGGCAAGCACGGTCGCATCCACCCGGCGCATGGCGAGCAGCAAGGGAAAGGTGGCAAACGGCAGATAAGAGGCGACCAGCCCGACAATGACAGCGAAGTCGCTGAACAGCAGCCAGTCGACCGGTGCGCTGGTCACACCGAAATGTTGCAGCCAACCATTGATCACGCCGGTTCGCCCCAGCACCAGCCGCCAGGAAAACGAGCGGATCAGGTAGGAGGTGAAGAACGGAATCGTCATCAAAGCCAGGAGCACCACCGACAGCCTGCGGCCCGCCAGGAAATGCACCGCATAGGCGGCGGGATAGGCGAAAACCAGACAGATCCCCGCCGTCAGGAGGGCCTTGGCAAGCGTGGAGACAATCACCGTCCAGCGTCCGGCCTGGAGAATGGCGGCGTAGCCTGCCAGGCTGAGATCCGGCTTGATCCAATAGGTCGATGGGTCCCAGGACCAGAAGCTCCACACCAGCACCACCAGCAACGGCGCCAACCCAAGCGCCAGCAGCGCCAGCAAAGGCGGCGCCATCAGCAGGACAGGCAGTCGTCCGGTCGATTTCATGCACGCTCCATGGGTGATTATGCTGCAAATTTAGAGCACTGCGACATTTTTTATGAGTTTTACAAAACGCATGACGCATTCAAATCATAAGGAACCTGTCGCCGGGCGAAACACGGCGACAGGCTGGCTTTAGAGTTTGTCAGGGGAAAGTGGAAACCGGTTTTCCCGAAAAGACAAACGAAAACAAGCGAATCTAGAGTCTGTCTGGTTCAATATGAACCTGACAGACTCTAGTATTTATGCCCCAAAACCACAGATGCGGTCTTACAGTCTGTTGCGGCGATTATTGGATAGACTGTTAAGCATTGCGGAGTTTCTGCCACCATTCTTCATAGAGCTGGAAATTGTCCGGCCGGGTATTCTGCCAGAAGACCTTGCCGGCGAACTTGGCTTTGACGTGGTCAGCCCGCGCCTGCACCTCTTCCGGCTTATATTCGTCAGGATGTGCCTTGGCATAGACGACGTTGTTGTCGGTTGGGACGAGATAGCCCCGCGCCTTGCCAAGCTCGCAGCCATAGAGACCGCCCAAAAGGCCATTGACGAATTGATGCGCGGCATCGCTCACACCACGTTCGCCAGCGCCCTTGAGCAGAACCGTATTGTTGGCCCAGCCTTCATAGCCCTCGACAGGGGCGGCATAATCGACTTTCAGTCCGCGCTTGCGGCCTTCATAGACAATCGGCTCCCAGCCGGTCATTGCATCGACTTCTTCATTGGCAACCAGTTGGACACCCTGTTCCCAGCCATTCCAGAAGGTGCGGAACTGTCCGTCCTTCTTGTGCTTGATCAGGAATTCCATCACCAGACCAAGTTCGGATTCGCTCAGATTGCCCGGGTCCTTGATCGGCTTGTTTTCGCTTTCCTTGAGGTAGATAGCAGCGAAGACCGCGCTGTTGATCCAGGCATCCTCCATGGCGACCTTGCCCTTCATCTTCGGGTCGAAGATCACGCCATAGCTATCGACCTTGCCGAGCTTATCGGAGCGATAGATGATCGAGTCGGCATTGACCACGGTCGGAATGCCGTATTGCTTGCCCTCGTGCTTGAGATAGGGAATGTCGCGTGCCCATTGCCAAATGCTGTCGTAATTGGCGATCTTACTGACATCCCACGGGATAATCGCGCCCTGACGAGCCAGTTCCTTTTCAGCGCCGCCCTGAAAACCACCGATGTCGAACAGGTCATTGGCATTTCCGGCCGCCAGACGGGCAATGACAGGACCAAGGTCGTTGCCATTGTCGGTAAATTCCGGTTTCACACCATTTTGGGTGGCAAATTCCGCCCATTTCTCACCGATATCAAGCGTCGCCGTGCCCCAGAAAGCCACAGACTTCGCCTCTGCGGCAAAGGCAGAACGGCCAAGGCCCAAATGGCCGGCCGCCAGCGCCAACCCGCCGGCACCGGCAAATTTCAAGAGGTCCCGCCGTTGCATATTGCTTCTGTTGACCGAAAATCCATTTTTCAAAGTCGTTGTCATTTTTGTTCCCTTGTTCTCACTGATGAGACCCCATTTTATGCACGTCTCATACCACAGACGGCGGCTTTACACCGCATGCGGCAATCCCTTGTCGGATGTCAAAAGAGCGGCACCCGGCTTTATCGACAGGCCCACATCCTGCCCGACGGTCAAAGATGGCGCATCTGCATCACAGATCGCCGTCAGGGTCTGCCCGTCTCCAAACGCCAGAGTGACATCCCGATACAATCCGCGAAAAGTGGTCGAAACCACACGCAGCGCCAATTGACGGGGTGCCCCGCCAGCTGTCGTTCGGACCTCGGGCTCGATGACCAGCCGGTCGGAGCGGATCACCACGAGGTTGGCGCTAACATTGCCATCCGGGACCGTGACCGGCACGGACTGACCGGCAATGATCGCTACAGTGTCCGCTCCAGATCCTTCCAGCCGCTCAGGCCGAAGCAGATTATCCATGCCGATGAACCGGGCGACGAAGGCATTGGCGGGCGCATGAAAAAATTGGTCGGGCCGGCCAAGCTGTTCGATCCGGCCCTGATGCATGATGGCCATCCGGTCGGAAAGGCTGAGAGCTTCGTCCTGATTATGGGTAACGAGAATGAAGGTGGCGCCGGTACGCTTGTGGAGGCGACCGAATTCATTGCGCATCTGCTGGCGAAGCCGCTCATCCAGGCCCGTCAAAGGCTCGTCCAGCAGCAATATTCCAGGCTCCATCACAAGGGCGCGTGCCAAAGCAACGCGTTGCCGCTGGCCGCCGGACAGAAGATTGACATCACGCTCGCCAAATCCGGACAGTTCCACCAGATCCAGTGCCTCCCCAACCTTCGCATCGAGTGCTGCGCCGGAAAGACCGCGCAGCTTCAATCCGTAACCAATATTACGCGCCACCGACATATGCGGAAACAGACCCAGCCCCTGGAACACGGTATTGACCGGGCGGCGATTGGCAGGCACGGCTGCCATATCCTGACCGTCAAACAGGATCCTGCCCGCATTCGGCTGGTCAAATCCGCCAATCAGCTTCAACAGCGAGCTTTTGCCACTGCCGGAAGACCCAAGCAGGGTGAAGAATTCCCCTGCCTTGATCTCCAGCGATAGGTCATCGACCGCCCGCACCGGACCATGACTGCGCGTCACAGCGTCTATGCTGATGGATATGGCCATCCTATGCGGCCTGCATGTCCGTTTCGTGAATAACGAGAATGCCAGTCTCGGTCAGGCTGGCCGTTTGGCCCTCGAGCACCAGCGTTGTCGCCGTCGCCTCTTCGATCAGTAGCGGACCAGATATAGCCTGAGCGACAGGGAGCCGGGCCCGCTCGTAAACGGCACAGCTCTGCCAGCCGGTGGAGCGACCAAAATAAACCTTTCTTTCGCCGATCCTGGCCGCGTCAATCGTCATATCTTGCCTTTTCAGTTTTGGCAGGGAAATGACCTGCCCTTTTAAAACGGCTTCGAGATGCAGCGTCGTCAGTTCGATCTCGGCTGCGGGCAGGCGAAAAGCATAGGCGCGTTCATGAACATCATGAAACCTTTGGCTGAAAGTTTCAATGGTGTCGCCCGCCTCGAACCGCGCAAAAACACCATGTTCCTGACCTTTATAGCGCGCTTCAATCTGGTGATTGAATGCCACCTGCGCCTCAGCGCCTGCCGAAAAATAGGCGATGGCTTGCCGCTCCAGCAATGTGAACCGGGTAGCGGCCTCTTCCAATGCCCGGTCGGCCAACAGGTGAAACCAGGTTTCGCGGAAGTCGGCACGGGGTTCGGCTGCAAGCATGCCCCAGGCGGAAAAAATCCCGGGATGCGGCGGCACGACCGTCGCCTTCACACGCAATTCGCGCCCGAGATGGCTGGCCAGCGCCGGACCGGCGCCGCCACTGATCACCAGACTGGCATCGCGTGGATCATGGCCGCGCTGAACCGTCACCAGTTTCAGGGCATTGATCATGCTGGCATGGGCAATGTCCATGATCGCACCCGCAGCATCCTCGATCGACATATTCATTGGCCCGGCCACGGTTGCAATGGCGCTTGCCGCCTTCTCCTTGTCCAGATGCAGCGTGCCATCGGCAAAGGTAGCGGGATCGAAAATGCCGAGCGTCAGCAATGCATCTGTTAGCGTCGGCTTTGTGCCGCCGCGCCCGTAACAGGCAGGTCCAGGGGCCGAACCGGCGCTTTCGGGGCCGACGCGCAGGCTGCCGCGCGCATCGATCCAGGCGATAGAGCCACCGCCGGAACCGATTTCGACGATATCGACGACCGGCACCTGCACGGGATAGCCGGGCTGGATGCGCGTATGTTCCAACCGGTATTCGGTATTCAGCGTCGGACGCCCATCATGGATCAGCGAGCATTTGGCTGTTGTGCCGCCGACATCCAGCGACAGGATTTCGCTCTCGCCGAGCTCCACGCCGATGCGCGCAGCCCCAGCGACCCCGCCCGCTGGGCCAGATTCCACCAATGTCAGCGGCTGTTGCACAGCCTGATCGAAAGAGGAAATGCCACCATTGGATTGCATGGCATAGTAAGGACACGTCAGATTGCGCCGGGCGAGCGCGAATTCCATCATTTCGAAATATTGCTGGATGGCCGGCTGCACATAGGCATTCAGCACGGTCGTATTGGTGCGCTCATATTCCCGCCATTGCCGCGAAACCTCGTGGCTGGCGCAGATCGAGGCAAATGGCAAGGCATCGGCCAGAATATCGGCACAGACCTTCTCATGCTCGGGATTGGCGTAGCTGTGCAGGAACAGGATGGCGACCGCATCCACATCCTCCGCTGTGCAGACGCGGATGATTTCGCGCAAGTCGTTCAATTCGATCGGCAGGAGCACCGTGCCGGACGCATCGACCCGTTCACGCACCTCGAAGCGAAGATGGCGGGGCACGAAAGGTTCGGGACTATGGAAATGCAAATTGTAAAGGTCAGGCCGGTTGCCACGGCCGATTTCCAGCACATCGCGGAACCCGGCGGTGGTGATAAGTGCGGTCTTTGCGCCCTTGCGCTCGGTAATCGCGTTGATCACCGTGGTGCCGCCATGGGCAAAGAAGGTAATGTCGCGGACCCGCAAACCATCCTTGCGCTCGCTGACATCGATCGCATCGAGTACGCCGCCAGACTGGTTATCTGACGTCGTCAGGCTTTTCGCGGTGAAAATTTCGCCGCTGCCCTCATCATAGCCGACGAGATCGGTAAAGGTTCCACCTACATCTGTTGCCAATCGGATCATTCTTCAATCCTCCCACGGTAACCATAGAGGCTGGTCGCTGCCTCCGCGCTGACAAAACCATTCTTCAAATCTGTTTCAACCAAAGCCGGATCGCGATCGCCGGGATCGCCCCATCCACCACCGCCACCGGTGACGATGCGCACGACATCGCCCGTCTGCAGCGCAATATCGGCAGAGCGGCCATAGCAGGCGTTTTCGCCCGAAGCAGCCAGAACCTGGAGGCTATTGGCCGTACCATCATGGCCGCCGTCCATGCCCCATGGCAGGGTTCGGGTGCGGCCAAAGCTGCAATAGGCGGACGCCTTGTCGCCAAGGATTTCATATTCCCTGATGATCCCGAAACCGCCACGCATCCGTCCGGCCCCGGAGCCGCCCTCGATATTCAGGCCGTAGCGCCGCACCAGCAACGGAAACCGCGCCTCGATCACTTCGACGGAATAATTGTAGGTATCGCCATCCGTCAGGGAAATCAGCGCATTGGCCCCATCCCGATTGACGCCGGCACCCCAGCCGCCATGCTGTGGCTCAATATGAATGAAGGGTCGGCCACTGCGGTCGTTTCCGGAGATATAGGCGACACAGAGGCTGGAATAGGAACCGGCCGAAAACCGCTCCGGCACCAGCGCCGCCAGCGCCTTCCAGACCAGTTCAGAAGCATGGACCGAGCCCTCGTAATACCATCCGGTCGGCGAGGGTTTTTCGGCGGTAAACACGGTTCCCGACGGTGCGATCACATTCAAAGGCCGGAACCAGCCTTCATTGGACGGCGACTGCGGTGCCACAAGTGCCTTCAGGATCGTCCTGACGGCTGATTCCAGCGCGCCACGCGCGCAATTGATCGGTCCCGCCACGGCCGGTGGACAACCGGTGAAATCGGCGGTGATTTGATCGCCGGCAATGGTCACCGCGACTTGCACGGCAATTGGATCGGTTGTGACGCCATCGCCATCGATAATGTCGCTGGCCCGGTAAACGCCATCCGGAAGTGCGGCAATCGCCTGACGGCTCTGTCGTTCGCTGACATTGAGGATATGGTCGAAAGCGGCGATCAAGGTAGGAGCGCCGTATTTGGCCGTGAATTCGTTCATCCGCCGGGCCGCAACCCGCACTGTGGCGATCTGTGCCGTCAAATCGCCAAGCGCGATCTCGGGCATGCGGACATTTTCCGAGATGATGTGCAGAATGTCAGAGGAAAGCATGTCGTTGCGAACGATTTTGACGCCCGGCAACCGTAGACCTTCCTGGTAAACCGAGGTCGCAGCCGGCGAAAGACTGCCCGGAACCGATCCGCCGACATCAAGATAATGAGCGACATTAATGGCAAAGGCGAGCAGCACGTCATCGACGAAAATCGGCTTGACGATAGCAAAATCGCAAGCATGCGTCCCCCCGGCATAGGGATCGTTGGTCAGCAGAATATCGCCATCGGCCATATCCGCCCCAAAACGGTCGATCAGCGATTTGACCTGACGGCCGAACGTACCGGTAAACAGGGTGATGCCGTTCATCTGGGCGATCAACTCACCCTTTGCTGTCAAAACACCGCAGGCAAAATCCAGCACTTCGTAGATCACCGGGCTCATGCTGGTGCGGGCCATAACGATGCCCATTTCATCGACAGTGGCAATCAACTTGCCCTCGATGATTTCCTGGGTCACCGGATCGAATGGGTGCCTGCCCGCCATCATGCCACTAACGTCTCCCTACTGAAACTCATGAAGGAGAGTTTAGGCTCACAACTCAGGCGCGACCAGCCTGCCAGAAGAGTAGGATTGCAAGACCCAACCCCACCCGTTCGGGTAGGGTGCGCATTCAGGCCACACGCGACCTACATTCGCCCGCGCCACACTGACACGACAAGCGTCGAGAACGATCAGGAATATTAGAATTAAACGAATTAGATGTCTCAAATACCTCAGACGCTTGAGATATTCGCAAAGGGAATACCAACTGCCATTTTCAATGACCCTTGATATTACAACCCTGCTTCAGAACACAGTCGGGAAAATGAACACGCCAGCAATTGAGCCATTATGGCTGCCGAGCGCACAGGACTTTCCCATGCAAAAGACCGGTTGTTTGGTTGACAAGTTTTTGATGATCACGGTGGAATAGTAAAAAGAGGACACTGTGCTGGCTGCCTTTTCGAATATTTCGAGAATAGACATCCTATCCTTATAGTCATAGCAGCGCGTGATCGTCAGAAGGCCACATTCCTGGCTGCTCAAGCCATGAAATTTCGCGGTTTTTGCGCCAATTTTGACCACGCCATTGTTAAGGTCGCCCGACCATTGCTCGATAAGGCCGTAAGGCAAGGTCCAACTGCCGATGCCATTGTTATCGGCAAGGTCTTCGGCGTCTACCGTTTGCATCAATCCTGCAATTTTAAACAAGACATTCCCCATCAGACGTATTGTTCAATCGGCACGATCCAAATATCGATAAAGCCGGAATTTCGGCTTGTCGCGGATACTCGTTCTGCCCTCTCAAATTGACGATGACTGCTTCTGCCTGGACTTCTTTTCGGGGGCGATCCCGCAAACGCAGGATGCGTTTTTGCAGCCGAGAACGAACGGCTACGTCACACTTTTCACGGTTCACACGCTTATTCTTTTTCTCCTGAAGCTCGCGTTTTTCCGTGCAGCCATGCCGCACATTCAAAACATTGCCGCAATCTTCAGCGTGGGATGCGTTATAAATAATGAATGTAATTCATATACTCAGGAAAATTGATAAAAAAAAGTTAAATTTAAACGTTATTTTGAATGAAATGGATTTTCTATTTTATGGGAACGACGAAGAGGAATAATAAATCCAATAACATTGACAGTATCCCTAGTCGAAACGACAGGAGAGCTAATCTTGACTTCAGTTGACGAGGCCTTCAAATCGTATCTGGATTGCTTGCGCATCCAATGACAGGCTGAGCAACAATCACTGGAAATTTTTGGCGCAAATGCGGGGCACAGGGTCCTTTTAAACAGCAAAAGGGCGGCTTTAAAGCCGCCCTTCAGAGAGTCTGAACTCTATCAAGATGTCGAGTAATAAGGCTTTCGCCTTATTACATCATACCACCCATGCCGCCCATGTCAGGCATGCCGCCGCCAGCCGAATCCTTCTTAGGAAGTTCAGCAATCATGGCTTCGGTGGTGATAAGCAGCGAAGCAACCGAAGCTGCGTTCTGCAGGGCTGTGCGAACAACCTTAACCGGGTCAACGATACCCATGGCAATCATGTCACCAAACTCGCCGGTCTGGGCATTGTAGCCGTAGTTGTCGTTGTCCTTGTCGAGGATCTTGCCAACGATGATCGAAGCTTCGTCACCTGCGTTTGTTGCAATCTGGCGAACCAGAGACTGCAGAGCGCGGCGAACGATGTTGATGCCAGCTTCCTGGTCGTCGTTTACACCCTTAACGGTGATCTTGGTGGAGGAGCGCAGCAGAGCTGTACCGCCGCCAGGAACGATGCCTTCCTGAACAGCAGCGCGTGTTGCGTTCAGAGCGTCGTCGATACGGTCCTTGCGTTCCTTGACTTCGATTTCCGTCGAGCCGCCAACGCGGATCACGGCAACGCCGCCAGCCAGCTTGGCAAGACGTTCCTGAAGCTTTTCGCGGTCGTAATCGGAAGACGTTTCTTCGATCTGAGCCTTGATCTGGGCAACGCGGCCTTCGATGTCGGACTTCTGACCTGCACCATCAACGATGGTGGTGTTTTCCTTGGTGATGGAAATCTTCTTGGCGCGGCCGAGCATGTCGAGGGTGACAGTTTCGAGCTTGATGCCGAGATCTTCGGAAATAACAGTACCACCGGTGAGGATAGCAATGTCTTCCAGCATAGCCTTGCGGCGATCGCCGAAGCCAGGAGCCTTGACAGCAGCAATCTTCAGGCCGCCACGCAGCTTGTTGACAACCAGCGTTGCAAGAGCTTCACCTTCAACGTCTTCAGCGATGATGACGAGTGGCTTGCCGGTCTGCACAACAGCTTCCAGAACTGGCAGCATAGCCTGCAAGTTGGAGAGCTTCTTTTCGTGCAGCAGAACGTATGCGTCTTCCAGGTCAGCAACCATCTTTTCAGGGTTGGTGACGAAGTAAGGCGACAGGTAGCCGCGGTCGAACTGCATGCCTTCAACGACTTCAAGTTCGGTTTCAGCGGTCTTGGCTTCTTCGACGGTGATAACACCTTCGTTGCCAACCTTCTGCATGGCTTCAGCAATGTCTTTACCGACCTGCGTATCGCCGTTTGCAGAGATCGTACCAACCTGAGCAACTTCTTCAGACGTGGAGATCTTCTTGGCCTTGGCCTGAAGGTCCTTCACAACTTCAGCAACAGCCAGATCGATGCCGCGCTTCAGGTCCATTGGGTTCATGCCGGCAGCAACAGCCTTGTTGCCTTCGCGCACGATCGCCTGGGCCAGAACGGTAGCAGTGGTGGTGCCGTCGCCTGCGATGTCGTTGGTCTTGGAAGCAACTTCCCGAACCATCTGTGCGCCCATGTTTTCGAACTTGTCTTCCAGTTCGATTTCCTTGGCAACCGATACACCGTCCTTGGTGATGCGCGGAGCGCCGAACGACTTGTCGATGATAACGTTACGACCCTTAGGGCCGAGTGTTACCTTTACAGCATCAGCGAGGATATCAACGCCGTGCAGCATCTTTTCGCGCGCAGTGCGGCCAAACTTGATTTCTTTAGCAGCCATTTTTCAAACTCCCGGGTGTCTAACCCATTGGTGAATTGTCTAAAAGGAAGAAGGGGTAATCAGGCTAAATCAGCCGATTACGCCCATGATGTCGGCTTCCTTCATGATCAGCAGGTCAACGCCATCGAGCTTGACTTCGGTGCCGGACCACTTGCCGAACAGAACGCGGTCGCCAACCTTGACGTCCAGGGCAACGAGCGCACCCTTGTCGTCGCGAACGCCTGGGCCGACAGCGATGATTTCGCCTTCAGCCGGCTTTTCCTTGGCGGTGTCAGGAATGATAATGCCGCCCTTGGTCTTTTCTTCGGACTCAACGCGCTTAACAACAACGCGGTCGTGCAGCGGACGGAAATTGGTGCTTGCCATTGTCTAATCCCTCGATCAAATGACATTCGCGGGCCGAAACGGCCCCGCATGGATATTGTTAGCACTCAGTCAGTTCGAGTGCTAGCGAGCCTGAGATAAGGACGGTTCCTGACTGAGTCAAGGATGCCGCTCAAAAAATATATGCCTGAATGGGACGACGCGCGCATGACGGAACGCTCTGACATGGCAAAAAGGCAAGACCATGTTCCGGTTGTGCCGCTTGGTGCGCTCTGCGCGGCATTCTGGTCTATCGGTCTTCTTGGATTCGGGGGCCCCGCTGCCCAGATCGCCTTGATGCATAGGATTGTCGTTGATGAAAAACGATGGCTCTCCGAAGCGCGTTTTATGCATGCGTTGAATTATTGCATGCTGTTGCCTGGGCCAGAGGCCCAGCAACTGGCGACCTATATCGGCTGGCTGAATGCCGGTATTCGGGGCGGGCTGATTGCCGGTCTGCTGTTTGTGCTGCCAGGTCTTGCTGTGATGATCGGGCTTTCGGCGGCCTATGCGCTCTATCACGATATTGCCTGGGTTGCGGGCCTGTTTTTCGGGTTAAAGGCTGCGGTGCTGGCGATTGTCCTGCAAGCGCTGCTCCGCATCGGCACTCGGGCGCTGAAATCAACCTTTCACCGGCTTGTCGCAGTAGTCGCCTTTCTTGCGCTGTTTTGTCTGGCATTACCCTTTCCTGTCGTCGTCCTGCTGGCCGCTCTGGCCGGGCTGATCCGCGCCTCTGGACAGGCCGTCTCGAAACCACAGCCTGCCATAGAGGAACTACCGCTGAACTGGTGGCATATAGCCCTATCGTTTCTGGGCTGGATTGGCCTCTGGCTGGCGCCGCTGGCCTTGCTGGCGCTGGTTGATGACGACGGGAGGCTCACCGAGATTTTCCTGTTTTTCGCCCGCATGGCGCTGGTCACATTCGGTGGCGCCTATGCCGTGCTGGCCTATGTGGCGCAGGTGGCAGTGGAGCATTATCAATGGCTGCGCCCCGGCGAGATGGTCGATGGGCTGGCGCTGGCCGAAACCACACCGGGACCCCTAGTTCTGGTCCTCTCCTTCGTCGGTTTCCTGGCGGCGTTTCGTGATGCCGATAGTGTAATGCCGTTGATCTCAGGCATGGCCGGGGCATTGCTGACGGCCTGGGCGACCTTTGTGCCAAGCTTCGTGTTCATCTTCGCCGGTGCGCCGTTGATCGAGCGTTTGCGCGGCAATAGCCTGGCGGATGGAGCGCTTTCGGCCATTACCGCTGCCGTGGTCGGGGTGATCGGCAATCTCGCCGTCTGGTTCGGGTTGCATGTGCTGTTTGCGAAAGTGGATCGAATTCCGTTCAGCAGCTTATGGCCGGGCGAGCGGGCTCCGGGCCTTTGGTGGCCGCATCTTGCTTCGCTCGATATCCCGTCGCTGTTTCTGTTTGCAGCCTCGGCGCTTCTGCTGATGCGCTTGAAGATCAGCATGGTAATTGTGCTGGGTCTGGCTGCTGTGGCTGGATTGCTGTGGAACCTTGAAGCCGTGTGATCAGCGTCGGAACGGAGCTGAAAACCCTGATGTTCCGGCAAATCTCTTGCAATTGCGGCGCAGCTTTGCCATGTCAGGCCAGTTCTTTCAGCAGGCAATGGATTCCATGGCAAAACCTATCGATACGCTCAATGAAATCACCCAGGGTTACAATGTCATCCTCTCGGATGTCTGGGGCGTTTTGCATAATGGTATCGATGCCTTCCCGGCGGCAGGAGAGGCCCTGTCGCAAGCCCGGGCCGATGGCGTTTCCGTCGTGCTGATTACCAATGCTTCACGGCCATCTGACCGTGTGAAGGTAATGCTGGATCAAATTGGCGTCCCAGAAACGGCCTATGACGCTATCGTCTCTTCCGGTGATGTGACGCGAAAACTGATTGAAAAAGCCCCGCGCCGCGCTTTTCTGATCGGCCAGAGCCAGGATCTGTCGCTGTTTGAGGGGCTCGATGTTGAACTGGTTCCGGCAGACGAGGCCGACGCCATTATTTGCACCGGATTGTTCAATGACGAAGAGGAGCAGCCGGAAGACTATCGCGGGATGCTAGAAGGCTTGAACCAGCGCGGACTTCCGATGATCGTCGCCAATCCCGACCTGATCGTGGAACGTGGTCACAAGCTCGTCCCCTGCGCTGGCGCGCTGGCGGCTATATACGCTGAACTGGGCGGTGAAACCCGCTATGCCGGCAAGCCGCACAGCCCGATTTATGAAGCAGCTTTGGCGAAAGCGCAGGAAATACGCGGCACTCAAATTGACCGCAGCCGCATCATCGCCATCGGCGACGGTATGCCGACCGACGTGAGGGGCGCCCTCAGCTTCGGCCTTGATCTTCTCTATGTGAGCGGCGGTATCCATGCTGCCGAATACACCACCAACGGCAAGACCGATGAGACGATGCTGAACGCTTACCTGGAGCGAGAAGCCGCGACGCCAAAGTGGTGGATGCCCCGCTTGGCCTGACGGGAAAATGCAATGACCGTTTTTCACCGCAATGAGAAGAAGACCCGGCTGCCCGACAGCCTGAAGGGCGGCGTTGTTGCCATCGGTAATTTCGATGGCGTGCATCGTGGCCACCAAAGCGTGCTAGAACGCGCGCTGGAACTGGCACAGCAACGCGGCGTTCCCGCTCTGGTTCTGACTTTTGAACCGCATCCCCGTGCGGTGTTCACCCCACAGGACCCAGTGTTTCGGCTGACCCCGGCGCCGCTCAAGGCCCGCCTTCTGGAGGCGATGGGGTTTCAGTCGGTGATCGAATATCCATTCGACCGGGATTTTTCGCAGCGTTCCGCCGAGGATTTCGTCAAGACCGTGCTGGTGGACTGGCTGGGGGCTGCCCAAGTGGTGACCGGCTTCGATTTTCATTTCGGCAAAGGGCGCGAAGGCGGCCCGGCCTTCCTGATGGGGATGGGCGCGCAATACGGTTTCGGTGTCACACTTCTCGATGCCTTCCGCGATGAAAATGCCGAAGTCGTTTCCTCCACCCGCATCCGGGGCCTGCTGGCCAAGGGCGCGATCAGCGAGGTGGCGGGCCTGCTTGGCTATCGCTTTACCGTGGAAGCCGAGGTGATCAAGGGCCAACAACTGGGCCGCACCCTGGGGTTCCCAACGGCCAATATGGCGCTTTCGCCGGAAACTACCCTGCGTCCCGGCATTTATGCCGTGCGCCTGCGCCGGGCCGATGGTTCGCTGCATGATGGCGTCGCCAGTTTCGGTTATCGTCCGACGGTGACAGAAAATGGTGCGGCGTTGCTGGAAACCTTCGTTTTCGATTTCTCTGGCGATCTTTATGGAGAAATTTGCGGCGTGTCCTTCTTCGGACATCTGCGTGACGAGTGGAAATTCGAGGGTCTCGATCCGCTGGTCGCCCAGATCAATATCGATGCGGAGGAGGCAAGGGCATTGTTGGCGGGCGTTAAGCCTCTGGGTGAACTGGACCGTAAAATCACCTTTTGACGTCGGCTGACGAGCCGGTCTGTCTTTATGAATTATTTATACAGCGCGACCAGATTCCCAATCGAGAACTTATATCGGCGCGCCTATATCGTTCGTGTCACCAACAGAGTGCATGAACATGATCGTCAATGACCCTTGTTTTTTCAGTGTGTCCTCGATCGAGCCGGGTGCCTATTGCATGCCCCGAGCCCGCGTCTCCCGTAGAGTCCGGCATGATCGCAAAAGCCGCGCACGGATAAACCGCATCGTCTGGGCTTTCGGGTTGTTCAGCATGCTCATGCTGTCCGTGGCGCTGATCGCCTGATCATAGCGCGCTGGAAATGATGCGCGCACAATTCCCCCGCAGTGGAAAGTCAAGACGATGCCTGCCAAGGACGTGGCCGAAAGCTGTTGCCACAAAACCACCGATCCGCTGGACGTGTTGTCGCAGCGTGTATCCGATGCATCCCATTTGCGTGAAAACCACATATGGGATGCGGTGCGCGCGATTCCGATGCTTGCGGCGTGCCGCAGCAATCCTCGCCTTTATTCCAGGCTCAGCGCGCTGACAGCCGCCGGCGCGATATTCGATGCCGTGTTGATGCTGGCAGCCAATGCCAATCCCGAAATTGAAATTCGTAATCTGCAATGTGCCTCAGGACGCTGGTCATGCCGTATCGCTGTTCTCAGGGATGGAGAGCCTGATCAAATGCTGTCCGCAACGCATTGTGACCGGGCGGCGGCCATTCTGTCGGTGCTGATCGTCGTGGCGCGGTCCCGCGCGTCTGCTTGAACCTTTGGAGCCGTTCATGTTCATGCCTCGCCTTCTGCCCGATGGCGCTTATGCAGATCTCATTACCCCGTTTAGCAATGGCGAGGTCGATCACGCGGGCCTTGCCAGCCTGATCGAATATCAGATCCAGTCCGGAATGGCCGGCTTAGTGGTCTGCGGGGAAAATAGCGAAGCCTACAGCTTGACGCGTGACGAGCGCATTGCCGTCATCCGAACCGCTGTCGCCGCGGCAAAAGGTGCTGTTCCGGTTCTTGTTGGCACGGGCACCAATTGTACGCGCAGCAGCCTGGAGTTGACGTTGCATGCAAAGGCGCTTGGGGCAGATGCGGCTGTTCTGGTTGCCCCGTTTTATAGCAAGCCGTCACAGAAGGGCTTGCTTGCCCATATCAAAACTGTGGCTGAGGCGGTTGACCTTCCGCTGGTTATCGTCAATTGCCCGGCACGAAGCGCTGTCGATATTACGCCGGATCTGGCGGAAGCCTTGGCATGCGTACCCTCGGTTGTCGGGCTGGTGGATTGCACCGGCGATGTTACCCGTCTGGCGCAGGTGTCCGCCGCCTGCCGCGCTCGTATACATTGGTATTCGGGCCATGATCGCAGCGCACTTGCCTTCACGCTAGCAGGTGGGCATGGCGGCTTTTCGTTGTCCGCCAATATCGCACCGCGCCAGGTCGCCTCCATGCACAATGCCTTTCGCTACGGGAATATCGCGGCGGCATGCGTGCTTCAGGACAGGCTGCTGCCGCTCTTTGCGGCACTTGATCTGGAACATCCGGTCGCTGCCGCCAAACAAGCGCTCAGTCTCATCCGGTGCTTGACCCCGGAATTGCGTTTGCCCTTGACGCCTGTTGGCGACGAGGCGCAGGCGCTGATACGCACCGCCATCACCCTCCTTGGCAATCATTCTGTAAAAACATCTGCCAAGGCCTCTTAATACCAAGCTTCGAAGATGCTGAGGCATCCTCGACTTGAAAAATTGAAAATATCTCAAATGCGTCAGAGGCTTGAGATATTTTCAAAAGGAATACAAAGAGTCATTTTCAATGATGCTTTGTATAATCCCTTCAGTCAAAGGAGATGCTCACCATGGGCGCTATGTCGGATAATATTTCACCCTTCAAAAAGACCGGGCCGCGCTTTACCATCGGACGGGATCATCATGGCTGGTGGGTCGTGCATGATCGGGCGGGCCAGGTCGGAGGTCTCTTTGCAACGGAGGACGCCGCCTTGCGCTTTGCCGCCAGCGAATGCGATCACCACATGAACGAGATTTGCCGTGCGCCCGCCTCGGTGACTGTGGAACTGGGGCGCTTCACCAGCGACCACATCCGCGCTCCAGCCGCCTGACGGACCGCTCCCTGTCTTTCGACCGCAAGGCTTTCTGTTTCAGGTTGCAGCCCGGCTGTGAATCGGAAATGATTGCGAGGCTTTGAGGCGCACAATGCAGTTGCGCCTCTGCTTTTGCGGGAGAGGGTTTCATGCAAAAACGTATTTGGACAGCGGCCTGCTGGCTGCTGATTATTCCGTATATCGGCCTGTTATGGGTTCCATTTTATAATATTCGTGAGCCTTCACTGTTCGGCTTTCCATTTTTCTATTGGTACCAGTTGATGTGGGTACCCCTGACATCGCTCCTGATTTACATCGCCTACAGGAGCATGCCCCATGATGACTGAGATCGATCCCACGGCGCTTGCCGTCTTCATCTTCTTCTTCGCGCTTGTCACCGTCATGGGTTTTGTCGCCTCGCGCTGGCGCAAGCCGGAGACCATGGCCCATATCGATGAATGGGGGCTTGGCGGGCGCAAATTCGGCACATGGATCACCTGGTTTCTGGTGGGTGGCGATTTCTATACCGCCTATACGGTCATTGCCGTTCCGGCGCTGGTCTATGCGGTTGGCGCCTATGGGTTCTTCGCGCTCCCCTACACGATCATTGTCTATCCCTTTGTGTTTCTGGTCATGCCGGTTTTGTGGCGGCGTGCCAAGGAGCACGGCTATGTGACGGCAGGCGATGTCGTGCATGGCCAATACGGCTCTCGCGCTTTGGAGCTGGTGGTAGCGCTGACAGGGGTGATTGCCACCATGCCCTACATCGCTCTTCAGCTGGTCGGCATGGCCGCCGTGCTGAAAGCGCTTGGCCTGCATGGCGAAGTGCCACTGATGGTGTCCTTTATCATTCTGGCGCTCTACACCTATTCCGCAGGCTTGCGCGCTCCGGCGCTGATCGCTTTCGTCAAGGACATCATGATCTATATCGTGGTGATTGTTGCCGTCGCCGCGATCCCTATGAAGCTTGGCGGTTATGCCAATGTGTTTGCCAGTGCCGATGCGGCCTTCCAGGCCAAGGGTTCCGGCGGGCTGTTGCTGGGTGGCAATCAATATGTGGCCTATGCGACACTGGCCTTCGGTTCGGCGCTGGCGGCCTTCATGTATCCGCACACGCTGACGGGCATTTTTGCCTCGAACGGCGCCAATACCATCCGCAAGAATGCCATGCTGCTGCCTGCCTATACGCTGCTATTGGGGCTTTTGGCGCTGCTCGGCTATATGGGCCATGCGGCAGGCCTGAAACCGGCTACCCCGAATGACATCGTGCCGATGCTGTTCCAGACGCTGTTTCCAAGCTGGTTTGCGGGCTTTGCCTTTGCTGCCATCGCCATTGGCGCTCTGGTGCCAGCAGCGGTGATGAGCATTGGTGCCGCCAATCTGTTCACCCGCAATTTCTGGAAGGCCTATGTCAACCCGAATGTGTCGCACGCGGGGGAAGCGCAGGTGGCAAAAATCACCTCGCTGGTGGTCAAGGTCGGGGCGCTGCTGGTGATTGTCTTCCTGCCGACCCAGTTTGCGCTGGATCTTCAGCTTCTGGGCGGCGTCTGGATCTTGCAGACCTTGCCAGCGTTGATTTTCGGGCTGTTTTCCAACTGGTTCCGGGTTCCCGGCCTGCTGGCGGGCTGGGTGGTCGGCTTTGTCGGCGGCACCTGGCTGGTCTGGCTGAATGGTTTGAAGCCGCTGCATACGCTGAGCTTCGGGGACACGCAGTTCACCGTCTATACCGGCATTCTGGCGCTGCTAGCAAATATTGTTGTGGCGGTGGTGGTCAACCTGATCACCCCAGCCAAGGTACCGGCGCGGGCGTGATCCGGGTTTTCAATTTCGGCAAGGCGGTCTTGGCCGCCTTGTTGTTTTGCCTCGTCTCTTTCCCTCTTCTCTTTCGGTGTGAAACCGCTTAAACAAACGCCATCATGAGAACAGTCGGGTTGACCATAGCTTTCCGTATTATCGGGCGAATTATTGGCCCGGCCTTCCGCGCGCTCTAGGAGCTGCCGGAGGGTCCGGGTTTTCGGCGTGTGCTCTGCCACGCCCCGTCACCGACTTTCTCTTCTTTCAGGCGCAATATTGCCGCCTCTCATCTATGGCTAGATCATGACCGAGACGACTGATAAAAAAGACTATTCCGCCACGCTGGCCCTGCCGCAGACGGAGTTTCCGATGCGTGCAGGCCTGCCGCAAAAAGAGCCGGAAATCGTTGCCCGTTGGCAGCAGATGGGGCTTTACAAAAAGCTGCGCGCTTCCGCCGCTGGCCGCGAAAAATTCGTGCTGCATGATGGCCCTCCCTATGCCAACGGCAATATCCACATCGGCCACGCGCTGAACAAGATCCTGAAAGACGTGATCACCCGCTCGTTCCAGATGCGCGGGTTTGATAGCAATTACGTGCCCGGCTGGGATTGCCACGGCCTTCCCATCGAGTGGAAGATCGAGGAAAAATACCGCGAAAAGGGCAAGGACAAGAACGAAGTTCCGATCAACGAATTTCGTCAGGAATGCCGTGATTTTGCCGCTGGTTGGATCAAGGTACAGTCGGAAGAATTCAAACGCCTCGGCATCGAAGGCGATTTTGAAAATCCCTACACCACTATGAATTTCCACGCGGAAGCCCGCATCGCTGGCGAATTGCTGAAAATCGCCAAGTCCGGCCAGCTCTATCGTGGCTCCAAGCCGATCATGTGGTCGGTGGTGGAACGCACCGCCTTGGCCGAGGCCGAGGTGGAGTATCACGAGGTTGAAAGTGATACGATCTGGGTGAAGTTTCCCGTGGTTGATGCTTCAGGTGATCTAGATGGTTCTTTCGTCGTCATCTGGACCACCACGCCTTGGACTATACCCGGTAACCGTGCGATCTCGTTCTCGTCCAAGATCGAATACGGTCTTTATGAAGTCACCGAGGCCGCCAATGATTTCGGCCCGCAGTCCGGCGAAAAGCTGATCTTTGCCGATAAGCTAGCGGCAGATGCGTTTGCCAAGGCCAAGCTGGAGTTCAAACGCGTTCGTCAGGTTACGGCTGAAGAACTTGGTGCCATCTCCTGCGTCCATCCGCTAAGTCCACTTGATGGAATAGTCATTGAAGAGGGGAGCGGCTTTGGCGGCGGTTTCGAAAGCTTTAAAGAAGAGTTGAAGCCACTCTACGCGAATTTGGCGAACCATATCCGCTACGATAGAGCCGAAGGTTCTGGCGAAAGCATAGAGTATGATCTGCGTCCGCCATATTCTTTCCCTGTTCCCCTCATCGACGGCGATCACGTAACCGATGATGCCGGTACAGGCTTTGTCCACACTGCCCCCAGCCATGGTCGTGAAGACTTTGATGCATGGATGTCGGCTGCCCGCGCACTCGAAGGCCGTGGCATTTCGTCGAAAATCCCCTTCACTGTCGATGACGCTGGCTTCTACACCGAAGACGCGCCCGGCTTTGGCCCATCGGCCGAAGGCGGTGCTGCCCGTGTGATGGACGACAACGGCAAGAAGGGTGATGCCAACAAGCGTGTTATCGAGGCCCTGATCTCTGCCAACAACCTGTTTGCCCGTGGCCGGATCAAGCATGATTATCCGCATTCATGGCGCTCAAAAAAGCCTGTGATCTTCCGCAACACGCCGCAATGGTTTGTCTATATGGACAAGGAATTGGGCGATGGCACCACGCTGCGCTCACGCGCCCTTGGCGCCATTGACGACACCCGTTTCGTGCCCGCCGCTGGCCAGAACCGCCTGCGCGCCATGATCGAAGGCCGTCCGGACTGGGTGCTGTCGCGTCAGCGTGCATGGGGCGTTCCGATCTGCGTGTTTGCCGATGAGGCTGGCGAAGTTCTGCAAGACGAGACCGTCAATGCCCGTATTCTGGAAGCCTTTGAGGTTGAAGGTGCGGATGCATGGTTTGCCGACGGTGCCAAGGAACGCTTCCTCGAAGGCGTGCCAAACCAAGAGCGCTGGACGCAGGTACGCGACATTCTCGATGTGTGGTTCGATTCGGGCTGCACCCACACCTTCACGCTGGAAGATCGCCCGGACCTGAAATGGCCTGCCGATGTCTATCTCGAAGGCTCGGATCAGCATCGCGGTTGGTTCCACTCATCCTTGTTGGAATCCTGCGCCACCCGTGGCCGTGCGCCTTACAACGCCGTCATCACCCATGGCTTCACCATGGCGGAAGATGGTCGTAAAATGTCGAAATCCATCGGCAATACCATTTCGCCTCAGGATGTTATGGCCCAGTCCGGTGCCGATATCCTGCGTCTTTGGGTGATGAACACCGATTACTGGGAAGATCAGCGTCTGGGCAAAGCCATCATCCAGACCAATGTCGATGCCTACCGCAAAATCCGCAATACGGTTCGCTGGATGCTCGGCACACTGGCTCATGACCATGGCGAAGACATTGCCTATGACGCCTTGCCGGAGCTGGAAAAGCTGATGCTGCATCGGCTGGCCGAGCTGGATGTGCTGGTGCGCGACAGCTATGACGCTTTCGAGTTCAAGAAGATCACCCGGGCGCTCACCGATTTTGCCAATGTCGAGCTATCGGCCTTCTACTTTGATATCCGCAAGGATGCGCTCTATTGCGACGCGCCGTCTTCGCCGCGCCGCCGGGCGTCCCTGTTCGTGATCCGCAAGCTGTTCGATTGCATGGTGCTGTGGCTGGCGCCAATGCTGCCCTTCACCACAGAGGAAGCCTGGCTGTCGCGCAGCCCGGATGCGGTCTCCGTGCATCTGGAACAGTTCCCGCCGATTCCAGTCCAGTGGCTGAACCAGCCGCTGGACGGCAAATGGGCAAAGATCCGCAAGGTGCGCTCCGTCGTGACAGGCGCGCTGGAAGTGGAGCGCAAGGACAAGCGCATCGGCTCCTCGCTGGAAGCGGCTCCCGTCGTGCATATTGCTGATGCGGATCTCATGGCCGCCCTTGAGGGTCAGGATTTTGCCGAAATCTGCATCACCTCGGCCATTTCGGTGGTTAAGGGTGAAGGTCCGTCCGAGGCCTTCCGGTTGTCAGATGTGGGTGCGGTCTCAGTTGAGCCGAAACTGGCGGAAGGCCGCAAATGCGCCCGCTCCTGGCGGATCACCGACGATGTCGGCTCCGACCCTGACTATCCCGATGTTTCCGCACGGGATGCGGCGGCCCTGCGCGAACTGACACTTGACTGACAGATGAATATTTACCGGATGATTTGCGCTTTTTAGGATCATCCGGTAGAAGCTGCCTGAAATTGGCCGGAATTTTCTATCAGGCGGGAAGATGCCGCCTGATAATTATTCAGGTTGGTGCCGGTATGGCCGATTTGATGTTCTCCTGAGCTTGCTGTATAAGGCGCGCGGGAGGTTCCGATCTGAAGCCATACACGCGACAGCGGTGCGGATATCCGTCGGTTCAGCATGAGGCTGGATGGTAGGATGCTTGCAACGACTGACGGAACTTTGGGTCCGGGACATGAAAAAGGCTGGAAGGTATTGATGGTTAAGGCACGGATGGTTCTTGTTGGCATGTTTGCTGCCTGCTCTGCCTTGAGCAGCTGCACCAGCGGCCCGACCTATGGCACAGATAAGACGTCTATGGAACAATTGGTGGACGATGTTGGCTCGGCCGCCTCTATTGGCAGCAAGAAGCCAACGACAAACACGGCATATAATCCGCGCCCAGACCTCGTTCTGCCGCCCAAGGGTGAGACCGCACAGCTGGTACAGCCGCAGCAGTCCCTGGCCAGCAAGGATAATCCCGATTGGGTCGAAAGCCCTGAGGATACCCGCACAAGGCTCGTGGCCGAAGCCGATGCCAACCGTGGCAACCAAAGCTATCGTTCGCCGCTTCTTGATGGCAACGGCACCAATGGCACGATGACCGAAACCCAGAAATGGCAGGCCTTCCGCGACGCCCGCAAGCTTCAGAAGGGCGCCTATATCGACCAGCGCCGGGTTCTGTCCGATCCACCGGCTTCCTACCGTGAAGTAGATCAGGCCAAGCTGGACGATCTGGGCGAACCAGAAGCCAAGAAGGAAAAACGTCGCCAGAAGGAAGCGGAAATGTCCAATTCCAACAAATCCTGGTGGATGCCTTTCCAATAAGGTCTGGTGTCTCCAAAAATTGGTGTTTTCAGCAAAAATATCAGGCAGGCCCGAAATGGCCTGCTTTTCTTTTGAGGTTTCTATATGGATTTCTCCATCCGCGAAGCGCGTCCAGAGGACGTGCCGGTTATCCTTCGCTTCATCACCGATCTGGCGATTTTCGAAAAAGCCGAGCATGAGGTGAAGGCCACCGTCGAAAGCTTGCATCAATCGTTGTTTGGTGACGGAGCCGTTGCCTTTGCCGTCCTCTTGGAAAAGCAGGGGAACCCTGTTGGTCACGCGATCTGGTTTTATAATTACTCCACCTGGCAGGCCCGCAAGGGGCTTTATCTCGAAGATCTCTACATCGATCCGGCCCATCGCGGCGGCGGTGCCGGGCGGGCCATGCTGCGCTATCTGGCAAAACTTGCCGTCGATACCGGCTGTGGCCGGTTCGAATGGAGCGTTTTGGATTGGAACGAGCCAGCCATCCGGGTCTATGATGCTGTCGGTGCAGAGCCGCAGACCGAATGGATACGCTACCGACTTTCCGGCAACAAGCTTGCGGATTTTGCCGCCGGAAGATGACCGTGTAATACTTTACTGTGAAACGCGCACCAGCAATTTGCCGAAATTCTTGCCCTCCAACAGACCGATAAAGGCTTGAGGGGCATTTTCCAACCCATCGACAATGTCTTCCCGGTAGCGCAGCGATCCATCGGCAATCCAGCCTGCCGCCTCCCGCTGGAATTGCGGAAACTGATCAACAAATTCGCGTTGGATAAAGCCCCGCACGGTCAGGCTCTTGGTCAGAATATCGCGCATGGTCATCGGCAGACGGTCCGGGCCGGGCGCATCCTCCACGGACTGGTTATACTGGGCAATCAGCCCACAGACCGGCACACGCGCAAAGCTATTGAGCAGCGGGAACACCGCTTTCCAGACATCACCACCGACATTTTCGAAATAAATGTCGATGCCATCAGGGCAGGCCTGTGCCAGCTCCTGGGCAAAATCAGGAGAGCGGTGATCGACCACTGCGTCGAAACCGAGTTCGTTTTTGATAAAAGCGCATTTGTCAGCCCCGCCGGCAATGCCGACCGCGCGCGCACCTTTGAGGCGGGCAATCTGACCGACCGCAGAGCCAACCGCGCCGCTGGCCGCGGCCACCACGACCGTTTCGCCAGGCTTTGGCTTGCCAATGGTCAGCAATCCCGCATAGGCGGTAAATCCCGGCATGCCCAGCACGCCGAGCGCGGTACTGATGGGGGCTGCCGACGGATCGATCTTGCGCAGCGTCTCTCCCTTGGCTATCGCATAACTTTGCCAGCCGGAATGGGAGAGAACGATGTCGCCCTCTTGAAAATCATTGTGTCTTGAGCGGATCACGCGGGCAACTGTACCGCCCTCCATCACGGTGCCAATCTCAACCGGCTTGGCATAGGATTTCGCAGCGCTCATGCGTCCGCGCATATAGGGATCGAGAGACAGATAGAGGATTTGCAGCAGAACCTCGCCGTCGGCGGGCTCGCCCACAGACCCTGTTTCCAGCCGAAAATTATCGGCGGCTGGAGCGCCAGTTGGACGGGATGCAAGCTGAATTTGGAGGTTCTGTTGATGTGTCATGGTGTCTTTCATTTCAAAATTCACATTGGTTTAGAGTTTGCCTCAGGGAAAAATGCAACGGGATTTTCTCGAAAAGACAAACGAAAACAACAGGAATAAGAATCTGTCTGGTTCAATATGACCCTGCCAAATTCTAGAGGCCCACCTCGCTGGGCAGTCCTGTCGTCTTCCATAACAAAGTGATATAGCGTCCATCATCAGACGAACAATAGAGGCATGGCCAGCATTGGAACGACGAGCGAGATGACAGGCGAGACGCAAACCCTGTTCGACAGCGAGGCGCAACCGGACCCTTTGCAGCCGAAACCGCGGATGATGGCCTGGGCGCGCAATTCTGCCGCCTATCGTCTTGGCCGACGGATGATGAGCGAGCGGGAATTGCGCGACGCCGTCTCCCGCAAGGCACGACAGAAATATGAGGGCATCGAGCCGGAGACGGTGGAGGCGCTGGCCGCCGAAGCCGTGCGCTTTGGCCGCCAGATGCTGGCGCTGGACGATGATACGTACGCGCAGATCAAGTCGCAATCGGCGGCGCGCAGCGGCAAATCCAGACGTGCTATCGCCCAGACCCTGGCGCGCAAGGGTATCGAGAAGGACGTGGTGAGGGCAGCGCTAGAGGATATGGACGACCTGCCCGCCGCCATTCGATTTGCCAGAAAGCGCGGCTATGGCCCCTTTCGCCGCAGCGACGGCGATGAACGGCAGAGAATGAAGGAAATGTCGGGCATGGCACGCAATGGCTTTGGCTTCGATCTGGTGCAACGCGTGCTTGCCATGTCACGTGAAGAGGCCGAAGAGTATTTGTTGCAACAACCGCTGTAAGCGAGGCTTGCTGGTGGGTTGATCTGCATTTCTTTCAATTCAAGACGTATTCAAGGGTTTTTCATGAGCCAGCGGGCCAATAATCAGGTGGAAATATACTCCTCATGCCCTGTGCCTCCGCTTTTCGAGGCCTTCATCTCGCATCGCGCTGTTTGCTTCCGTCACGATGATTTTACGCCGGAAGCGGCAATGGAACTTGGCGTACCCCTGCCGGAAAGCATGGGAAAGGCGGTCGCCAAACGCAAGGCGGAATATGTGGGCGGACGGTTCTGCGCCATGGAGGCGATTGCGGCGCAAACCGGCCAGCCTGCGGCACCCGTTACAGCTGGACCGCGTGGCGAACCGGTCTGGCCCCCAGGGCTGGTAGGCTCGATCACCCATACGCACGGATTTGCTGCGGCAGCCGTTGCCGATGCGGCTCGATTTCGCGGCCTTGGCATGGACACAGAACAGATTATGACAGCGCAGGTCATGGGCAATGTCCGAGAGCGGATCTGCGGTCCGGAGGACAGGTTTGGGGCCAGCAGCTCTCTTTTGCCGGAACTTCATACCACCCTGGTGTTCTCTGCCAAGGAGAGCCTGTTCAAATGTCTTTATCCATTGGTTGAAAAAATGTTCTGGTTCGAAGACGCGCTGATCCGGATCGATCCGCATCGGGATGGTCTGTTTACCGCCGAATTGCTGTCACGCCTCCATGTGGAATTTCCGGCCGGAACAGTGATCGAAGGACGCTTTTGCCTGACGCCGGGTCTGGTTCATACTGGCATCAGCCTTACGAAAGATGAGGCTGCGTTATAATTTAGCTTTTGCAATAATACCCTAAAAATTACATGGGTTTTGCTTGGTTAATATAATTTTTTACCGGTTGATATGTTTGTAATGTTTCGATTACATCAGAACAGGCTTGCCAAAGCGGATGCGACATAGCACGTTTTCTTCATGAACTTCACTCTGCGATTTCAGCCCCCGATCAGTACCCAGAGCGCGATCAAGCGCAGGGCAATCCTGTCGCATCTTTCCGCTGGCGGATTGAAACGGGTGACCACCATCATTGCGCCGGCTGGCTATGGCAAGACATCCCTGGCTGCGCAATGGTTCGATACCCTGCGCGCCGAAGGCTACAGCCTCTCCTGGCTTGCGCTGGATCAGGAATATAGCGACCAGACACAGTTCCTCCTGTTGCTGCTGGAAGCCGTCAACGCCCTGCGTCTGGAAGAAGGCACGGGTGTTGATTCCAGCATGACCGTCGCCTCGCTTCTGGCCTTGTTATCCACGCGGTTGCGCAAGATCACCGAGCCGGTCATCCTGTTTCTGGATGACTATCACTTCGCCCAGACCGATGCGACCGAGGCAATCGTCGCGCGCCTGTTGGGCGACCAGACGCTGAACCACCTGAAGCTGGTGCTGATTTCGCGCACGCCACCGCGTTTTCCGGTATCCGCACTGCGGTTGAAAGGCGAATTCCGCCAGGTCAATATTGCCGAACTGGGGTTTTCCGACCAGGAAGCTGAGGAGTTTTTTGCCGGACAGACTGCCAGCTTGAGCCGGGAGCAAGTCGCTGGGCTCAATAAAAGGACGGAAGGCTGGGCGGTTGCCTTGCAGATGATCCGGTTGCTGATTGCCGAAAATGTCGATGGCGGCACGCTGTTCACCACCTTCGACGGCGGCAATGCCGAAATGGGTAGCTATTTGTCGGAGCAGGTGTTTGCCAATCTGCCTGAAGATGTGCAGGAACTGCTTTTAAAGACGGCGCCTTTCCCTACCGTCAATCGCGACCTGGTCGAGGCCGTCTTCGCGGATGCCCATAGCGCCGACTTGCTTGGCAAACTGGGAGATCATGCCCTGCCGGTCGCCCTCCTGGCTGGCGGTGGCGGCTGGATCCGCTACCACCCGGTTTTCAATGCCTTCCTGAAGGAAGAGGCCGCTCGACGTGGCTATCAAGTCCAGGATGTTCTGGAACGGGCAGCGCGCTGGTTCCAAACAACAGGTGATTTCGATGCTGCCGTGCGCCATGCACTGATGAGTGGCAATGCCAATCTGGCTGCGGAAATCGTCGAGACCAGCGGCGGCTGGCGGCGGGTCTATACGACCAGCCGAGGGGGTGCCAGCGTGTTCAACTCCATCATGGCCAATGTTTCGGCTATTGATCTCACCTGTTTTCCACTGACCACGCTTGGCCTGTCGGTGGTCAGTGCCAAAGCCGGGCATCTTGATGCCGCCAACCATTATCTCGGTATTGCGGAGAGGGCCGACACGGCTGCTCCGGATACGTTCACCAGTGATCTGCGAGTGGTCCGTGTTCTGCTGGGGCTGTATTTCGACCGCCCCGCCTGCGCCGAAGACTTGGCCGCATTGGAAAACGATCTGACAGACATTGCCAGCACCGAACTCGTACACCGCGCCATGGTGTTGAATATGCTGTCTTATAATTTCCTCGACCGCAGCGACATGGATCGGGCCTTGCATTACGGCCATCTTGCGGTTCAGACGTTCCGTGACGGCGGTGCTGATTTCGGCGCGGTACATCTTTACACCCATATCGGCCAGGCTGCTTTTTTCAGTGGCGATTGCTCCGGCGCTGAGGAGTATTATCAGCAGTTAATCGATGAAGTGCAGGCCTGCATTGGCAAAGGCACCGATCTCGACGCCTTGGGACAGGTGCTCAAGGCAGAATTGCTGGTCATGCGTGGCGATCTGGAGGCCGCCGGGCCTTGTCTGCGCTGGGCCTTGCCGCATCTGGAGCGCCATGATGCCTGGTTCGATCTTCTGGCCGCTGGGTTTACCGCCCAGCAGATGATCTTCCGACTAGAGGGCGACATGACCGCGGCCCATGCGCTGGCGGACCGGACACGGTCGGCGGCCAAGCGGCGTGGTTTTCATCGGTTGATCCGGCTGATCGACGGCGCCCGGGTGTTGCTCCTGTTGGAAAGCGGTGATGTTGAGCAGGCGATTCGCTACGCAAAGGCCCATGGCTTCGGCATGGAAGACATCACCTCGGTGCCGGATAATAATCTGGCGATCCATTTGCGTGGATTGACGCCGGCTCTGCTTTGGGCACGCATCCATTTGGTTCGCGGCGATCTCGAGCGCGCCAGACAAGCGCTTTCCATCCTGATCAGCCAGCAACCAACGAAAATCCACGATCTTCGCAGCGTGGAACTGGCGCTTCTCGACATGCGTCTGTTGATTGCCGAGGAAAAACGCGAGATCGTTGCGGCCCGCCTGGAAGATCTGCTGTTGACCTTTCCGATGGAAGATTTTCGGGCCATGATCTGGATTGAAGGCGACGATTTCCTGGGCGATCTCAGGGCAATTGCCGAGGAAAGTCCGATGTCGGCAGTTCTGCGTCAACGGCTACAAGCCCTGCTACCGGAAGGAAAGGTGGCGCCGGAGACCAGCGAAGACATGCCGCTTCACGGTCTCTCGTCATCCGCGCTGACAGACAGAGAACTTGCTGTCATGGCGCTGCTCAGCCAGGGCTTCAGCAATAAGGAAATCGGTCGTAAACTGGCCTTGAGCGACAACACCATCAAATTTCATCTGCGCAATATTTTCGCAAAGCTCAAGGTCACTACCCGCACCGCCGCGGTCGGTGCCGCTCGCCGCGCTGGCATCTCACTGTAATTGCAGTTTTATAGCAAGGTAAGTAGATGGCTGAATTCTCGTTTGGTTTTGCAAGGCGAGGGATCGGGTTAACCCGGCTGCACCAAGCGAGTCGTCGTGAAATAGCATATTATAAGAAGAGCCATTGAACACGACTCTTCTTATTTCGCTTTCGAATATCTCAAGCCTTTGATGCATGTCAGATATTCGAAATTTCTCGAGGGCGAGAATCCGGCATCAGCCGCCGAAGATCGTCCGCAGCAGGTCGATACCACGGTCATCGAAACTCACTTCGCCCTGCTTATTGCCGGGACCGACCACGATAACCTTGCTGCCGATTTCGGCGCGGGCATAGAGATCCTCGACATCCCTGTTGTTCATACGGATGCAACCCGAGGACAGGTTCAGCCCGATTGACCATGGCTGATTGGTGCCATGGATGCGAAAAATCGTATCGCGATTGCCCTTGTAGAGATACATGGCGCGCGCACCGAGCGGATTATCCGGTCCTCCTTCCTGCACGACGGGCAGGATATGACCACGACGCGCTTCACGCACGCGCATTTCTTCCGGTGGACGCCAGCTTGGCCATTCCACCTTCCGGCCGATATTGACGACACCCGACCAGCCGAAACCCTCGCGCCCGACGCCGACGCCGTAGCGGATCGCCCGGTTATTGCCCTCAACGAGATACAGGAACTTGTTATTGGTATCGATGATAACAGTACCCGGCGCCTCATCGGTTCTGAGCCGTACCAGCCGCCGCTTGAATTTATCGGGAACCTCCCGCTTCATCATCTGCGGTGTTACAACGCTGCTGGCCGTCGAGCTGGCCGGATCGTCCGCTCTCGGTGCAGCCGAACCTGAAGCTGGCAATGCCAGTGCTGCCATCATCAATGCGGCCATCGCCACACCCGTTCCCCTCATCCGCATAGGCAATTTCCCTCTCCAAACAGTTCGAGTAAAACTATCCAAGCTTAGCAATGTTGCAAGCCGTCTCCGGTCGATTTTGTCAAAAAAGTGACAAGAGTGTGACTTGAAATCAGCAGCCTACCTCTGGTCACATCACGATAACTTTCGTACCCACGGGTACGCGGCCATAGAGATCCGTTACATCCTGATTACGCATCCGGATACAGCCGGAAGACACGCCATAGCCGATTGTCCATGGCGCGTTGGTCCCGTGAATACGGTAGAGGGTCGAGCCAAGATAAAGCGCCCGTGCGCCCAATGGATTTTCCGGCCCACCCTGCATGCGGGCCGGCAGATAATGGCCCTTGGCAGCTTCGCGCGCGATCATCTCCTGCGGCGGAATCCATTCCGGCCACTCTGTCTTGCGGGTCACCTTGTGCTCGCCCGCCCATTCAAAACCGGGCTTGCCGACGCCGACGCCATAGCGGCGGGCCATTCCTCCGTCCATCACCAGATAGAGAAAGCGATTATTCGTATCGATCACCAGCGTGCCCGGCTTTTCTCTGGTCTGGTAAGCGACAACCTGCGGCAGGAATTGTGCGGGCGTCGCCGACATCTGTCTGGGCGCGGGCATGGCCGACGCTTGTTGAAGCGCAGGCCGCAGCGGTGCAGCGGAAGCGGCAGGTTGGCGGTATTGTTGCGGAACCGGCTTGGTCACCGGGCGATAGTAAACGGGCTGGGCGGCAGAAGGCCTGCTCGGATTAACGGCTGGTGGCTCAGCCCGCACACCCAATTGCAATAGCCATGGCGCTGCGAGGTCCGGGCTGACGACAACCGGTGGCCGAATTTGATAGCGATCCTGCGCCAAAGCTTGCCCGGCTATGGCCGGTAAGGTGAGCATCACTGACAAGGCAAGACTGGCTTTCAGGAGAAAACGCGGTGGCAGCATCGGCTAAACCCATTTTTTTAAACGATCAGGACCCACAGTCCGTTGGGATCAACCTGCCACCGCCGCTTGTGGAAATGGTAAACGCGCCTTCATTCAAATTGCCGTCAAGCACGAAAGCTTTTGTCAGGGTTAGTATTTCGTTTGAAAAGACGGTGAACAAAGAGTAAACAAAAAATCGAACAAGGGGAGCGGGAATGGATAGTGCGGGATTGATTGCAGATGACGCCGGCGTATTGCGCTGTTCGTGGCATGGGGGGCTTGCCGATTACCGCCACTATCATGACGAGGAATGGGGCCGCCCTGTTACCGACGACCACCGCCTGTTTGAGAAAATCTGCCTGGAAGGCTTTCAATCCGGCCTGTCCTGGCTAACCATCCTGCGCAAGCGGGAGAATTTTCGGGCTGCCTTTGCCAGTTTCGACTTTGCAAAAGTGGCACAGTTCGATGATGCGGATATTGCCCGTTGCCTAGCCGATACCGGCATCGTCCGCCATCGCGGCAAGATCGTTTCCACCATCAACAATGCCCAACGGGCCTTGGAATTGCAGGCAGAATTCGGCTCCCTCGCCGCTTATTTCTGGCGTTTTGAGCCTGGTCCCGAAGAACGCCCGGCAAAAATGGATTATGCGACGCTACGCGCCAATACCACCTCGCCCACCTCAATCCGGTTGTCGAAGGAATTGAAGAAGCGCGGCTGGAGTTTTGTCGGCCCTACCACCGTCTATGCCTTCATGCAGGCGATGGGACTGGTTAATGATCACCTAGAAGGCTGCGTCTGCCGGGAGACTGTGGAGCAGTTGAAGGCCGGATTTGTAAGACCGAGCCAACCCTCAGCCAATTGAGGCAACAAGTTCCGGCAAGGCGCTGATCTCAGGTAATTCTCGAAAGCGCGGTGCATCGACAGGCTTTTCCACATGCTCAAAAACCCAGGTCAATTCATGGGGCACGAACACACCCCAGGCCCCGACCGCCAGCGCTGGGACGATGTCGGATTTCAGCGAATTGCCGACCATCATCGCGCGTTCCGGCTCATCGCCGTGCTTTGAAAAAAGCCGCCGATAGGTGGTGGCGTTTTTGTCGGAGACGATTTCCACTGCATCGAAAAAATCGCCAAGGCCCGATTGCGCCAGTTTGCGCTCCTGGTCGAACAGGTCGCCCTTGGTAATCATCACCAGGAAATATCGCCCCGCCAACGCTTCCAGCACATCGCGCACGCCGGGCAGTGTTTCTACCGGATGGCTGAGAAGATCGCGGCCAATCGCCAGAATCTCGCCGATCACCGCGCCGGGTGCCCTTCCCTCGGTAATTTCCAGCGCGGTCTCAATCATCGACAGGGTAAAACCTTTGATGCCGAATCCGTAATGGGCCAGATTACGCTTTTCCGCCTCCAATAGCCGATCCGAAATCATCGACGGCTCGGCGTAATCGGCCAGTAGCGACCGGAAATGCTCTTCCGTCAGCCGGTAGAATTGCTCGTTCTGCCACAACGTATCGTCGGCATCGAGGCCAATGGTGGTCAGCGCCCGTGTCATCTCTTCCTCCAAGCAAGACAAGCCTCGCGGCCGCCCCAAGCGCATCAGTTGCCCGAGACAGCCGCAGCGGTTTATTGACCGTGCATCTCAAGCCATTGCTGCATCATGGCAATTTCGCCCTGCTGCGCCTTGATGATCTCTTCGGCCAGCGTGCGGATCTTTTCGTCCTTGCCATATTGCAACTCCACCTTGGCCATGTCGATAGCGCCCTGATGGTGGGCAATCATTCCGCGCACGAAATCCACATCGGCATTGCCGGTCATCGGCATGGCCATGGCCTTGTGCATCCTGGCATTGGCGGCGGTAAAAGCCTTGCTGGATGGCGCTTTCGACGTCGTATTCGACGGCATGAAATGGTCCATGCCTTTCATAGTGTCGTCCGCATAAGCGGCAGTGCTGGCAAGCAACAGGCTTGCGGCGAGAATAAGGGTTTTGACCATGGCGGTCCCTTTCTGATGATGACAAGTCAGTCGAAATCCGGCCTTTCCCGGATTCCATAGGCTCTTTCGTCCATCAGAAACGAGGCGGCGGCACCAAGGGCAGAGGGGCAAGCGACAGCAGCCGAGGAGCAGATGACGGCAACGGCGCATCCCCCACCATTGGCTTGCCCAAAAGAGTGGAAAAATCCGCAAGCAGGCTCACGCAGGCCGCGCAATGGCCACACCCCATTGCCTGGTGCTGGTCGGGACAGTTACGATCCATCTTGTGGACATGCTCAGATGGACTTGCTGCGTGAAATGGCGATGCAGTCGGTATCGCATCATGGCCTTGGTGTGTTTCGGCAACCTGCATCGTCATCGGCGAAACCATACCGCCAGTCGCAGCCAAGCCGCTGACCGGCATGGCGCCATAAGCCAGAGCGGCAATAACCAGCATAAGGCGAAGAACGAGAGCCATGATGGTAGTGTATGCCGATAACCTCACGAGGCAAGCGTTTTCACTCAGCCTTTTCGGCCTTTGATTTGGCCTGCCAGATCCAGCCATTGCTGCGCCCGGCGCGCCCAGGTGAAGTGCGTCCTGACATGCTCCGTCCGCTCCTGACGCCGCGCCGCAGCCGCAGCCGGATCTCGCTTCATCGCAAGCAGCGCCTCGCTGGCAAACTCGATATAGGTGTGCGCGAGTTCATGGTAAGATGGTGCCATATCCATAAACTGGCCAATCCCTTCCAACACTTCCGGCAGTGCACCAAGCCGTGTTGTCAGCACATCCGCCCCACTTGCCAAGGCTTCGACCGCGGTGATGCAAAAGGTTTCCTTGAATGTTGATGGATATGCGAGAGCCGCGACATCTCTCATAACTTCAGCCAGCTCTTTTTGCGAAACCGATTCATAATAGCTCACCCCCCTCAGATTGCGCGCCACCTCATAGAGATAGACATGGGGGTCGTGCTGTTTTTCAGGGGCATAAATCTTCATGCCTGAGAAGACTTTCAGCTCCGCTCCTGGCACCCGGGCACGAATGGATGGAAACGCTAGCAACAGAACCTCCAATCCACGAAAGGGCGTGCTGCTGTAGGTCAAGACGGGAGGAGCGCCAGTCTCAAACCATGCCGGCTGCAAAGGATGTTCCAGAAAAGCCGGAGAGACGGCGTTTCCAATCACCGTGGCCCGCCTCGTGTCAATACCGAAGGCGGTAGCATACTCATTCACCTGCCAATTACTGACCATGACAAAGGCATCCCAGACGGCCTGCTCATCGACATTTCGTAAGCTCGCAACGGCACCCTGGTTTGCAGCGTGATGGCAATAAAGCACCATCGGAACATTTTTCGGCACGACCTGACGAAATTTAATGCCCATCGCCACCGATACCACGACGACGATATCAAACTGGCCAAAACCCTCACGTCCGATGGTGCTGCTTTCAACCAGCCGAACGCCCTTTACCACCCGCTCGTGGCTTGGATTGTTCATCAGGGTCACCGTGGCGCCAGCCTTGACCAATTCCTCGGAAAGATAGGCAATGGCAGATTGCGTGCCGCCGAGTGGCTTTTGCAGAGGCGTTTCCGGATCGTAATCGATGCCACCCGTATCCAGAAACAGAAAATTCATGCAACCCCCAAATGGCTCATGTCAGCAATAATTCGAATCAACCTGAGGAAGCATATATGACCTTATGGAGAATCCGGTAGTCCTTGCTCTCTTCCCCCAACGGCACGACGGGCCAATCCCAGCTCTGCTCTACTTCAGGCGGCGCAATGCCCGCCAGAAGATCGATTTCCTCGCGCAAGACATCGTTGCGGTCGATGACGGAGAAGGAAATATCCGTGAGCAAACAGGTACGGGCGGGCAATTGCGCCAACCCGTCAAGATGGGCGCGAATCAGCCGGGCCACGCTATCGTGAGGCATCACCCCCGTCGCCTCCCCGGCCAGCCGCTTTTTGGCGCCCATGCCGATCTGGGAGAGAATATTGGCCGAGACCACCAGATCGAGCCAGGGAACGCGGCGCAGGAAATCCAGCGGCTCCGGCACCTGCCCCTGTTTCAACGCATCGTAGCCGGAAAGATCGCGTTCGATAAAGCGGACGTTCTTCAGCCCCTTCATCGCCAACCAGGCCCGGACGCTGGCGACATGCACCAGATCCACCAGCACGACCGTATCAAAGGCTCGTGACAATTCCAAAATAGGCACGTCCCGCAGCAGGCCGGAGCCAAGCACGACAACAGTACGGCGTGGCATGACCGGCTGTGCCGCATGCAGAACCGCCCGCTTGCAATTGTGCTCATGCTCCGCCCAATCGCTGGCGCAGCGGCGGGCGCGCGACCAGAGATTGATGGAATAGCGGATATAAGGCCGATGCGCTTTAGACGTCACCCACCATGTTGCCGCGTAATTCAGCGCTTCAAGGATCATTCCCGGCCTATAGCATCGGCATCGGGCCGAAACCAGCCTTCGGCCTTGCCGCTCAGGGCGTCATCCACTAAGACAGCCGCAACACACACTCCCCTAGCATTCGGTGCCGATCATGAGCGAAAAGACCAAAAAGCCCCAGAAACTGAGAGCCCGCCTGCCGCGTGGTTTCGTGGATCGGGAAGCCCATGACATCCGTGCCGTCAACGAGATGACCGCGAAAATCCGCGAAGTCTATGAGCGCTACGGCTTCGATCCCATTGAGACACCGCTGTTTGAATATACCGATGCGCTCGGAAAATTCCTGCCCGACAGCGACCGCCCGAACGAAGGCGTGTTCTCGCTTCAGGATGATGACGAGCAATGGATGAGCCTGCGCTACGACCTGACCGCACCGCTCGCCCGGCATGTCGCGGAAAATTTCAACGAGATCCAACTGCCCTACCGCACCTACCGCGCCGGCTATGTGTTCCGCAATGAAAAGCCGGGTCCGGGCCGTTTCCGCCAGTTCATGCAGTTCGATGCCGACAGCGTTGGCGCACCGGGTGTGCAGGCTGATGCCGAAATGTGCATGATGATGGCCGATACGCTGGAAGCGCTGGGCATCAAGCGCGGCGATTACGTGATCCGGGTGAATAACCGAAAGGTGCTGGATGGCGTGATGGAAGCCATCGGGCTGGGCGGTGATGAGAATGCGGCACGGCGGCTCAACGTGCTGCGGGCGATTGATAAGCTGGATAAGTTTCCCGTCAATGAGATCAGAAAGCTTCTTGGCGTTGGTCGCTGGGACGGCGGTGAAGAAGGCAAAGGCGATTTCACGAAAGGTGCTGGACTGAATGAAATTCAAATCGATGCAGTGCTTTGGTACACCACAGTTACTCTTGATCGCGTAGCTCCCGCTAGCGAGTTTTCAGCAGACCTGCGGACCGATATGAAGAAGGCAGCATCTGCGGGTAACGTGCGCTGCAATATAGAATTGCTTAATGACTGGTCTGATGATGCTAATATCGAGAACTGGGCGAAATTGGGCGGAAAAAGCGACATTTTACTAGAAGGAATAAAAGAACTTCGTCAAATGGCGCATATCTTCTACGCGACTGGATACGGTACTAAAAGAATAAGCATCGACCCCTCCGTAGTCCGAGGCCTCGAATACTACACCGGCCCCGTCTACGAAGCCGAACTGACCTTCGACGTCACCAACGAAAAAGGCGAAAAGGTTGTCTTCGGCTCGGTCGGCGGCGGCGGGCGTTATGATGGGCTCGTGTCGCGCTTCATGGGCCAGCCTGTTCCGGCCACCGGCTTTTCCATTGGCGTCTCGCGCCTGATGACGGCCTTGAAAAACTTGGGCAAGCTGGGCGCTGAAGAGGTTCCCGCGCCGGTTCTGATCACCGTGATGGATGGCGATGTCGAGAGCATGGGGCGCTATCAACGCTTTACCCAGGCGCTTCGCAATGAAGGCATTCGCGCTGAAATGTATCAGGGCAATTGGAAGAAATTCGGCAATCAGCTGAAATATGCCGACCGTCGCGGCTCCCCCATCGCCATCATTCAGGGCGGCGATGAGCGCGAACAGGGGGTGGTGCAGATCAAGGATCTGATCGAAGGCAAGCGTCTGTCAGGCGAGATCACCGACAATACCGAATGGCGCGAAGCCCGCGTGGCGCAGATTGTCGTGCCGGAAGCAGAGCTTGTGGCCAAGGTGAAGGAAATTCTGGCCGCCCAGGCGGACGATCGGGCGCGGGCGAAGTAGGGTTTTTGAAGTCGGCAAAAGAGAATATTACGCCCTCTAACGCCCCCTTCCCCCTCCACTCTTTATACGCTAGAACCAGTTCAGGATCGGTTGTAACGCACCGATCCCGGAGCGTAGAAACTCCGCGCACAACGGCCCGTGTCGGTCGTTATAAAGACACCCCTCAGCCATAGGTTTGTGGCTGAGGCGGTGGGCTATGTCTATATGGTCCACTCTCCATCCTTCTATGGTCGGGGAGGCCTTGGCGTATGTCCAGAGCTTCGGCTTAAAGGCCAAGGCGGTCGTTTGTGTGCGGCTTTTCTACCTCCCCGATCGCCAGAGACCCCTCTCTGGCGATCGCTTGGTTTTCAAGCGTGGGAGGCAATGGACAATGGCCGATTACAACCTCTGGGCCGATCTTTTCGATACGTGGCAATCCTCATCCGATTGGATCAAGGCACTGGTCATCGTGACACCGCCGGGTTTTGCGGTCAGCGTGTTGGCGCTGCTGCTGCGCCACAGGCGGGAGAGACCGGGAAACCCACCACAAGGGGCAATTTACCAACCGCCACCGCGCCCGGAAGACTCGGCGGAAATTATCGACGTCACCATTCTCGACGCGGCAACCAACCTTCAAACCCGGTTGGAGGAAGCCCGCCACGCCCTGCTTCCGCAGAACCGTACTCTACTCGATAGCGAAGAACTGGGACGCCGGACCATCCGTCAGCAGATCGAACAGATCATTCTCGAAGAATACCACCGCCGGTCCGATCCGGCTGACGCCCTTGAGCGCGTGCGGCAATTCCTGAGACAACACCAGCCTCAGCAGAAAGACGGACGCCAAACTGAGGATTGACTGTGAGCAAGGGTGCATCCGAGGTGACGGCCCGCTCAAGCTGAGATAGACTGGAATCGCAACCACGGAGACAGTTTTGCAAGACAGCGCCCCCATTCCGGTCACCCAATGGAACGAGATGAAGAAGCTCGAAGCCTCGTGGTTCGACCGGCTGTCCACCGTTTGCCTTACGGTCGGCGTGGCCGCGCCGATTGCTGCCAGCAGCCTTTCGCCCAATGGTGATCATAAATTACCGCTGCTTGGCTTCGTCTTCTGGATTTTTCTGGCAATCGTGCTACATTTACGGGAAAGGCTCTCTGAACTAACCCTAAGAAATGAAGTTACTGACACCTCGTATTGACGGTGTTTCCGAACTGAGTGCTAGTGCAATTGAACGGCTTTTGTTGATGCGCTTGGATGTAAGCATTTCTATCTGCCTGCCTTTCCATGCTCTCGCCGAAGCTTCGAGCCGCATTGGCAACATTTTGACGTTTCCGATCATTGCTCTCCTCTTGTATGCGAGACAAGTTCATACGACAGTTAGCCATTTGGTCGGTTTCAGGTTTGAAACCGTATGACAAACATGTTTGCTCCGTTTTTTTGATAAACTCAGGAGATGAGGTGTTCACACATCCGAAAAGCGGAAAGATGCAAAGTAAAACGATTCTCTTCATAAAACCCCACTCGGCTGCTCATATCCCCAAAAATCAACCGTAAGGCGAAAATAGTTTATTAGAAACTAATTTTCTATTTAGAGCTTATTTGATATACTGAATTTCAAAAAGATGCTTCCCGGAGACAATCGTGCAAGACAGCGCCCCCATTCCGGTCACCCAATGGAACGAGATGAAGAAGCTCGAAGCATCGTGGTTCGACCGGCTGTCCACCGTTTGCCTTACGGTCGGCGTGGCTGCACCGATAGCCGCCAGCAGTCTCTCGCCGAATGGCGACCATAAATTACCGCTGCTTGGCTTCGTCTTCTGGATTTTTCTGGCAATCGTGCTACATATACTGGCAAGGTTCTCTATTCTGGAGATGAAACAGTGACAAGTTTTGAGCAGATCTACACTGTCATGCCGCTTGGCCTGTTGGTTCTGGCCGGTGGCCTGCTGGCCTATAAAAAATGGCAGCATAGCCAGACCCATCATTGACATAGCAGTCAAAGGGTGGTGTTCGGATTATCCCGAATGCATGCGTAACTGACCGGGATAGTCAATGCCTCTGATCAATATGCCGGATTTCGCCGGCGCTCTTCTTGATGATTTTGCCGCGCGTGGCGCAGCAAGGGTCGATACACCGGTTATCCAGCCAGCCGAGCCGTTTCTGGATATGGCGGGCGAGGATCTGCGCCGCCGAATTTTCCTCACCGAAAGCGAGACCGGCGAAAGCCTGTGTCTACGGCCGGAATTCACCATTCCCGTCTGTCTCAGCCATATTGAAAACGCCACCGGCACGCCGAAGCGCTACGCCTATCTGGGCGAAGTGTTTCGCCAGCGTCGCGAAGGCGGCAATGAATTCTATCAGGCCGGGATCGAAGATCTTGGCGAGCCCGCCACGGCCCGGGCCGATGCCCGCGCCATTAATGACGCCATCGGCATTCTGCACAAGCTGCTGCCCGGACGGCCTCTGACCGTCATGCTCGGCGATCAAGCGGTGTTTGAGGCCGTGGTCAAGACACTTGGCCTGCCCTCCGGCTGGCAAAGACGGCTGATCCAGGCTTTTGGCGACAGCACCCATCTCGATCAACTGTTGAAAACCCTGGCCAGCCCACAAACGGCGCATGGTCTCGATCCGGCTGTGGAAGCGCTGCTATCGTCGGGCGACGAAGCCGGGCTGATTGCCCATCTCGACCGGACCATGGAAGACACCGGCTATTCCACCAATGCCAGCCGCAGCCCCCGCGAAATTGCCGCGAGGCTGAAGGAAAAGCTGGCGCTGGCCGAAACCCGGCTGGATGGCGCCGCCCTGTTGCTGCTGCGCGAGTTTCTATCGCTGGAATTGCCGCTGAGCGAAGCCGCCGCGGCCTTGGCGGGCTTTGCCGATGCGGCGGGTCTGTCGCTGGGGGCGGCTCTTGACGGGTTTGAAGCACGGATCGCCGCACTGACCGACCTTGGTGTCGATCTCACCCGGATCACCTATCGCGCCGCCTTTGGCCGGCCACTGGATTATTACACCGGTCTGGTGTTTGAAGTGGCGCTTTCCGGCGAACCCGCCGTTTTGGCCGGTGGCGGACGGTTCGACCGGCTGCTGACCCTGCTTGGCGCAAAAGACACCATTCCCGCCGTCGGCTTCTCCCTCTGGCTGGACCGCATCGAACTGGCGAGGGCGCGCTGATGACCATTACCATCGGATTGCCCTCCAAGGGCCGGATGAAGGAAGACGCCTCGGCGATTTTTGCCCGTGCCGGGCTGACCATTACCGCTGTCGGCAATGACCGCTCCTATCGCGGTCGGGTCGAAGGCGAGGATATCGAGATCGCCTATCTCTCCGCCTCGGAAATTTCCCGCGAAATCGGCAATGGAACCGTCGATTTCGGCGTCACCGGTGAAGATTTGATCCGCGAAGAGCTGGCGGATGCCGACAAGCGAGTGGAAATCGCCGCACGGCTTGGTTTTGGCCATGCCGATGTGGTGGTCGCCGTGCCGGACATCTGGCTGGACGTGGACAGCATGGCTGATCTGGGGGATGTGGCGCAGGAATTTCGCGCCCGCCATGGCCGAAGATTGGCGATAGCCACCAAATACTGGCGCCTGACCCAGCAGTTCTTCTCCCGCCAGCATGGTATCCAGCTTTACCGGATCGTCGAAAGCCTCGGTGCCACCGAAGGCGCACCCGCCGCTGGCCAGGCCGACATAATCGTTGACATCACCTCCACCGGCTCAACCCTGCGGGCAAACCACCTGAAAGTGTTGAGTGATGGCATCATCCTGCGCTCACAAGCGTGCCTGGTTCGCGCCCGCAAGCCAGAGCATGAAGGCAATGCTCAGATTGGCAAAATCATCGACGCTGTCAGAAGCGCACTCTGAATTATCAGAGCAAACATAATGTAGTTGACTGCTTCCAACATTTCCCAAATTCAATAATGACGTAAAAGCTCAGGGTCTGAATAGACGCTGGGCTTTTTTTCGGAAAAATTTATATTTCACTAAATATAATTAAATACATGTTTATTCAACCTGAATATATAAAACATACAGAATATAATTTTTGATAATTATTTAATTTTGAAATATCGCATCATCGTTTTTATGTGAAATTATTTTATGGCACAAATCGATGACTAAATTGATTTAAAATATCTATTTTACGATATTTTCAGTATGTATTTATGGAAAAAATATCAAATAATGATATTTCAATCATAATAAATAATTGACTCCCGATAAAATAAAAACCTAAATGATGTACACGGAAAAATGATGATAAATGAATTTATATTTTACAAAAAATATAAATGAGCGTTATTTCCATGTATTTAATATGCAATAACTTTTCTAATTTTTCCGTGATTGTTCATTTTATCATATCTGGGGGTAATGATGAAATACCATATGAAAGCACTTATTATTATATCGTTGTTCTTGGGCACTGGTGAAACACTCACCCTAGCAAACGCAGGGGTCTGCAATCCGTTCACCAAGGTTTGCTCCGGCCCTCACGGTGGCTAAGGCTGTTTAAAGTTTGTCAGGGAAAACAGGGGTTCCTTTCCCTGACTAATTACCAGCCGATGACCGTGATCCATAACAGCATGCCGTTCAAAGCAAAAAGCCCGTCGGATCGCTCCGGCGGGCCTTTGTATTTATCCCGGCTTTAAAGAGCCGCTCGATACAGGAAATTTTATCGGCTATATTGGATAGCCACCTGCATATCAGGCAAGTGCCAGCTTACCACCGCGACGGGCGTCGAGCGAGTAGGCGCCTGCTCCAACCGTTGCCAGCAGGATATAAGCGCCAGCAAGGGTGAAGTTCTTCATCATCATGATGCCGTTCAGTGTGTTGATCCAGCCCAGTGCTGCATCCGGCCAGCCGGGAACGGCAACCGTGCCGCTATGGAAGACAGCGCCGGTGAAGATGCAAAACAGCGCCAAGGCCCAACCAATGATTTTCGTCTGGAAGCCGACGAGGACGGAAAGACCGGTGATCAGTTCGAACGCACCGGCCAGATAGGCCAGAGCTGTTGCAGCAGGCAGTCCGGCGCCAGTGATCATACCGGCAGTCGCAGCCGGATCGGTCAGCTTGCCAAAGCCGGACAAAATGAAGATGAAGGAGAGAAGAATTCTGGCGAGCAGAAGGATCGCGTTATTGGTATTTGACATGGAAGGCTCCAGTGTGATGACTGCGTGGCGCAAATTGGTTAGAAAACTGTGAAGCCGTTTTCCCACATCTCTACTGTTTCAGATAGGTGGACAATAATTGACGTATCGTTCACAATTTGAGAACAGTTGATATCTTCGATACCCTGGCATTCATTAGGATATTGTCATGACAGACCTTTCTTCCTTCCCGATCACAAAGCGCTGGCCAGCCCAGAATCCAGAGATCATTCAGCTCTATTCGCTGCCGACGCCAAATGGCGTCAAGGTATCGATTGCGCTGGAAGAGCTGGATCTGCCCTATGAGGCGCATCTGGTGACGTTTTCCGACAATTCGCAGAAATCCCCGGAATTCGTCTCGCTCAATCCGAATGGCCGCATCCCGGCTATCCTCGACCCGCACGGACCGGATGGAAAACCGGTTGGTGTGTTCGAATCGGGTGCCATTCTGGTCTATCTGGCCGAAAAGACCGGACGGCTTTTGCCAAAGGACGGCCCCAGCCGCTACAGCGTCCTGCAATGGCTGTTCTTCCAGATGGGCGGCGTCGGGCCGATGTTTGGCCAGTTCGGCCATTTCCACAAATATGCCGCCGATAAGGTCGCCAACAATTCCTACCCGACGGAGCGTTACCGCGACGAAACCCGTCGCTTGCTGTCCGTACTCGAAGCAGAGCTTGCGCATCGACCCTGGCTTGCTGGTGACGAGTACAGCATTGCCGATATCGCCACATGGCCGTGGGTGCGCTGCATTACCGCTGGTTATGAAGCCGCCGAGGTCATTGGTCTCTCCAATTACCCCGCCGTCATGGATTGGGCCGCTCGCGGCGAAGCCCGTCCTGCCAGCCAAAAGGGCCTGAATATTCCTCCGCGACCAGTCTGAGGCTGATCTTGATCGAGCTGGCCTGATCAGAAACGCTTGCAATTCAACGCACCATCCCGCTCCACTGCGGCAGCGGGATGGGTGTTGCCTTGCGGGCGCACGGTCACGGCATAGCTGCCGGCAAAACGGTTGATATCCTCTCCCTGCATGCTGGCTTTCAACACTATGTCGACACTCATCATTTCCCCACCGTCGCCTGAGGTGGAGGAGGTGCGGATCTGAAAGCTCCGATCGTCACGCCTGGATTGCACCATGTCAGCCATGGCAAGCCGAACCGCGCCGGTCACTGTCTTGTCCTCGCCCGACACGCCCTGCCCCGGCTTGAACACCATGACACCGCGAAGATTTCCCAGCGGCCAGCCTGCCTCTTCCTTGAAAGCGGCCTCTATCGACAATTTCAGTTGGCCATCATCCACCGCGCAATAATAACGATCCATGGCCTCAGCCCCTGGTGTCAGGCACGCCAAAATCACCACGGCTTCATTCAGGATCAATACAAATCGGTTTATCATCGCCCGCCCTCCAGACAGGACCCAGCAACAGGGTTGCTAAAAAACCGATCCTTGCATACTGCGATTATAAATCCTTTAATTTCTGGGGTTTTTCTCCGCCAAACGCCCAGTTGAGCAATTCGACAGTGTGGACGACAGGGATGTCGGTTCCTGAACCGATCTGGGTCATGCAGCCAATATTACCGGCAGCAATGACATCGGGATTGACCGCCTGGATGTTGCGCAGCTTGCGGGCTTTCAATTGCTGCGAAATGTCCGGCTGGAGAATATTATAGGTTCCAGCCGAGCCGCAGCATAAATGCCCTTCCGCCGGATCCCGCACCGTAAAGCCCGCCGTTTTCAGCAGTAATTTCGGCAGGGCCGTTATCTTCTGGCCGTGTTGCAGCGAACAGGCGGAATGATAGGCAACGGTCACGCCCTTATCCGCCTGCTGCGGCAGATCCAGACTGGAGAGGTACTCGCTCACGTCCTTGGCCAGCGCCGAAACCCGTGCTGCCTTGGCGCTATAGACCGGGTCGTGGCGCAACATATGGCCGTAATCCTTGATGGTCGTGCCGCAGCCGGATGTGGTGATAACGATGGCATCCAGAGCGCTTGTCTCACCCGACCCGATCTCCACCATCCAGGCATCAATATTACGCCTCGCTGCGGCAAGCGCATCCGTCTCACGCCCCATGTGATGCACCAGCGCCCCGCAGCAGCCCTCCCCCTTGGGAACGACGACCTCGATACCCAGCCGGGTCAGCAGCGCAACAGTCGCGTCATTGATACCGGGATCAAGCACCGACTGAGCGCAGCCTGTCAGAAGCGCAACCCGGCCTTTGCGATTGCCCCGCGCCGAATGCAAACCCGGGCGTGAGATAGACGATGGATAAGGCACATCCTGAGGTGCCAGTCGCAACATCGCCGCCATAGGCTTCAAGGCGGCAACACGCTCCATCAGTGGCGCAAACGGTCGTCCAAACCGGGCAAAGGCCAGCGCCACCCGCATACGCCCCGGATAAGGCAGCACCGCCGCCAGCAGCTTGCGGAGCAACCGGTCGGCAAGCGGCCTTTGATAGGTGTTTTCGATATGGTTGCGGGCATGGTCGACCAGATGCATGTAATCGACACCGGAGGGACAGGTCGTCGTACAGGCCAGACAGGACAGACATCGGTCTATATGCGTGACGATTTCCTCATCCGCTGCCCTCCCGTTTTCCAGCATATCCTTGATCAGATAGATGCGCCCGCGCGGACTGTCCAACTCATTGCCAAGCGTGACATAGGTGGGACAGGTTGCGGTGCAGAAGCCGCAATGCACGCAGCGGCGCAGGATGCTCTCGGCTTCTGCGGTTTTTGGATCGGCAAGTTGGGTTATGGAAAAATTGGTCTGCACCTATTCCTTCTTTCTCCTGAAGAGCACTGCATAGGCCTGGAAGGCGGTCAATTCCGGACGTCGTTTCTTAACAGCGGAATCTGCTTCGACCTCAACTTCTTCGCATCGTCCTTTGAACGTAAAATCCGGGAACTTCTCTTCACATTTGCTGAGAAAGTCTTTCAGCACAGCTTTCTTGTCCTTGGTAGAAGTATTGGTCGTTTCTCTCATGGAAGCAACAGCGCCCCATTTCAACGTACCTTCCTCCTGAGTATCCAGACGCGACAAAAGCGAAGAGATTTTGCGGATATCATCTTCGCAGTTTGAAAAGGAAAAATGCCGTTTTACCTCAACCACGCCTTCCGGCAAATTATGCCGATTCCAGTAAACGACGTCGCCCCTCTGCCCGTCGCTATCCTTGTAAACACTGTCTTCCACCTCGCCACCCAGCGACCACTTCACCAGCTCCCAGCACGTCGTTTCCAGAGTAACGAAGCACTCCTCTCCTCTCTGGGCGCCTGAATTATACAGCGTTTCGGCAATCGTCGCCGAAATCAAAGGCTCTATCCCATATTCATGAACGGTAGCGCCCCCCGACATGCGCAGATATTTTCGATTGGCTTCGTGCGTTCCGTCAATAATCAGACCAATGGCATCATCGATTTTCAGCATTTCGATCCCCCTGATGAGTGTTGCAAAAAAGCGCACATCAGCAGGTAGTAAATTTTCAGAAAATCCCGTTACGATTGAATACCATTTTGGGATCGAGAGAAACCCGAACCTGTTGCATCAAGGCAGCCACAGCGGGTTGCGACGGATCGAATGAGGATGAGGCCCGTCTGACTGCCTCATCGGCCCGCAGAAGAGAGGCATGTCCCCCGCCAAGTGCCACGATTCCCTGCCGGATGAGTTCGCCCTCCGGGTCCGCCTCCATCTGCATCCAGACCAGACCGCCCTGCCAGTCGTAAAAGGCATCGATAGCCGCATGCAGGCGCAAGCCAGCGACCAGGTGATGGCCTGCTGTCGGTGCGACGGAGACTTTCCAGACCGGCTTGTCCAACATGGCCGCGAAGGGTCGCACATCGCGGATTTCCCGCCAAACAACAAGGCTTTGCGGCTCATCCAGCAGCGTGACGGTTCCAAGTCGTTCCATCACCGCCAACAGCTTTTCCGTCCGCTCGCGCACCGAGGCAGGCAGGCCTTCCAGCCGCAATACCGTGGCTGGCCCATCCCGTAGATTTCCGCCGATCAGGCGGGGCCGAACCAGTTCCGGCAGATGGGCAGCGCCTGTCACCTCGACCGGCATGGCAAGCGCGACGGCCATGGCATGGGCGGCAGCCGCGTCGTCAAGACCTGACACCACCACCGTTTGCGTCAGGCGCGGACGCGGCAGGACCTTGAAGGTTACTTCCGTCAAAAACCCAAGCGTGCCATGCGAACCGGCCAGAAGTTTCGCCAGATCAAGCCCGGTGACATTCTTCATCACCCGTCCGCCTGCTTTGATCACCTCGCCTTTGCCATTGACGAAACGGACACCCAACAGGTGGTCGCGGGCCGCCCCTGCCACAAAGCGCCGAGGCCCCGAAGCATTGACGCTGAAGGCGCCGCCAATCGTCGGCTCCCCTGTCGTCCCCATCAAACCGCGATGATCCGGCGGCTCAAAGGCCAGCGACTGGCCTTTCTCGGCTACCGCCGCCTCGATCTCGGCCATCGGCGTCCCGGCTTTCGCCGTCAGCACCATTTCTGCTGGATTATAGGCAACAATCCCGGAAAGCCCGCTGGATGACAGTATCGCATCGGTCTCAAGGCGATTGCCGAAGCCTGCGCGCGTACCGCCACCCTTGATGGCAAGCGTCCTGCCCGTCGTAGCGCTCTCGGCGATGATTGCCGCAGCCTCATCTTCCGTTTGCGGCGCCAGAAACGTGCTCACGCCCGGCCCTCCAGTGGAAAGACCTTGCTGGGGTTGAGCAGCCAATCGGGATCGAAAGCCGCACGAACTGCCATTTGCTGGGCAAGATCAGCCTTGGAAAACTGATGGCGCATCAGGTCGCGCTTTTCGATGCCGACACCATGCTCGCCGGTCAGGCAGCCACCGGCATCGACGCAAAGCTTGAGGATTTCATTGCCTGCCGCCTCCGCCTTGGCGGCATCTTCGGGATCGTTGATATTGTAGAGGATCAGAGGATGCATATTGCCATCGCCAGCATGAAAGACATTGGCTACCCGCAGGCCGTAACGGTCAATGATCTCCGAGGTCTTTTTCAAAACATAGGCCAATTGGCTGAGCGGCACCGTGCCATCCATGCAGATATAATCGGCGATCCGGCCCGTTGCCCCGAAAGCGGATTTACGGCCTTTCCAGATCAGCGCGGCTTCCGTCGCCGACTGGCTTTCGCGGATGGTTTTCACCCCATGGCGTCGGGCGATTTCGCAGATATCGGCCAACATCGCCTCCATCTCGGCGTCCGATCCCTCGACCTCGATAATCAGCAGTGCCTCGACATCCCTGGGATAACCGGCATGGGCGAAGGCCTCGCAAATCTCGATGGCGGGCTTGTCCATGAATTCCATCGCCACCGGCACGATGCCAGCCCCAATGATATCGGCAACGCAGGTACCGGCGGCCTCGGCGCTATCGAAGCCGAACAGGACCGGACGCGCGCCTTCCGGCTTGGCCAGCAGCCGCACGGTTGCCTCGGTGACAATGCCCAGTTGCCCTTCCGAGCCACAGATCAGGCCAAGCAGATCGTAACCGCTGCTATCGAGCGCCTTGCCGCCCAGTTCAATTACCGTGCCATCGACCAGCACCATCTTCACGCCGAGAAGATTGTTGGTGGTCACGCCATATTTCAGACAGTGGGCGCCACCGGAATTCATGCCGATATTGCCGCCAATCGTACAGGCCAACTGCGAACTGGGGTCAGGCGCGTAGAAAAACCCCTGCGGCCCAACAGCTTCTGAGATCGCCAAATTGGTCACACCAGCCTGAACAGTGGCGGTGCGGTTCATAAAATCAATGTCGAGAATTCGGGTCATGACCGACAGGCCGATCACCACCGCATCCTCCTGGGGGATCGCGCCGCCGGAAAGCGAGGTTCCCGCGCCGCGCGGCACGATTGGCAGCTTATGGCGATGGCAATATTGCATCACAGCCGCCACCTGCGCCGTGGTTTCAGGCAGGGCGACACAGAGCGGCTGGCGGCGATAGGCCAGAAACCCATCGGTCTCGAAGGGCACCAGCTCTCTTGGCTTATGGATCAGCCTTTCCCTAGGCATGATTGCCGACAGTTCGGCGACGATCCGGTCACGCCGATCAAGAATGCCAGCATCGGGCTTTAGAAATTCAATGGTATCGGCCATCCAGTCCTCCCGAAGCGCCGCTCAGATGCAGCACCTTATCTGCGTCGGCCAATTCCTCAAATGAAAACCGTGCGGAGATGGCCATCCTCTCCATCTGCCGTTTGCTCCTCGAAGCCCCCAACTGCCAGCCGCCATGTCAAAACCTTGTCAACGAAGGTCTTCGGGCAGCAGCATCCAGAACGAATATTTCTTGGCGTGCTTTAGTCTCAGGCTCTGCATGAACCTGACATGATCGTATTGGCCGTTAATGGCCGAAACACGCGGCACCAGATCGGCCAGTGCCACAAGATAGGACGCAGCATGGTGATAGGCTTGCGACAAACTGCGCTTGAGAATGTCACTGACCAGCACCCGGTAAAGCACCGTTGCCGCCTCCGGCTGCTCTTCCGAGAGCTTCTCCGCTGCTGTGGAAAGCAGTTCATATTGGCGACCGTCCCAGTCCTGAGCGTGGTCGATCACCAACCGCGCGGCGAGATCAAGCTTTGGCCAGCCGATCAGAAACCACAGGGATTTATAGGCATCCTTGCTGGTCATCACAAGGTGCAGCGCCTTGTCCATCTCCTCGAATTCGGCGAAATCGTCCAGCTTGGCAATATAGGTTCGCAGCACATCTGGCTCGAATGTCTCGCAGAACTCCTGCCAGCGTAAAGCCTGGGCATCCCCTCGCCGTTTGAGGCGTTCGAGAATATCGGCCTCCAGCAGCTTGCGCTCCTGCACACCATAGTCCGGGCCAGCCGCTGCCGTCATCCCGCCGATACGGATAACACGCATGCCCTTTGGCTTTCGCCGCACCCAATCGAGTGCCTGCTCGAAACGCTGGGCGTCAAACAGCAGATGCGCCAGGACAAGACTATCCTGATAGAGTTCTGGCTTGGCCTCTTCCAACCGGATCACTTCATCGAAATCCTGCCGCTTGACGGCGAGATCCTGGAGAAGTTGCAGGATGTGTTGTGGCGAGCGACTATTCTTGAGCGCTCCTTCCAGCAGTTTCTTCCAGGTATCGGCGGCGGCTGTACCAAGCACTGCCATCATTTGTGAAAAGACATCGCCCAGCTCGCGGTGCTTGTCAGCAGCCCGGACCTTTTCCAGGGCCGGCACCAACATGACCTGCCCCGCGTCCGGCAAAGCCGCAATCATCGAAACCGCAGCAGCAATAATGTCTTCCGACAGTTTTTCCAGCTTGGCGCTGCGGTCGTAGAGGCGATGCGTCATCCCCAACATAACGGACATCATCCGCACCATCCGCTCGGCTGCAGCAACCGGATCATCGCCAAGCTCGCCGCCAATGGTTCGCATCATGCCGCCCAGCTCGGTCGACAATTCGCGCGCACGGTTGGCGGTAATGCCGGAAGCAGAGCGCTCAATCTGATCCAGGCGCTTGTCGATCCGGGCCAGCACTTTGGTTGACCCCGCTGTCCCCGCAAGAGCTGCTTGCAGGCGCAGTTTCAAGGCTTTATTGGCGCTGGCCTCATCCAGCAGGATCTCCGCCAATTTTTCCGCGCCAAGCGAAGCCAGTCCGGCACGATCGAATTTCGCAGCAGCTTTCTTTGCCATCGTCTTCTCTCTCAAAACGCGCGCACCATAAGGACCCAGGATGAACCGCAAAAGAAGCGCCTCACGGAGAAAAGGCAAATAAGGTCATATTTAGGAATTATTTTCGGTGTAATCGAAGAAAAGGCCGACATGACGCAACAAACAAGACGGTCAAAGACAAAATTTCGCGGCCATGCGAATCGTCATCATTCGCGACACTGACGCGTAATCACCGAATCGCTTTGGTTTTCGACAGGTGGACAAGGGTTCACTCGGCTCGAACGTGCCACAATAAGAGCGCCGCATTGCGATGGGCGCATGACAGACAGTTCCTCATGACAATTGCATGAAGGCATTCATGAGTTCTATTATGGAAGACTCGGTTTACCTGCCGAATGTTTTTCTCGCTCAACGAAACCGCTACCAACCTTTGCGGGAATCAATTATATTACAATAATCAAAAATACGGATTTACGCATTGGCTATTTTACAACGCATCGTGTCGGATTTGGAATTGATGTTTCGGCGCCCGCCCAAGCAGCAATTTGCCGCGCTTTGCTATCGCGAAACCGAAACGGGGCTTCTGGAAGTTCTACTGATTACCAGCCGCGATACCGGGCGCTGGGTCATTCCTAAAGGCTGGCCCATGGGCTCGAAAAAGTCGCATCTCGTGGCCCAGCGTGAGGCTTACGAAGAAGCAGGCGTCAAGGGAAAGATCGCCAAAACCAGTCTCGGTTCTTATTTTTACATGAAAGGCATGCCGGACGGGCTGAAAATCCCGTGTGAGGTGAAGGTTTACCTGCTGGAAGTGCGCGAGTTTGTTGACGATTATCCGGAAAAAGGCACCCGCATATTGGAATGGGTAAGCTGCGACGTTGCCGCTAGCCGGGTGCAGGAACCACAATTAAAACGGCTTTTTCATCTTCTTTCCCTGTCACGCCAGCGCAATGCCGCAAAAACGGGCTGATGTGCCGATAAGTGACGTCTTACGGTTATCACAATCGGCTATTATCTTTCTATCGGATACCATAGGCATTTCGCGCTATTGTCGATAGAGAAGAGAGAGTTGCTGGCGAGTGCCTGTTATTGAAGAGGCTGTCAGAGAATCCGAGTTCGACTTTTTCTCTGACACATTTTAAATCAATTCCGATCCAGGCAATTATGCGCTACAGCACCGTGCGGCCAAACTAACCAGAGTGCGCCGCATATCAGTCCTTCCTTCTCACGGGCCTCTCCCAAGGCCCCCTCCCATTGTCGCGACATCGGTTTTTACCCATGTGGCCCACGTCTATGATAGAACCAGCACGCCAAGCATGAGTAAGCCTCCAAAATACGCCCGACCAATGCTGGACAAGGATCTTGACCGGCTGACCCTGCTCGAACGTGCCGCCCAGCATGTGGCACGTGGTGCGGCTCCCTATGGCATGGCGCTGATCTTCCTGATCTTCGCCGCGGTTTTCGCGCTCGGGTTTGCAGCAGACCGGACGGGCTCTGCCATCATCATCGCCGCAGCCGCACTTGCCGGCTACATGGCGCTGAATATCGGTGCCAATGACGTGACCAACAATGTCGGGGCGGCGGTGGGCGCCCGGGCCATGACGATGACCGGCGCGCTGGTGATGGCGGCATTTTTCGAAATTGCCGGGGCGATGATTGCCGGAAGCGAAGTCACCGATACGATTTCCTCAGGTATCCTGGCGCCATCCCTGGTTGGTAATCCGCAAACCTTTATCTGGATCATGATGGCCGCTCTGCTGGCGGCAGCCCTCTGGATCAATCTCGCCACTTGGGCCAATGCCCCGGTCTCCACGACACATTCCATCGTCGGCAGTGTCATGGGGGCCGCCGCCTCTGCTATGGGAACCGCCGCCGTCAATTGGCAGACCATAGCCACCATAACGCTCGGCTGGGTAATTTCGCCGGTGTTAGGCGGGGTGATCGCGGCCGCCATCCTGTTTCTGATCTACGACCTGATCGTTTACCGCCCCGACAAGATTGCCCAGGCGCGCCGATGGGTGCCGATTCTGATTGGATTGATGGCCGGTTGCTTCAGTTGCTATCTCAGCCTGAAAACCACCGGCATGGGCTTTACGATCATCTCGGATCGAGCCGTTCTGTTCGGCCTGGTGATCGGCACCATTGCCTGGCTTGTGGCCCGGCCTATCGTGCGCCAGCAAGCGGTAGGACTGGAAAACCGTAATCAATCCTTGCGCAAACTGTTTCGGATGCCGCTGATCGGTGCCGCCGCTTTGCTGTCCTTCGCGCATGGCGCCAACGACGTTTCCAACGCCATCGGCCCGCTGGCGGCGATTGTTCATACCGTCATATCGAATGATCTGCACACGCGAATGACCGCACCGCTCTGGGTGGTCACGATAGGCGCGCTCGGCATTTCCACCGGACTTCTGCTGTTTGGCCCAAGGCTGATCCGCCTTGTCGGCACCAAGATCACCAAACTCAACCCGATGCGGGCCTATTGCGTCTCGCTTTCCTCCGCCATCACCGTCATCACCGCTTCCAAGCTGGGGCTGCCGGTCAGCTCCACCCATATCGCCATCGGTGCGGTGTTTGGCCTCGGCTTTTTCCGGGAATGGTATAATCGCCATTCAAAACGGCGGCTGGAGTACATGCTGATGAAGTCGGCGGAATGGAAGCGTAAAGCCCCGAAACCGTCCAATGCCGATGAGGTAAACCGGCGTCGATTGGTCCGCCGCTCTCACATCCTCACCATCATGGGCGCCTGGTTGGTAACGCTTCCGGTCTCCGCAGGGCTTGCAGCGCTGATTTACCGGGTTATGTTCGCGCTCTTTCGATAATGTGAGACGGTCATAAGGCATGCGAGCAAATTACAAGATGCAGAGACTCTATGTCGACGCCGGGCTGGAAGCAACAAACCCAGTGGCGACGACACCGGAACAGTATAACTATCTTGCCAATGTCCTGCGCCTCACCGAAGGTGCCGAAGTGCTTGTCTTCAATGGCCGCGATGGCGAATGGAAGGCAAGCCTTGCCTTTCCGACCCGCAAACGAATCGCGCTGATCCCGCAGAGCCAAACCCGCCCGCAGCCCCGCCCCAGCGACCTGACATTTCTGTTTGCGCCGCTGAAAGTCGGGCGGATGGACTATCTCGTCCAGAAGGCGGTGGAAATGGGTGCCGGTGCGCTCCAGCCAGTGATGACCCAGCATGTTCAAGGCAGGATCGGCAGCATCGAGCGCTTGCAGGCCAATGTGATCGAGGCAGCCGAGCAATGCGGCATCCTGGCCGTTCCAAAGGTTGCACCGCTGGTCAAGCTCAAGGACCTGCTGGAAACCTGGCCTACCACCCATCGGATCATTTTCTGTGACGAAGACAGTGCCACCGACAATCCCATGCCGGCACTGGCGGCAATCAAGGAACGGCAACTGGCATTACTGGTTGGGCCAGAAGGTGGATTTTCCGATGAGGAACGCAGCCTGTTGCGCAACCTCGGCTTTGTCACGGCCATTCCGCTGGGGCCGCGTATTCTGCGCGCCGATACCGCCGCTGTGGCTGCCCTGGCCGTGGTTCAGGCCAGCATTGGCGATTGGAAATGAACTTGAAACAACCCGGCATATCTCGTTCAATATTGTTGAACGTCAAATCGCAAAATTCGCTTGCGCAGCCGCCGGGTTCAGCCCTATCAACCCTCGGTAACGCATCGGATCGAAAAGTGGAAACCGGTTTTCGGTCCGATGCGAAAATAAAACCTGTAGCAGAACAAGGTCGGCTTCATGGCTCGCGATACAACCGATGACACGCCCCTGACCTCGATTGAGGACATGGCGGCCTATATGGCTGTGGGGTGCAAGCCGAAAGAAACATTTCGCATCGGCACGGAGCATGAAAAATTCGGTTTTTTCACCGCCGATCTCTCGCCCGTCCCCTATTTCGGCGATGCCAGCATTTCAGCGCTGCTGAAGGGCATGCAGGCCTGGCTTGGCTGGGAACCGATCATCGATGGCGGAAACATCATTGGCCTGGCCGGTGGCAGTGGCCAGGGCGCGATTTCCATTGAGCCGGGCGGGCAGTTCGAACTGTCAGGCGCGGCCCTGGAGACCCTGCACGAAACGGCGGGCGAAACCCTCCAGCATCTCGAAATCCTGCGGGAAGTCGCCGAGCCGATGGGTATCCGCTTTCTGGGCATGGGCGGCAGCCCGCTCTGGACCCTAGAGCAGACGCCGCGCATGCCGAAATCCCGCTACGACATCATGACCCGCTACATGCCGAACGTCGGCTCGAAGGGTTTGGACATGATGTATCGAAGCTCGACGATCCAGGTCAATCTCGACTTTTCATCAGAAGTCGACATGCGCACCAAGATGCGGGTTTCCACCAGGCTGCAAGCCATCGCCATGGCGCTGTTTGCCGCCTCGCCCTTTACCGAAGGCAAGCCGAACGGCCTGCTGTCCTGGCGCGGCGAGATCTGGCGCGATACAGACAATCGCCGCTCCGGCCTGCTGCCCTTCGTGTTCAAACCGGATTTCGGTTTTATTGATTATGTCGAATGGGCGCTTGATGTGCCGATGTATTTCGTCATGCGGGATGGCCGCTATCACGACTGCACCCATATCACTTTCCGCCAATTCATGGCGGGTGGTTTGAAGGGCGAAATCGCCGCCTGGCAGCCGACGATGGGAGACTGGACCAATCACCTGGGAACGCTGTTTCCCGATGTCCGCCTGAAACGATTCCTGGAAATGCGATTGGCCGATGGCGGCCCGCAAAGCCATATCACGGCGCTTTCGGCTTTTTGGGTCGGGCTGCTGTATGACGATACCGCGCTTGCGGCGGCTGACAATCTGACGTCTGGTTGGGATTTGGCAGCGGTAACAGCACTTCGTGATACCGTTCCGACGCTCGGCTTCGATGCCACCGTAGAGGGCCGCTCCGTTCTGGATGTGAGCCGCGATTTGCTGGCCTTGTCGAGGGCTGGTCTTGTGGCACGCGCCCGGCTGAATGCGGAAGGCCAAGACGAATCGATCTATCTGCAACCGCTGGACAGTATCGTGGAACGAGGCCATTCCCTGGCACAGGACATGCTGGATCTCTATCATGGCCCGTGGGATAGCCAGGTAGAACCTGTATTTTCCGCCTATCAATATTGAGGTCGGCACCCCACCCCCAAACCCTTGTGCTTGCTTAAAAAAACGATTTGCAGCGGGATATTTCCCGCTATAGTGGCTCTCGTGTGATTTTCTCCTTGAATCAAGCTGATGGGAATTGGCGGGTGCAATGTCATGAACCATGCTGAAAAACAGGAACATAAGGCTCGGGGCGATCAAGCATATGGCGTTTTGGAGCCACCGGCTCACCATGCGGACTATCGCCAACGCATGAATACCGTATAAAAAGGCTATGTGCCGGGGAGCGAATGCAAATGTTGCCACTGTTTGATATGCTGTTGAGAGCACAGAATGGCGCGGCCATGGACGCCATGGCAAAGCAGTTCGGGCTTGCCCAAGAACAGGTAACGCAGGCGCTTGCCGCATTGACGCCGGCCTTTTCCTCCGGATTCAAGCGCACCGCCGCCAATCCCTATGATCTATCCAGCCTGTTTGCTGCCTTATCGTCCGGCAATTATGCCCAGTATTTCGAAGATATGGGCAAGGCCTTTACGCCTCAGGGCATTGCCGACGGCAATCAGGTTCTGCAACAATTGTTCGGCTCCAAGGAGGTGTCGCGCGCTGTCGCCGCCCAAGCGGCCCAGATCACTGGCATCGGCCAGGACATTCTGAAACGCATGCTACCGGCTATGGCCGATACGATCATGGGCGGATTGTTCAAGCAGAGCCTTGGACAGATGCAGCAGGCCAGCAATCCCTTCGCCAATAACCCGATGGCTGGCCCAATGGCTGGGATGATCCAGGAATGGCTTCAGGCAACGGGATTTTCACCGAAAGCTCAACCGACATCGCCCGGTCCCTTCGACAATCCCTTCATTGCTGCCTGGCAGCAAATGATGGGCATAAGCGCGGCCAAGGCAGCACCCAAGACCGAAACGAACCCTTTCCTGGACAATCCCTTCACAAAGGCCTGGCAGGACATGGTCAGCGGTTCGATGGGGCAAGCCCCCAAAGCCGAGGCACCAAAGCCGACGCCGGAAACAGAAGCCAGAAAATCGATGATGGATATCGTCAACACGATGTTCGACAGTGGTCTGAACGTGCAGAAAAGCTATCAGAAGAGTGTGGAACAGATCTTCGAGACCTATGTGACGGCGCCCGGCAAGGATGCTCGCACTGAGTCGGACGAAGGCGCCACTCACTCCAAGCACTGACGGCAGTTCCAACACGGGTTGGCACACGAAAAAAGACCCGGCAACAGTGACCTGTTGCCGGGCAAAAGCAGGGCCGATTGGCTTTTCGCCCTGCGGGGATGGCGGGTGGAAACGGGATCGTTCAGCCGAGAGAAAGCGTGCTCACCTGTTTGCGGGTCCTGGCGCGAGCGACACCTGCCAACTTTGCCGACGGATCTCCAAGTGGCCCGGACTTCGACAATTCGGCCTCCAGCTCAGCTCGGGTCAAACCGACATCATGCAGAAGGTAATCGTCGAGATCCGCGAGCTTAAGAGCCGCACGGCGGTTATTGAGCGTGCGCAGCACAGAATTCACTGTCCAGACAATGGCGCGAAGGGCCGCGATGACCGCGCCCTCTGCGTGAGGAAAAGCCGCTACGGTGATCTGTCTGGTCGTGCGCATGACAATAGTCCTTTCAAATTCGGCACGAGAAGGGGCGACCGCGCTTGGAAAACCAAGCCGGGGGGACGCCGTGAAGGGGTTGGAGGACACCGCGACAACTGAACATCAGTTGGTCACTCGTGGCGTCGATTGACACTTTGCAGTTTAAGATTTGCCGAATTTCTATTGATCAGTCCAGTGAATGTTTCTAATGGTAATCATCAATCCAACTGATGGAATGTCCGCCATGTCCGCACCTCTCGATACAGACCAGTTGCAAACCTTCATCGCCATTGTCGATACCGGCAGTTTTACCAAGGCGGCAGGGCGGGTCTTCAAGACCCAATCAGCCGTTTCCATGCAGATGCGCCGCCTGGAAGAGCGGATCGGCAAGCAATTGTTCATCAAGGACGGGCGTGGCAACCGGCTGACCGCAGAAGGCGAAAAACTGCTGAACTATGCCCGGCGGATCGTCCGGCTGAACAGCGAGGCGATTGCGGCTTTCGACGACAACCGGTTGGAAGGTACGTTACGGATCGGCACGCCGGATGATTATGCCGACCGCTACATGCCGGAAATTATTGGCCGTTTCGCCAAGACCCATCCCAATGTCGAGCTTTACATCGTTTGCGAACCATCCTCCGATCTGGCCGAAAAAATGGCCAGAGGTGAGTTAGACATCGCACTTGTGACCCATAACCCGGCGACCAGACAATCCGACGTGATGCGCACCGAGCCGCTTTGCTGGGTGGCTTCGGCCAACCATCCCTTGCGCGATGATGCGCCTGTACCGCTTGCGGTTGGACGGCGCGATTGCAATTGGCGGCAGTTGGCCTGTTCGGCGCTCGATGCCGACGGGCGCGACTATCAGATCCTGTTCACCAGTTGGTCATCGACCGTGGTCGCCGCCGCAGTGCTGGCTGGCTTGGCCGTTTCTGTTCTGCCGGAATCGGCGCTGCGAACCGGTATGAAAGTGCTGGGCCAGTTAGATGGCTTTCCGCCACTGCCGCCCGTGCAGATCGGCATCATGAAACGTCCCGGAATGTCACCCTCGCTGATGAACGCCATCACCGACCATATCGCCGCCTGCCTCGACAATATCAACCCGACGGCCATCGAAGACGACATGGACGGAGAAACGAAAACCTATTCCCGTTACTATCCGCGCCTGCGGGCGGGACATATGATCCCCGGCTGGTAATACGACGTTTCATTGAAAATGACCGTTCGTATTGCCTCAGGACCCGAGACAATCACTTTTGAGCGGGTTGAAACAGCATGGCGCATGCAGCCTTTTTCCACTCGTCCAACATCGCCCAGGCTCGCTCATGCTTCTCGGCGATGGCGCGGAAAACCGCTCCACTCAGCACCGCAACCAGCAGGAAACGATTGTGTTTGCCCTGTCCATCCCCGCCACCGGCAAATGGCCCCAGCCATCTCATCGCCAACGCGCCAATGTCTTCCTGAGCCTTGTATTGCATCGCCCCGAGATCCGGATCGGTCGACATTGCAATCCAGAACTCGCGACACAGCGGATTGTCACGGTGCAGGCGCGCACCGCGTTCGATCAGATCGACCAAACGGGCGCGCGCATCCGCTTCGTCGCGCACATCCGTTAACTGCATGGTAATATCCTCGGCCAAGCTGGTCAGGCGCAGATCCATGATGGCTTTAAGCACAGCCGCTTTCTGCGGAAAGAATTGGTAGACGGAACCCACAGGTACGCCGGCATTAGCGGCAATATCCGTCATGCGCAATTGGGAAACCCCATGCTTGATAATAAGAAACTCAGCCGAATTCAGAATATTTTCGACACGCTGGATACTGCGCTTCTGTTTTGGCTGCTTACGTGGGTTGATTCGCGAGCTTTCAATCGGCATTTTCATCGCCGTCACCATTCCGTCCTGTCCCAGGATAATTTCCACATCATGTGGACCACAGGTAAGGGCTCTATTGGAAGGGTGTTCAGTTTTGATTAATGCAAATTAGTAAACCCATACAAAACAGGGGGTCAGAAACCGTATCAAAACGGCTTCTGACGCCCCCTTTCGAAACAGATACGTGTAGGGCTCTTCAGCGGCGATGCTGGGATCATATCTGCTTCGAAGCCGGAAACTGCATTAAGGCAGTATGAATACTCGCTTCATCGTCTGGATGTACCAGTTTGAAATACGCCAGTTGACGCCCGATGATCGGTTCCGGCACCTGAATGCCGGCTGTGGTCTTTATTGTCCGAGAAATCTATCATGGCTTCCTCCTTTGGAAGGCCGTCTCCGTCAAAATTGATTTTAAAACAATGTTTCGTCTCAATGACTGCAGTGTTCCATTGACGGCTGATAATTTCCAATCGTATTTATTTTTAAATACGATTTGGAAATCCTATCATGCTGACCATACGTCAAATGCGCTATTTCGATGCGCTTGCCACCACGCTGCATTTTGGCCGGGCCGCCGATCTTGTCCATGTCAGCCAACCGGCGCTTTCGGCGCAGATCATGGAGATGGAAAAGCATCTCGGTGTGATGCTGATCGAGCGTACGCGCGCCAGCACGATCCTGACCACCAAGGGACTGGAAATCCTGACCCATGTGCGTGAGGTGCTGGCGGGAATAGATCGGCTGGAACAGGCGGCGCGCAACAATGGCGGCATGTTGGAAGGCCTGGTGCGGATTGGCATCATTCCGACCGTCGCCCCCTATATGGTGCCGCGCATGGTGCCTTATCTGCGGCAAAATCATCCTCTGATCGAGATTGAGCTTAAAGAAGCGATCACAGATCGACTGCTGTCCGACTTGAATGACGGCAAACTGGATGCGGTCGTCGCGGCGCTGCCGGTGGATGCGGACGCTCTGGTCTGCCGCAGCCTGCTGGTCGATCGATTTTTCATGGCCGTGGCCCGCAATGACGACGCCGTGCTTCTGTCACCCCTGGTGGAAGCGGACGTGGATACCGACCGGTTGCTGCTGCTGGAAGAGGGCCATTGCCTGCGCGATCAGGCGCTGGCCGTCTGCAAAACTGCCAGCCGGCGCAGCATGGTCAATTTCGGCGCAACCTCGATGGCGACACTGCTCCAGATGGTGTCCCATGACATGGGCATGACGCTGATCCCCGAAATGGCGATCGAGACCGAAACCAGCCGCAACAAGATCCGCATCATTCCCTTCACCGATCCCCCACCCTACCGCGAAATCGGCCTGATCTGGCGGCGATCCAGCGCCCGCCAAGCGGATATGGAAGCGCTGGCCGATGGTCTTGCCGCCAGCGCGCGGGAAAAATCGACACCCTCGGAACAGAGGCAGGATCGTTAAAAAGAGGGATGACTGATGTCATCCACAATCCATGCTTTTGCTATTCCCTTCCTGTCATGAACGTGTTACCAGCCCTCGCCAACCTCCAAGCATTACATGCAAAGGAATCCAGAGGAAAATCGCTTTTCTGGAGGACTCTGCCTATTCATATGAAGGATATTGGCATGGCACGGATCGTAATTTCGGCAACCGGCGCAGAAGCGCTTACCTTTGACGATGTTCTCCTCCAGCCCGGACATTCGGAAGTCATGCCGGGCCAGACGAATATCTCCACCCGGATCGCCAAGGATATCGATCTTTCGCTTCCCATCCTGTCTTCCGCCATGGATACGGTCACCGAGAGTCGTCTGGCGATCGCCATGGCCCAGGCTGGCGGCCTTGGTGTCATCCACCGCAATTTAACGCCGACCGAACAGGCCGAAGAGGTTCGCCAGGTCAAGAAATTCGAAAGCGGCATGGTGATCAATCCTGTCACCATCCATCCGGATGCGACGCTGGCCGAAGCACTCGGCCTGATGAAGGCCCACGGTATTTCCGGCATTCCGGTCGTCGAAAACGGTGGCCGTCCCGGTCGCCTGGTCGGCATTCTCACCAATCGCGATGTGCGCTTTGCCTCGGATCATTCCCAGAAGATCCATGAATTGATGACCCGCGATAACCTGATCACCGTCAAGGATGGCGTCGAGCAGCAGGAAGCCAAGCGTCTCCTGCATAGCCACCGGATCGAAAAGCTGCTGGTGGTGGACAATGAAGGCCGCTGCGTCGGCCTGATCACCGTTAAGGATATCGAAAAGTCGCAGCTCAACCCCCATGCCGCCAAGGATTTTCAGGGCCGCCTGCGGGTCGCCGCCGCTATCTCCACCGGCGATGATGGACGCGAACGGGCCGAACGGCTGATCGAAGCTGGTGTCGACGTGATCGTTGTTGATACCGCCCACGGCCATTCACAACGGGTGCTGGATGCAGTAACCGCCGTGAAGAAAATGTCGAACTCGGTGCGGATCATTGCCGGCAATGTTGCGACCGGCGACGGTACCCGCGCCCTGATCGATGCAGGCGCCGATGGCGTCAAGGTCGGTATCGGCCCTGGCTCGATCTGCACGACCCGTATCGTCGCAGGCGTCGGCGTGCCGCAGCTGGCCGCCATCATGGCAGCCGTCGAAGCAGCTCATAAGCTTGATATTCCTGTTATCGCCGATGGCGGGGTGAAATTCTCCGGTGATCTGGCCAAGGCGATTGCCGCTGGTGCATCCGCCGTCATGGTCGGTTCGCTGCTGGCCGGTACGGATGAAAGCCCCGGCGAAGTGTTTCTCTACCAGGGCCGCTCCTTCAAGGCCTATCGCGGCATGGGCTCGGTCGGCGCCATGGCGCGCGGCTCGGCGGACCGCTATTTCCAGGCGGAAGTGCGCGATACGCTGAAGCTGGTGCCGGAAGGCATCGAAGGCCAGGTGCCTTATAAGGGCCCGGTCTCCGCCGTGCTGCACCAACTGGCAGGCGGTCTCAAGGCGGCCATGGGCTATGTCGGCGGCAAGGACATCAAGGATTTCCAGGACAAAGCGACCTTTGTGCGGATTTCCGGCGCGGGCCTGCGCGAAAGCCATCCGCACGGTGTCACCATCACCCGCGAAAGCCCCAACTATCCGGGCGCTGCATAAAAGACGTCGCGGTCACGAATAAGTGTTGATGAAAACCCGGATTGGCCTCCCATGAACATTGGATGCCGGTTCGGGTTTTCTATCTTTTAGACTGGACAACCTTGTGGAGGACACCGATGGAAAAGCCAGCCGTTACCCCAGCGATCACCCAGGCGATGATCAACGCCTATGATGACTATACCCATCTCAGCCTCGACCGCCGGGGCTTCATGGAAAAACTCACGAAGCTTGCCGGTTCGGGTGCCGCTGCCGCAGCCATTATGCCGATGCTGGCCGCTAACAGGGCCAATGCAGCGCTGACGCCGGAAAACGATGAACGATTGACCGCGTCAATGGTTACTTATCCAGGCGCAAGCGGCGAGATGAAGGGCTATCTGGTGACCCCGAAAGACGCCAAGTCCGCCTTGCCCGGCGTAATCGTCATCCACGAGAACCGTGGCCTCAATCCGCATATCCAGGATGTGACACGCCGGTTGGCGCTAGAAGGCTTCGTTACGCTGGCACCGGATTTTCTGTCGCCACAGGGCGGCACGCCGGAGGACGAAGACAAGGCCCGCGACATGTTCACCACGCTCGACCTCGGCGCTACAGTGAACAATGCGGAGGCCAGCCGCGCCTATCTCGCTGCCGTGAAGGGTGTCAACGGCAAGGTTGGCGCCATCGGCTTTTGCTGGGGCGGTGGCATGGTCAACCGATTGGCCATCGCCTCACCGCTGCTTGGGGCAGGTGTCGCCTATTACGGTGCCCAGCCGCCCGCCGATCAGGTGCCGGCCATCAATGCACCCTTGATGCTGCATTACGCTGGGCTTGACGAGCGCATCAATGCCGGGATCGATGCCTATCGCAAGGCGCTTGAGGCCAATGGCAAGCAAGCTGAGATCTTTGTCTATGACGGCGTCAATCATGCCTTCAACAATGACACGTCAGCGGCCCGCTATAACAAGGAGGCCGCAGACCTTGCCTGGTCACGCACGGTAGCTTTTCTCAAAAAGAACCTGGCATAGGAACACCTGCTAGAACAAAGCGGGGCGGATTGATATCAATCAAAAGCAATCGCCCCGCCCTGCACTAGGGTCCTCCATAGTCTCAGCATGAGCCGGGACACGATGTTGAATTTTAAAACATCAATTTCTATGGAGGAAATCATGGCATCGATGATGAAAGCCGCTGTTGCGCGCGAATTCGGCAAGCCGCTGACCATTGAGGAAATGCCGATCCCCGAACCCGGTCCTGGCCAGATTTTGGTCAAATATGCGGCGACCGGCGTTTGCCATACCGACCTGCACGCCATCAGCGGCGACTGGCCGGTCAAGCCCAACCCACCCTTCATTCCCGGCCACGAAGGCGTTGGCTTTGTCGCCAAGCTCGGCGCAGGTGTCACCCGGATCAAGGAAGGCGACCGGATTGGCGTTCCCTGGCTGCATACCGCCTGCGGCTGCTGCAATCCCTGCCGCACCGGCTGGGAAACGCTGTGCGGCAGCCAGCAGAATACCGGCTATTCGGTCAACGGCACCTTTGCCCAATACGGACTTGCCGATCCCGATTATGTTGGCCGCCTGCCTGATAACCTGGAATTCGGCGCTGCCGCGCCCATTCTCTGCGCCGGTGTCACCGTCTATAAGGGCCTGAAGGAAACCGAAGTGCGGCCCGGCGAATGGGTCGTCATTTCTGGCATTGGCGGGCTTGGCCATATGGCTGTGCAATATGCCAAGGCCATGGGCATGCATGTGGTTGCCGCCGATATTTTCGATGACAAGCTGGAACTGGCCAAGAAGCTGGGGGCCGATGTGGTCGTCAATGGCCGGGCAGCCGACGCTATCGAGCAGGTGCAGAAAGCGACCGGCGGCGTTCACGGCGCGCTGGTGACAGCCGTTTCCCCGAAAGCGATGGAACAGGCCTATGGCTTCCTGCGCTCCAAGGGCACGATGGCATTGGTCGGTCTGCCGCCGGGCTTCATTTCGCTGCCGGTATTCGAAACCGTGCTGAAGCGCATCACCGTGCGTGGCTCGATTGTCGGCACCCGGCAGGATCTTGAGGAATCGCTGCAATTTGCCGGTGAAGGCAAGGTTGCGGCCCATTTCTCTTGGGACAAGCTGGAAAATATCAATGCGATTTTTGACCGGATGCGCGAAGGCAAGATCGATGGACGGATCGTGCTTGATCTGGCCGCCTGATAATAACCAGATCCGTGCGCCTTACCGGCGCACGGATCTCATGAATGAAGCAGAGCAAATTATTTCGCCATAAACGATAAGTGTGGCGGCAAGATACTGGAATAGCGCGGAAAAACGGCTATCTTCACCGCAATGCAATAATCCATGGTGAATGCCGATGCTGTCGTCCGAGACCAATGCCGCCACTGATCGTATTTTTGTCTTTCAGGGTGGGGGGGCTTTGGGTGCTTATCAGGCCGGTGCTTATGAGGCTCTTCACGCCCATGATGTCGATCCGGATTGGCTGGCCGGTATTTCCATCGGATCGATCAACTCGGCGCTGATTGCTGGCAGCCCCAGGGAAAAACGGGTGGAAAACCTGCGCGCCTTCTGGGACATGGTGTCTTCGCAGCTGAATTTCAACCTTGGCGATCAGGACACCGCGTCGCGGCGCACCACCAACGATCTCTCGGCGCTGACCGGCATGATGTTTGGCATTCCCGGTTTCTTTTCACCGCGTCTGCCCACCCCGCAGCAAGTGCTGCTCAATCCCGATTACCGGGTCAGCGTTTATGACACCGAACCGCTGATCAAGACGCTGAACAATCTGATCGATTTCAAATTGCTGAATGACGGCACGACACGTCTCAGCCTCGGCGCTGTGGACGTTCTCTCCGGCAATTTCGCCTATTTCGACAATCGTCACACCAGGCTCGATGCCCGCCATATCGCTGCTTCCGGCGCGCTGCCGCCCGGTTTCCCACCGGTTGAAATTGATGGCCGGTTTTATTGGGATGGTGGATTGGTCTCGAACACACCCTTGCAGCATGTGCTGGAAACCAATGAAAGCCAAAGGGATCTCGACATTTTCCAGGTCGATCTGTTCAGCGCGCGTGGTGACATGCCAAAGGACCAGTTCGAGGTGGAAAGCCGCACCAAGGAGATCCGTTTTTCCAGCCGAACCCGTATGAATACCGATGAATTCGCCCGCAAACAGGTGATCCGCCGGGCCGCGAAACGCCTGCTGGACAAGCTGCCGCCGGAATTTCGCGATGACGAGGATGCCAAGCTGCTGCGCTCCATTGGCCAGGAATATGACGTCACCATCGTCCACCTCATTCACCGGCGCGCCGCCCACGCCACCCATTCGATGGACTATGAATTTTCGCGCGCCTCCATCAACGAACATTGGCAGGCAGGCTACGACGATGCCACCTACACGCTGAAACATCCGAAATGGCGCAACCGTGGCCGCCCAAGGGATGGTATCCAGATCTTCGATTTGAGCCGCGAACGTCGTCGTATCGGGTCGTGACCTATCAGCTCTGCTGGACTATGCTGCGTTCATATCCACGCATCTTTGAGGATAAAGCGTGACAGCAAAGATCAGCCTGAAAAACGTGGCGCTGGACGCAGGCGTCTCGATCAGCACCGCCTCACATGCGCTGAACGGCACAGCACCGCTAACCGCAGAGGTGCGCGACCGGGTGATCGCCTCTGCCCAACGGCTGGGCTATCTGGAAAAACGGCGCAACAAGGCGACCATTGCCACGCTGCGCTGCATTCTTTTGGCGGTTGCTGGCGACGCTGCTCCGCAAAGCGATCTCAATCTGGTCAGTTGGACGGTGATGAATGGGCTGCGCGAGGAGTGCGAGCGCCGGGCGATCCGCATCGTCCCTTGCGTCACGCCGGGCAACCGGATCGACGCCAATGAGGTAAAGCGGATTGCTGTTGCTGAAAAAGTTGATGGCATCGTTATCATCAATGACGACAGGGCAGACTTTATCCGCGCGCTGGCGCAATTGGCGGTGCCATCTGTGATCATCAATGGCGAAGATCCGTCGATGCGGATCGATACGGTCACCGCCGGCAACCGGTTCGGCGCACGCCAGGCCATCGAGCATCTTCTGGCGCTTGGCCACCGTCGCATTCTGCATGTGACATGGCCGGGCCGCACCACCATCCGCCGCCGCTATGATGGCTATGTTGACGCCTTTCTGGCAGCAGGATTGCCAGCCCCAATCGATATGGTGGTCGAGGCTGAGAGCTATGAGCCAGCCGAGGGCGAAAGGGTTTTGCGCGAATTGCTGACCCGTGACCCATCGTTGAAGCAGGCCACCGCGATTTTTTGCGCCGCCGATAATCTGGCGCTTGGCTGTCTGAAAACCTTGACAAAGGTAGGCATCAAGGTTCCCGAAGACATATCCGTGCTGGGCTGCGACGATATCCTGCCCGGCGAATTCAGCACTCCACCACTCTCGACCATCCAGCTCCCCAGCGCAAGGCTTGGGGCTGCGGCTCTCAGCCTGATCGAGCAGCGGCTGGTGTCCATCGACCCGCTGCGGCCTGCCCATCGGCTGGAACTGGGATGCCGTCTGGTGCTGCGCGGCAGCATCGCACCGCCTCGCTGTTAATAACGTTCAGGGACTTATTTCATCCCCGTCCCGGCAATGCCTGTCGTGATGTATTTTTGCAGGAACAGGAAGACCAGCGTCACCGGCATCAGGCTGAGGAAGGTCATGGCGAGGATGTAATTCCATTGCACCGAAAACTCGCCCTGAAAGGCATTGAGCCCGATCTGTAGGGTGAAATTCTCGCGGCTGCTGAGGACGATTAGCGGCCAAAGAAAGTCATTCCAGCGCCACAGTACCGAGAAAATCGCAAGCACCGCCAGCGCAGGCGCTGTCAACGGCAGGACGATCCGCCAGAAGATCCTGAATTCGCTGGCCGCATCCACCCGTGCCGCTTCGATCAACTCGTCGGGAATGGTCAGCATATATTGCCGCAGCAGAAACACCCCGGTCGGCGAAGCAATGGTCGGGATGATGACGCCCCAGAGGTTATCCACCAGCCCGACCCCGACAATGACCAGATAGGCGGGCACCATCACCACGGTGAGCGGGATCATCAAGGTTGAGATAATCAGCACGAACACCGCCTTGTCGCCCCGAAACCGGTATTTCGACAGGGCAAAGGCCGCCAAGGCATTAACGATCAAGGTGAGAGCCGTCGCCACCACGGTGACGAAGACCGAGTTCTTGAGGAAGGTCAGGAAGGCAAACCGGGTCAACGGGTCCGTGTAGTTTTCCGTGGCAATCGTCAGGCTTTGGACCGGTGTGATCGTGCGGGTATCGACGCTGACCGGGGTCTGCGGGTTTTCGGGATCGACCATCTGCGCCTTCAGGCCGATGCGCCGGACCATGGCCATCTGCCGGGTCGTGCCATCCATGCTGACCTGCCAGAGGCTGAGCGGCTTATCATAGCCCTTGACCGTCACTTCCACCGCGTCTCGCGGCAGAAGCGTCGGTGGAAAACGGGTGATTTCGGCAGCCGGTTTCATCGAGGACAGACCCGCCCACACCACCGGCACCAGCACCGCCAATGTGCCGAGGATCAGCCAGAGCCAGGCCAGCACATCGGTTACGCCAATGCGACCTTGGCGACGGGTGCGGGTCAGGAAAGTTACGGGATTGAGGCTCATATCACTGCTCCATTTTCTTGGAGAGGCCAAGTTGCTGCAGCGTCAATACCAGCAGCACGCAGCCCATCAGGGTTGCCGCCGCCGAGGCAAGACCAAACAGCCGAAGATCGCTGCCGAACGCCATCTGGTAGATATATTGCACGATAAAACTATTGGCTGTCCCCGGCCCGCCGCCATTGGTCAGCACCCAGGCCTCGTCGAAGATCTGCACGGAACGGATCATCAGCAGGATCAGCACCACCAGCAGGTTGGGTGCCAGCAGCGGCAGGGTGATACGAAACAACACCCGACGCGGCGTGGCCGCATCGATAGCCGCCGCCTCATAGAGGTCTTTGGGAATAGCCTGCAAGCCGGCCAGCAGGATCAGCGTGTAGAAGCCCATGTGAAACCAGACGGAGACCACGACGACGAAAAACCGTGACCAGCCAACCTCCAGCAGGAAAATTTCTGGCGGCACGCCGAGCATTTGCAGGAAGGCGTTGAGCAAGCCGTTGCGGTCCAGAAACCATTTCCAGATCAGCCCGATCACCACCGGCGACAGCAGCACCGGATAAAAAAACATCGCCCGGAAAAACCCACGCGCCACCATGGCACGGTTGAGGATCAGCGCCGTGATCAGCGAGACCAGCAAGGTCGCCACAACGTTGAAGCCGACAAACCACAGCGTGTTCCAGATCGCCGTCCAGAACAGTGATTCCGTGCAGGTTCCCGGCTGCATATAATCGCCGCAGGTCAATAATTGGCGAAAATTGTCGAGCCCGACATAGGGGCGCTCGGAAACGAACAGATTGGTGCCACCGGTAAAGGCATAGCCGATGGAAATGGCAATCGGCAAAAAAGTGAAAATGCCGAACAGCACCAGATTGGGCGCCAGGAAAAAATAGGGCATGCGCTTGCGACCAAACAGCCGTTCCAGCCCGTTCAATGGCGCTTCCACCACCTGCATGACGCGGTTCAGCGCGCGGTCAGCGATCTCGGTAAACTGGCTCATGCGGCAAGGCCTCCGCTGACCTGTTGGCGGCGTCGGGTTAACGCCAGGCCGGAAACCGGATCGAACACATGCACCGTGCCAGCCAAGGGCGCGACCGCCAAGCGGCTATCCTCCGAGGCAATGAAATGGCCGGGCTGATGCAGGATGATCTGTTCTTCCTGCCCTTCCATCCGGCCATAGAGATAGGTCTCAGTCCCAAGACTTTCGCAATAGCCGATGACGAACGGCAGGCCACCCGTCTCGACCCGCTGGAAATGCGCCGGGCGAATGCCAACCATGACCTCCCGGCCCGGCCTTGCCGCCGTCTCATCGACAGAGGCGGTGAGTTGCTTGGGATAGCCGACATCAATCAGCGCCTCGCCGTTCTGAAAACCGACGATCCGGCCTTTCAGCATGTTCATCCGGGGCGAACCGAGGAAGCCCGCCACAAACAGGTTGCAAGGATTGTTAAACAGATCGAGCGGCGTTCCCACCTGCTCGACCCGGCCACCTTTCAACACCACGATCTTGTCGGCCATGGTCATGGCCTCCACCTGGTCATGGGTCACGTAGATCATCGTCGTCTTGATATCGCGGTGCAGCCGGGTAATTTCCGCCCGTGTCTGGACCCGCAGGGCCGCATCCAGATTGGAGAGCGGCTCATCAAACAGGAAGATTTCGGGTTCGCGCACAATCGCCCGGCCAATCGCCACACGCTGGCGCTGACCGCCGGAGAGCTGGCGCGGCTTGCGGTCCAGATAAGGCTCGATCGCCAGCATCCTTGCGGCTTCGGCGATCCGCGCCTCGATCTCGGCGCGTTTGAATTTCAGGTTTTCCAGCCCGAAGGCCAGGTTCTTGCGCACGCTCATATGCGGATAAAGCGCATAGGACTGGAACACCATGGCGATCTTGCGCTCGGCGGGCGACAGCTGAGAAACGTCGCGGCCATCGATGTTGATCGTACCTGTCGTCACATCCTCCAATCCGGCGATGATCCGCAGCAGGGTGGATTTTCCGCAGCCCGACGGCCCGACGAAGACGACGAATTCGCCGTCTTCGATGGTCAGATCTATGTCATGCAGCACCTTCACCGCGCCGTAGGACTTGTTGAGATCCTTGAGTTGCAACGCTCCCATATCATCCTCCCAGATGCATCAATTTACTGTTGGACGAAATCCAGCGGGTTCCAGCCCTCCGGCAGGGGCTGCGGCCTGTCGATAACGAGATCGTCTATAGTCAGCCCTTCCACCCCACGGGCAAACACGCCCGGCATTCCGCCCGGATAGTCGATGAGCCCGACAATGCGTCCGTCAGCCCCGCGCGTCCAGGCATTGGCCCGGCCATGGGCCTCGGGCGATGGTGCCAGATCGGCATTGGTCGGACGCATATCATAGCGCAACGCGGTGCCAAGTACCCCGGGTTGTTGGGCCAGATGCACCCGATGCAACGCCACATCGTGAATACCGGCACCGGCCATGGAGACGAGGTTGATCGTGCCTTCCATCCGCCCGGTGATGTCCTCAATAACAAGTCCCCGCACCGCACCCGCCGGGCGCTCCGGCACCCGGTCCACCACCGTGACCGTCAGCGCCTCACCGGAGCCCCAGAACCCGTCCGGCGTCTCCCGGCAATCCAGGTTGATGCGGGAGAACCTGACATCGGAGACCTTTCCGCCATCGCGGGAAAAAATCCCCAGGCCCCGGTTGGATTGTTCAACCCGGCAATCCTCAAACACTACACGGGAGAAATCCCCGAAGCTCTCGGTTCCCAGCTTCAGTGCACAACTCTGACTGGAGACGGCGCAGCGGCGCACCAGCACATCCTCGCAGGTGCCAATCGCCTTTCCATCCGGCCCGACGCTGGTTTTCAGGCAGATTCCATCATCGGCGGTGGAGATCGTGCAGTCCTCAATCAGCACCCGACGGCAGGCGTCCAGCACAATGCCATCGGTATTGGGCAGGCGGCAATTGTTGCGGATCGCCACATTGGCAAGGCTGACATCCTCACAATTAACGAAATGCAGTGTCCACATCGGCGAGTTTTCGACGTGAACATTGTCGAGACGCACGCCTCGGCACCCCTCCAGCACCAGAACGCGCGGACGAAATTCCGCCGGAATGAACACGCCGACGCTGACATCGTCACCGGCAATGAACGAATCGCCGCTGGCGTCGATGCGGCCCGGCCCGGTCAGCGCGATCGTGTCCGCGCCGCGCGCCACCAGCATGCCCCGGTTGGATTTTTCGGCAATGACCGAGACGATATTGTCGCCATAGGCCTGATAATCCGGCACAGGCCGCAATACGGCTCCCTCCCCCAGATGCAGCTCGACACCGGAGCGCAGCGTCAGCCCGCCAACCTGATGTGATCCGGCGGCAAGCGAAACCCTGCCCCCGCCAGAGGCAGACACATGGTCCATTGCCGCCTGAATGGCTTGCGTGCGGTCGCCGTGCTGCTGATCGATGACAATGTCCAGCGCCTGGGTCATGCGGTGGTCTCCTGGGTCGCAGCCGCTTGGGCCAGTGCCACATCGGTCAGCAGCAGCAGCGCCAGGGCCTGGCCGTAAGGGGTCGGCAGGTTGGGTATCCGCCGGTAGAAATCCAGATCATGCCCCATCGGCGTGCCATCCGAGACACCTAGCACCACACCCTCATCATCGATATGGCGCAGCACAGCGGCAAGGGCGCGGTCGGCATTGAGCTTATCCTCCACCGGCAGGATGCCCGCCTCGATGCCGCGCAATATGCCATAGGCAATCCCGGCGGTAGCCGAAGTTTCCAGCGGCGAGGTCGGATCATCCAGCAGCGTATGGAACATGCCGTCCTCGCGCTGGAAGGCCTTCAGCGAGCGCAACTGGCTTTTCAGCACATTGGCCAGAAAGCGGCGGTCCTTTTCCGAGAGATCCGACACCAGGAAGAACAGTTCCGGGATCGCCACGGTGATCCAGGCATTGCCCCGCGCCCAGAAGGCGCGGGCAAAATTATGACGACCGACAAAGGTCCAGCCGTGATACCAGAGACCGGAGACCGGGTCCGAGAGATAACGGGCGTGGATCATGAACTGATAGACGGCCTCATCAATCCAGTCCTTGCGGCCAAAATGAACACCGGCTTGCGCCAAAAACAGCCCGGCCATGAACAGGGTATCATCCCAAAGCTCACCTTCATTCAGGCGTTCCTTGACCACATGCTGAAAGCCGCCATCCTCGGTTTTCGGCAGGCTTTTCACCAGCCATTCGGCCCAATCCTCCACCAGCGCGTTGAAATCGGGCCGATCGACATGACCGATCAGGATGGCGAGCGGCAGCATCGGCGCTGTGCTGTTGATCTGGCGCGGCGGCAGGCCACGACCGATCTGCATGGCATACCAATCCACGAGATCATGGATTGCCTTCCTGTCCCCACTGGCAATGGCGCGGCGCAGGAAGCCGTAGAGACCGACGCCCACTTCCCAATCCCATTCGTCAAACTGAATGCCGCTTGCGCTGCCTTCCCCGCTCAAGCCTTCCTTGATCCCCTTGAGGCGGCTGAAAGCCACCGCCACTTTGTCGATTGTCTTTTGGAGGGCCGGATGGCCGGTCTCTGGCTGATGCATGGTCTGATCCATCTACTGATAAAGAGGGGTGATTTCACCCCGATCCGGTTGGGCGCTGTCATAGGTCAGCACCGGTTGCGGCTTTTCATGGCTGAAGGGCAGCGGACGTGTCCCCAGCCGAAAGTCGCCGTCATAATTCAAAAACAGCACCTCACGGCCCGGCGGACGAACCCGAAGAGTTCTCGCCAGCGGGTCGAAGTCGATGCTGGTTGCTCGTGCTTTCAAGCAGAAAATCTCGAAAGCCGGCGCGTCCCCGGCTCCGACAATGGCCACCCAGCCCGAAATCGGTGCCAGCGCCCGCAATTCACGGCCTGCCGTCGCGCCTGCGTCCATCGGCTCCAGTCCGTGGCTGTTGTAAAGGGCGGCAAACCCGTGGCCCGAGCGGGTAAACACCCAGTTTTCCTCAATGATCACCTCGTCCAAACCGTCAATGCCCAGATAGGCGTGGGTGAACGGCAGGCGTCCGCCTTGCGTATCGGCAATCAGCAGGGCGGTATCGCCATATTGCGCCACCCTCGGCAGGATGCCGCTTCCCGCCCAATAGGAGGGCCGCTGCGAACCCCACGGATCGTCTTCGCCGGGATGGTTGATCCAGAGCCGCGCCATCGGATGGCCAGCCAGCCTGATATCCAGCACATGCTGCTGATGGCCTTTGCGTCCTGTCTTGTGATCAACCACCGTCGAAAGCTGCGAGGCGTGAGTCTTGAACACCACCAGCTTGCCGCTCTCCAGCCCCTGCGCATACCGCGCCTCGATGCTGCGTCCGTGCTTCAGCATCGCCAGTGGAGCCAGATCCTCCGGCGGCTGATAATGGCTGGCGCAGAACATTGGCAGGGAGGCGACACCACCATTCAGCCAGCCCTCTCCAAACGCCACCCAGGCGAAAGGCGCGAGTTCCGTCAGCGGCCCGGCCCGCAATTCCTTGTCATAGGCGCGGCCCTGCGATCCCGCTGGCACGCCCGCCAGTGTATGCAGGGCGATCATCCGGAAAATCAGGTCCAGCTGGTGGCGAGCACGGGTGGCGATGTCAGGTTCCGCCCAATGGTCCAGCGCCAGCAGACCAATGAAATCAATGGGGTAATAGGCGGCGGAATTCCATTCGGCCAGCCCATGCGCCTCGACGCTGTCGAACCAGCGATGCAGCCGCTGACGGGCCAGCGCCGCCTGCTCTACACCCGTGCGGCCAGACGCCGAAAACACCGCATCCGGCATCAACTGACCGGCCAGGAGCTGGCTGGTGTGGAAGCAGAGAACATGATTCTCGCTCCAGAACCACATCGTGTCATTGCCCGGCTCATCCACCCAATAGCGATAGTTCAGCACCGATTGGCGCACCCGCTCGCGCTGGTCCGGGGTCAGAACATCAGGGTAAGCGCCGAGCAGCCACAGCAGCGGCACAAGGATGAAATCCGAACAATCCTCTCGCCGGTCGATAGAGGCAAGTGTATCGCTCAATAGCTTTTCCTGCACCGCGTCATCCACCTGCCCGCAGGCGGCCATGGCCAGCACCCGGCCGATGCGCGGCGCACCATGGCGGGCGGAATAGACAAGCGCCTGCTGTTTGCGCTCCTCCAGACTGCCCTGCGAAATCTCCGGCTGTAAGCGGGTGAGGAAAGCAGCATCAATCACCCGGCTCGCCACACTGGCACCCTCGCCCATGCGCAGCCGCACCCCATGATAGCCATCGGCAATACCGAGCGTTTCCTGCACGGCAAGACTTCTGTCCCCGGCGCGCAGCACCGCCTTCGCCTTTGCCAGCACGGCACGCTCATGACCATGGCTGTAGACGGTGATCTCGAGGGGAACATCGGTCTGCGGCGCCTCATCGAACAGCAATTCCAGCGGTTGACCGCAAAACACATCGCGAGCGGGACGCACGCTACGCATCAACCGTTCCAGCCGCGCAACCGTCGCCCCATCCAGAACCGCTGGCAGACGCACGGCAATCGGCTCTGCATCCGTCACTTCCAGCTCGACAAACCAGACCGTGTCGCGTTCCGCCAGGTCTTCGGTGTGAACCAGAATGTCATTATCGCCCTCGGTCAGTTGCAGGATGACATCCGACATGGATTCGAAATTGCGCCGGAACGGTTCGAAGCGAACCTGCTCCACGCCATTCACCCAGATCCGCACCCCACCGCAGGTCTTCAGCCGCAGCGCCAGGCTTCTCGTCGCATCTGCCCGGAACGTGCCGCGCAGCCAGCGGCGCACATGGGTTGGAACATGCCAGAAATGGGTGAATTCCACCCGCCGATTGGCGCCCGGCAGATTGAGGTGATCAGGCTCCCAGTCGCACTCCGGTGCCAGATCGCGCCCGACCATCGTCGCCCAGAACGCCTTGCGGCACGGCAGATCGCCGACATCGACGAACCCGTTGATGAAGCGGTAATCGACGCGGTCCTCGGCGGGTGCTGCAACACCTGCAAACACACTGGCAGTGAGCGGCGAGACCAGCCAGGACGTGATCGTCTCGCCTGTACGAACTTCATAAACCGGATCTTTTGCTGCTGACACGTAATGATTGTTCATGGCTCGCCTCCCTGCGATCATGAAAATATTTTTTACTCGGTCGAATTTCGATAGAAAAAACAGAGATCGCCGAATTTTCGTCAACGAAACAGCTTGACGACAGGTTTGTCAAGTCTCAAAAAGGTTGAGGAGGAGCATGACATTGAGGAGTGTTATGCCATTTATGAAAATATTTTTACGGGAGGGACTCATGTCAAAAATTCTGTCAGGCGTCAGCGCCATCGTCTTGTCGGCGCTTGCGCTCAGTCATCCGGCCTTTGCCGAAACCAAAACCATCACCTTTCTGTTCACCGATGACGATCAGTCCTATGTCGAGCATATGGCGGTGCTGAGCAAACAGTTCGAAGCTGCTCATCCTGACGTGAAGGTCAATTTCGTATCTTCAGGCTATGATGCCGTCGCCAAGCAATTGCCGGTGCAGCTGGCCGTCGGCGAAGGCCCGGATCTGGCGAAGATCACCGATTGGCAATTGGCGCCCTTCTATCTCGACATGCGGCCCTATATGAAGGACCCGGATGGCTACGCCAAACTGCATGGCGAAAGCCTCAACCAGTTGCGCCTGCCCGGCGTCAACGACCCGAAATCGATCAATGGCTATGTCGCCTCGCAGACCCTGAATCTGCCCTTCGTCAACAAGACATTGTTCGAGCAGGCGGAAGAGCCGCTGCCCGGCCCGAAAGCAACGCTGAAAGATATCGTCGAGGCTTCCGCCCGGGTGGCGAAAAAGACCGGCGTGCAGATCCCCTTCACCATGGACCGTTCCGGCCATCGGTTTTCCGGCGCGGCCTTTTCCTATGGCTCGTCCTATGTGAAGGACGGCAAGTTCAGCTTTCCCGACGAGGCCGCCAAGACCTATATTGCCGATCTCTACAACTGGACGAAGGATGGCAGCTTTCCCAAGGAAATGTGGGGCGCCGCTGGCGGTTCGCAATACAAGAACATGGGCGACGAATTCGTCAATGGCAATGTGGTGACCTATCTGGCCGGCAACTGGATGGTCAATCCGTTCCAGAAGAAGATCGGCGACGCCTTCGAATGGACGGCAATCAACGCGCCCTGCGGCACCGCTGGCTGCTATGCCATGCCGGGTGCCACCGCCATCGCCGGCTTCAAACGCACCAAATACCCGGAAGCCGTCGCCCAATTCATCGAATTTCTCGGCTCCGAGAAAGTCCAGCGCGAGATTGCCGAAAACTACGTGATCCTGACGGGCGCGGAGATCGACAAGCCACAATACAAGCTGACGGACGATAACGCCAAGGCGTCCATGGCCGTCTTCAACGACAACGAAAAGAACGTGCCGCAGGAAGCGCGGATTTTTGAAAAGAAAAAGGGCGGTTCGGCGCTTTACCAGCAGATCGTCCAGCGCATGAGCCAGCTGATCGTCGGCGAATTGACGCTGCAACAGACCTATGACGCCCTGGCCGCCGATATCGACAAGATCAACGTGGCAACGGCGACGAAGTAAGCCGTTAGGCGTGAGACAGTGTAAAGGCCGTCCAGCAATCTGGGCGGTCCTCTTTGTGAATGGCGACTCTTCCCTTGCAACCGCCGAAATTTGGCCGCACACCATGTCCAAAACGATGTGCAGATTTGAAAGGACAAGGTGCCATGCCCATTGCATTGACAATCGATGACCTGAAACGTCAAGCAAAGCGCCGTGTCCCGAAAATGTTCTTCGACTATGCCGATAGTGGGTCCTGGACCGAGAGCACTTACCACGCCAACGAGAGTGATTTTTCCCGCATCAAGCTGCGTCAGCGGGTTCTGGTCGATATGACAGAACGGTCGCTGGCAAGCACGATGATCGGTGAGCCTGTCACCATGCCGGTGGCGCTTGCGCCGACCGGAATGACCGGCATGCAGCATGCCGATGGGGAAATTCTCGCGGCGGAAGCAGCGGAGGCGTTCGGGGTGCCTTTCACGCTGTCCACCATGAGCATCTGCTCGATTGAGGATGTTGCGCTTCATACGCGCCGCCCCTTCTGGTTCCAGCTCTACGTGATGAAGGACCGCGATTTCGTCAACAGCCTGATAGACCGTGCCAAGGCCGCCCATTGCTCGGCACTGGTGTTGACGCTCGATCTGCAAATCCTCGGACAACGCCACAAGGACCTGCGCAACGGCCTGTCGGCTCCCCCAAAATTCACCCCGAAACATCTCTGGCAGATGGCAACCAGGCCGCAGTGGTGCATCGGTATGGCCAATACGCGGCGGCGTCATTTCGGCAATATCGTCGGCCATGCCAAAAACGTTTCCAGCCTGTCTTCGCTCTCGGCCTGGACGGCGGAACAGTTCGATCCGAAACTGTCGTGGAGCGACGTCGCCTGGATCAAGGAGCGTTGGGGTGGTAAATTGATCCTCAAGGGCATTCTCGATGTGGAAGACGCCCGCGCCGCAGCCGATAGCGGGGCGGATGCGATTATCGTCTCCAACCACGGTGGCCGGCAACTGGATGGCGCGCCGTCGTCAATCTCCATGCTAGCCTCGATTGTCGAGGCGGTGGGAGACCGGATCGAAGTGCATATCGATGGCGGTATCCGCTCGGGTCAGGACGTGTTGAAGGCCTTGGCCTTGGGCGCTAAGGGGACGTATATCGGTCGGCCTTTTCTCTACGGGCTTGGCGCGGACGGGCGGGCTGGCGTGCAGCGAGCCTTGGAGATCATCGCCAGGGAGCTTGATATCAGCATGGCACTGTGCGGCAAGCGGCTGATTTCGGAGGTGGACGCCTCGATCCTGATGGGAAATCCGTTCGCTGCGGGACCTTGCTTAACCAATTCTCTCAACCGTATCGGGTAAATCCTGTTCTACACCTTGAAATCCGACGCATAATCAGCGACCAAACCGAATAGTTTTTTCGCAAGGCAGGATCATGTCCCCCATCAGCACTCCGGCATCGCCTCCCCGTCAGCTTAACCGGGCCGATTTTCGCACGCTTGGGCTTTCAGCCCTGGGCGGGGCCTTGGAATTCTACGATTTCATCATCTTCGTGTTTTTCGCGGGTGTAATCGGCAAGCTGTTTTTCCCGGCCAACATGCCGGACTGGCTGGTGACGATCCAGACCTTCGGAATTTTTGCTGCAGGCTATCTGGTGCGGCCCCTGGGCGGGTTAATCCTGGCCCATTTCGGTGATGTGTTTGGCCGCAAGAAAGTCTTTGCCTTTTCCATCCTGTTGATGGCGCTGTCTACCCTTGGCATGGCTGCGATGCCGACCTATGCCTCCATTGGCATAGCCGCACCCGTGTTGCTGATTATCATGCGGCTGTTGCAGGGCGTTGCCATCGGCGGAGAAGTGCCGGGTGCCTGGACCTTCGTCTCGGAACATGTGCCATTTCGCCGGGTCGGCTTTGCCTGCGGTTTTCTCTGCTCTGGCCTGACACTCGGCATTCTGCTGGGTTCGTTGATCGCAACCGTCATCAATTCGATGTTCACGCCGGAAGATGTTGCCGCCTATGCCTGGCGCATCCCGTTCTTCCTCGGTGGTTTCTTCGGCCTTGTCGCCGTCTACCTGCGCCGCTGGCTTCAGGAAACCCCTGTTTTTGCTGAGATGCGTCAGGCGCGAACGACAGTGATGGAACTGCCGCTGAAAACCGTGCTGCGCGATTATCCCGCTGCTGTCATCATTTCCATGGCTTTGACGTGGGTGCTTGCCGCCTGCCTCGTCGTCACCACGCTGATGACTGCCACGCTCCTGCAAAAACTCTATGGCTACAGCGCCCAGATCGCGCTGTCCGCCACCAGCTTCGGCACATTGTTCCTGATTTTCAGCACCGCTGCATCAGGCGCGATTGTCGATAAGGTCGGCTCCGGGCGGTTTTTAATGGTTGGGAGCGTATTTTTGGCCGCAGCAACCTTTGCTTTCTACACTTATGCAAGCGTTTCGGTTCCGGTCCTGTTTGGACTCTATGCCGTGATGGGCCTTTCCGTGGGCATTGTCGGGGCCGTGCCTTACGTGATGGTGCGCGCCTTTCCCGCACCTGTGCGCTTCACCGGTCTGTCATTTTCCTACAATGTCTCCTACGCGATTTTCGGCGGATTGACGCCGATTGCGGTCGCCAGCCTGCTGCCAATCAACCCGATGGCGCATGCCTATTACCTGCTGTTCATCGCCGCCCTCGCCTTTGTGCTTGGCGTCTATCTGACGCTGAAAGGCGATGGGATCGAGGCGAAGGCCGGGATAGAGGAACTTACCAGCCGCCAGACAACAGCAACGCTTTAATTCGAAGGCTGGGGGCGACGCCGCCCCCGGCTTCACATCCGGTCAGATATCCAGCGTTGTCTGGTGCTCCCATGGCGTGAATTGTGAGCAATAGCTCGTCCATTCCCCATGTTTGAGCTTGAGATAGGCGCTCGAGAACTCCTCTCCCAACGCCTGTTGCAGCTCGGTATCGGCTTCATAGGCGCGCAAAGCATCCAGAAGGTTGAGCGGCAGTTTCGGGGCATCCGTCACCGTATGGCCTTCGCGGTACATATCAATGTCGTAATGCGGGCCGGGATCGGCATTGGTTTTCAGGCCAGACAGGCCAGCGGCAATGATGATGGCCTGAAGCAGATAGGGGTTCACAGCGCCATCGGGCAGGCGCAGTTCAAACCGGCCGGGACCCGGCACGCGCACCATATGGGTGCGGTTGTTGCCGGTCCATGTCACTGTGTTGGGAGCCCATGTGGCACCGGAGACGGTGCGGGGTGCATTGATACGCTTGTAGGAATTGACCGTGGGATTGGTGACGGCTGCCAGTGCCGAGGCATGTTTCATAATGCCGCCGAGGAAGGTTTTGCCCTTGGCAGACAAGCCAAATGGCATGGCCTTGTCGGCAAAGGCATTGACCTTGCCGTCATTATCCCACACCGAGATGTGGGCATGACAACCGTTGCCCGTGAGGCCCTTGAAGGGCTTTGGCATGAAGGTGGCGCGCAAGCCATGCTTTTCAGCCACCGATTTGACCATGAATTTGAAGAAGGAATGCTTGTCTGCGGTTTTCAGCGCGTCATCATATTCCCAGTTCATTTCAAACTGGCCGTTGGCGTCTTCGTGGTCGTTCTGGTAGGGCTTCCAGCCCAGTTCCAGCATGTGATCGCAGATTTCGGCAATCACATCATAACGGCGCATCAAGGCCTGTTGGTCGTAGCAAGGCTTTTCAGCGGTGTCGAATTCATCGGAAATCGTCTTGCCGTCGGCAGAGATCAGGAAGAATTCAGGCTCTACCCCGGTCTTGACCCGAAGGCCCATGGAGGCCGCTTCGTCTACCAGTTTTTTGAGCATCACCCGCGGCGCTTGCTCCACCGGCTTGTCTTCCATCACGCAATCGGCGGCGACCCATGCCACGTCTTTTTTCCATGGCAGCTGGATCACGGAAGAGGCGTCTGGCACCGCAAACAGATCGGGATGGGCGGGGGTGAGGTCGAGCCAAGTGGCAAAGCCTGCGAAGCCTGCGCCGTCCTTTTGCATCTCGGCAATGGCTTGTGCGGGCACCAGCTTGGCGCGTTGTGCGCCAAACAGGTCGGTATAGCTGATCATGAAATATTTGATGCCGCGTTCGCTCGCGAATTGTGCAAGGTCCTGTGTCACGTCGTTCCCCTGTTTTTATGGATTGAGACACATGTTGAAAGGAAAGGCCGCATCCCTGGGAGGAGAATACGGCCTTGGTATTTCAGAAACCGGCTTTGCCGGGATACCAGTTGGTGCCAGCCAGCGGCACTTGCGCCATGGCGGCAGCTTCCATCGTCAGCGCCACCAGATCTTCCGGCTCCAGATTGTGCAGACGGTTATGGCCGCAGGCGCGGGCAATTGTCTGGGCTTCCAGCGTCATCACCTTGAGGTAATTGGCCAGACGGCGACCAGCCAGAACCGGATCAAGCCGCTTCATCAGCTCCGGGTCCTGTGTGGTAATGCCTGCCGGGTCTTTGCCCTCATGCCAGTCATCATAGGCACCGGCAGTGGTGCCGAGTTTTTGATATTCCTCTTCCCATTTGGGGTCATTATCGCCAATGGCTACCAGTGCTGCCGTGCCAATCGCCACCGCATCCGCGCCCAGCGCCAAGGCCTTCGCCACATCCGCACCAGAGCGAATGCCGCCAGAGATGATCAGCTGCACCTTGCGATGCATGCCAAGGTCTTGCAACGCCTGAACAGCAGGGCGAATGCAGGCCAGTGTCGGCATGCCGACATTTTCAATAAACACATCCTGCGTGGCTGCCGTGCCGCCCTGCATGCCGTCCAACACCACCACATCGGCTCCGGCTTTCACCGCCAGCGCGGTGTCATAATAGGGCCGTGCACCACCAACCTTGATATAGATTGGCTTTTCCCAATTGGTGATTTCGCGCAATTCCAGAATTTTTATTTCCAAATCATCCGGCCCCGTCCAATCGGGGTGACGGCAGGCCGAGCGCTGATCAATACCCTTGGGCAGGTTGCGCATATTGGCCACGCGGTCCGAAATCTTCTGGCCCAGCAACATGCCGCCGCCGCCGGGCTTGGCGCCTTGGCCAACCACCACTTCAATGGCATCGGCGCGGCGCAAATCCTTCGGGTTCATGCCATAGCGTGATGGCAGATATTGATAGACCAGTGTTTGGCTGTGGCCGCGCTCTTCATCGGTCATGCCGCCATCACCCGTGGTGGTGGAGGTTCCAGCAATGGTCGCGCCACGGCCCAAGGCTTCCTTGGCATTGCCGGACAGCGCGCCGAAGCTCATGCCTGCGATGGTAATGGGCGTTTTCAGATGAATCGGCTTTTTGGCAAAGCGCGTACCAAGCACCACGGACGTGTCGCATTTTTCGCGGTAGCCTTCCAGCGGATAGCGCGAAATCGAGGCACCCAGAAACAGCAGATCATCAAAATGCGGCACTTTGCGCTTGGTGCCTGCGCCGCGAATGTCATAAATGCCCGTGGCAGCCGCACGGCGAATTTCCGCCAGCGTGTAATCATCAAAGGTCGCGGATTTGCGCGGCGGAGTATTGGGATTATGGTAGCTCATAGCGATCTCCCCGCTTAATAGGCGTCTGCGTTATCAATGTTGAAATTGTAAAGCTTGCGGGCAGAGCCGTAGCGCTTGAACTCTTCGGGCTTCACGTCAGCTATTCCGGCTTTCGCCAGAAGCTCCGCCAGCTTTTCCAGATGCTTGGGCTTCATCTGTTTCTCAACACAATCAGCACCAAGGCTTTTCACCGTGCCGCGCACAAACAGCTTGGCCTCGTAGAGCGAATCCCCCAAGGCTTCCCCCGCATCGCCCAGCACCACCAGATGGCCAGATTGACCCATAAAGGCCGACATGTGACCGATATTGCCCTGCACGACAATATCAATACCCTTCATGGAAATGCCGCAACGCGAGGCCGCATTGCCCTTGATCACCAGCAGGCCACCTTGGCCCGTGGCCCCGGCATATTGGCTGGCGTCGCCTTCAATAATCACGGTGCCGGACATCATGTTTTCGGCAACGCCGGGACCGGCAGAGCCATGCACAGTGACAGTGCCGCCATCATTCATGCCCGCGCAATAATAGCCAACCGAGCCCTTCACCTCGACGGTGACGGGGCTATCAATGCCAACCGCTACGGCATGATGACCGCGTGGATTGATGATTTCAAAATTGGTGTCATTGGCCACGGATGTCACAGCATGCAAAGCACTGTTCATCTCGCGCAGCGGGGTTTGGGAAAGATCAAAAACTGGCATTATAAATCCCTCAGGCTGCTTTTTCGTGGTCCCAGAAGTAAACGGTGGCAGGCTCCGGCTCCCAGATGCGTGCCGTATCGATGCCCGGCAGATTGACCAGCGCCCGATACTCAGAGCCAAAGGCCACATATTGATCCGTCTCGGCCATCACCGCAGGCTTGCAGGCAATCGGGTCACGCACCACGCCAAAGCCGGATTTGGTGCCAACCACGAAGGTGAAAAAGCCATCGAGATCATCAAGAGCCCCCATCAGCGCCTGTCCCAGATCCTTGCCCTTGGCCATCTCATTGGTGAGGTAAGCGGCGGCAACTTCAGAGTCATTCTGGGTTTCAAATTTGATGCCTTCGCGGATCAATTCGCGGCGTAAATTATTGTGGTTGGAGAGCGAGCCATTGTGCACAAGGCACTGATCGGCCCCTGTGGAAAACGGATGTGCGCCGAGTGTGGTCACGGCACTTTCCGTTGCCATGCGGGTATGGCCAATGCCATGGCTGCCGCCCATCAAGCGCACATCAAAGCGGGCCACAACATCCTTCGGCAGGCCGATTTCCTTGAAAATCTCAACGCTTTCGCCAGACCCCATAATGCGCACGTTCGGGCGAATTTCGCTCAAAACACCGCGAATGTCGGCAAGCTTTGCCGCATCAATATCAATCACCGCATGGGTGCTTTTCACCGTCACCTGCGCTGGGATGCCAGCCTTGGTGAGATCAGCATCGAAACCAGCAAAATCCACTAAAGGTTCCGGTGATTGCACGGTGATTTTCGCCTTACCCTTGCTACCCGCGCCATAAATCGCAATGCCCGCAGAATCCGGGCCGCGATCGGTCATGGTGATCAGCATATCCGAGAGCATGGCTCCCAGCTGAGGTTCAAGGCTCTTGTCTTTCAGGAACAATCCAACAATGCCGCACATGGTCAGCCTCTCCATTTGTCGTTGGACAATGGCTAACAGGTGTGTTTTGCAAAATCAATCCTCAGGAATAAAAATTTCCTGTAAGGCAATTATTTTTGATGCGGATAGGAAATGATCGAGAGATAACGAGCAGGCAGTGTCACCAGTTCTTCAGGGCCATGTGGGGCATCGGCATCAAAAAACAGGCTGTCTCCGGGCTGCATCCGATAGAGGCTTTCGCCATGGCGATAGACCACCTCTCCCTCCAGCATATAGAGAAACTCCATGCCCTCGTGCTGAAAGGTGGGAAACACATCGGATTCGGTGTTGAGCGTGATCAAGTAAGGCTCCACCACCACGCCGGAGGTGTTGTTTTCGATGTGGCCCAGCAAGCTGTAATGATGACCAGCACGGGTGCCTCGCCGCTCCAGATGCACGCCTTCACCTGCCTTGACGAAGCTTGCACTACGCGGCTCTTCATAACCTTTGAAAAAGGCAGTCATCGGCACGCCCAGCGCCTTGGAGAGCGATTGCAACGTCCCGAGCGATGCAGAAATATTGCCGTTTTCAATCTTGGACAACATGCCGACAGACATGCCCGTGGCCGTTGCCAGATCGGCTACCGTGATGCCGAGTTTTTTGCGAAACGTGCGCACCTCATGGCCAATGGCCATTTCCAGATTATTGGCCCGTGGTTCGCGCACAGCATGGGGGTCTTGCGCCAATATTGCCTTGGCCGCCTTTGCTGCCTTCGTCTCACTCTTGGCCATGCCTGCCCCTGAATCGCGTCTACACTAAATATTTGTGAACCTACGATCTAACCGATTTTGGCTGAATGCCAAACTGCTGTTTGAACGCCCGTGAAAAATGCGAGGCGCTGGAAAAGCCCGTGGCAAAGGCAATTTCCGACAGCGACAGCGGACTTTGCTCCAAAAGTTTCCGCGCATGAGAAAGCCGCATGCTGCGATAGGTATCGTGAAAGCTCGCCCCCATGTGGCTGGCAAACAGCCGATCCAAATGCCGGGGCGTAATACCCACCAGCCCCGCAATCGCTTGCCGATCCAGCGGGTTTTCCAATGTGGCTTCCATTTTTTCCAAAGCCGTCACCAGTGCCGGATGATGGGTGCCAAAGCGCTCCACCGATGAACCACGCTGAGGCGCGCTCGCATCGGTAACGGCGGTGTGCAAATACCAATCGCTGACCCGGCGGGCAAATTCCGGCCCCATCCGCTCGCCAATCAGGGCATGCATCATATCCAGCGGGGCAACACCACCGCCGCAGGTCAACCGATCCCCATCCAGCACATAGCGGGCTTGACGTGGGGCAAGATCAGGGAAGGCTTCGCGAAGGGCAGGGGCATGTTCCCAGTGAATGGTAAAATCCCGCTCCTGTAAAAGACCCGCTTGCGCCAGCACATAGGCTCCGCTGGAAATACCGCCAATGCGCACCCCTTGGCGGGAGAGTTTGCGCAAAGTTGCGTGCAACTCGCTGGTATCTATCCAGTCTATTGGGTTGCCACCGGCCACAACAAACAGCGTGTGGCAGTTGCCGCCTTCCAATGACAGATCAACGCAGGGAATATCAAAGCCCGCCGAACAGCGCACAGACTGCCCACGCATGGAGAGCGGGCGAACATCATAGAGCGGCGTTTGTGCCAGCAGATTGGCGGCACGCAATGGCTCGGTGGCTGATGAGAAGGACATCAGCGCAAAGTTGGGCGTGAGGATGAAGCCATAGGTTTGGGTGGTGGAGTTTTCGCTCATGTCCCTTTTGTATTGCAGAATGTCTCTTTTATGCAATTAGGACGGAGGGGAAATGACTAGCTTATCAAACAATATGTGATGGTGCGGGTGTTTACCCCCCTCTGTCCTGCCGGACATCTCCCCCTCAAGGGGGGAGATCGACTTGGAGTTGATCTTTCATCTCATTTTCAGCGTTTCGATGACTGAAATGGGTTTGTGGAATTGACCGCTCAAGTCTAACCAATCTCCCTCCTTGAGGGGGAGATTCCCGGCAGTGCAGAGGGGGGGGTAACACCCGCGCCAACACAAACCATCCCCGTCCACCAAATCCTGAAACGAGCGGGCATCATGCGCTATTCGGCTTTGTCGATTTTTCTGAACGGTCTTCGCGGCAATAAAAACTGGGCTGCCCATTGGCGGCAGCCGGAGCCTAAACAACATTATGATGTGGTCATTGTTGGCGGCGGCGGTCATGGTCTGGCCACGGCCTATTACCTATCCAAGGTCTTCGGCATCAAAAATATCGCCGTGGTGGAAAAGGGCTATATTGGCTCTGGCAATGTCGGGCGCAACACCACCATTATCCGCTCCAATTATCTGCTGCCGGGCAACAATCCCTTCTACGAGTTTTCCATGAAACTGTGGGAAGGGCTGGAGCAGGATTTCAATTTCAACGCCATGGTGTCGCAGCGCGGCGTGGTCAATCTCTATCATTCCGATGCCCAGCGCGATGCCTATACCCGGCGCGGCAATGCCATGCGCCTGCACGGTGTGGATGCCGAATTGCTGGACCGCGACGCGATCAAAGCCATGCTGCCGTTTCTGGATTACGACAACGCTCGCTTCCCCATTCAGGGCGGCTTGATGCAGCGCCGCGGCGGCACGGTGCGCCATGATGCTGTGGCTTGGGGCTATGCGCGGGGGGCGGATACCCATGGCGTGGACATTCTTCAAAACTGCGAAGTCACTGGTATTCGCCGTGAAAATGGCAGGGCGGTGGGGGTGGAAACCACCCGTGGTTTCATCGGCTGCGGCAAACTGGCGCTGGCCGCTGCTGGTAATTCATCCCGTGTGGCCGAGATGGTCGGGCTGAAACTGCCGATGGAAAGTCATGTGCTGCAAGCCTTTGTCTCGGAGGGGCTAAAACCCTTTATCGATTGCGTGGTCACCTTTGGCGCGGGCCATTTTTACGTCTCGCAATCGGATAAGGGCGGGCTGGTGTTTGGCGGCGATATTGATGGTTATAATTCCTACGCCCAGCGCGGCAATCTCGCCACCGTTGAGCATGTGGCGGAAGCGGGTAAGGCGATGATTCCGTCTTTGTCACGCATCCGCGTACTGCGCAGCTGGGGCGGCGTGATGGATATGAGCATGGATGGCTCGCCAATCATCGACAAGGTGCATCTGGACAATCTCTATCTCAATTCCGGCTGGTGCTATGGCGGTTTCAAGGCCACGCCTGCCTCGGGCTATTGCTTCGCCCATCTGATCGCCAAGGGCGAGAGCCACGAAACGGCGCGTGCCTTCCGGCTGGATCGGTTTGAACGCGGCTATATTCTCGATGAAAAGGGCCAGGGTGCCCAGCCGAACCTTCACTAGAATCTGCCAGGTTCAGATTGAACCTGACAGATTCTAGATTCTTTTGTTGTCGTTTGTCTTTTCGGGAAAACCGGTGACCACTTTTCCCTGACAAACTCTAAGGATTCTGATTATGGCGAGCCTCATTCCCTGCCCCCATTGCGGGCCAAGACCCAAAGAAGAATACACCATCAAGGGTGCAGCCCTTGCACGTCCAGCGTCCGATGCTGGCTCAGACGTATGGCACGATTACGTCTATCTGCGTGACAATCCACGCGGAGCCTATGAGGAATACTGGCACCACACATCCGGTTGCCGCCGCTGGATTGTTGTGTGCCGAGACACGGCCACCCACGAAATTTCCGCAAGCTTCGATGCATCAACACGCAAAGGGGTGAGCGCATGACATCCTATCGTCTGAAAAGCGGCGGTCTGGTGGATCGCAAAACCGCGCTTCCCTTCACCTTTGACGGCAAAGCCATGAGCGGCTTTGCGGGCGATACGCTGGCGTCTGCGCTGTTGGCCAATGGCCAGCAATTGGTGGGCCGCAGCTTCAAATATCACCGTCCGCGTGGCATTCTCACGGCCGGTGCAGCCGAGCCTAACGCCTTGATGACGATTGGTCGCGGCGGACGCACAGAACCCAACACCCGTGCCACCATGCAGGAGCTTTATGCCAGGCTGGAAGCCAACAGCCAAAACCGCTGGCCGAGCCTTGAGCACGATATTGGTGCGGTCAACAGCCTGCTGTCGCCGTTTCTAAGTGCGGGCTTCTACTATAAAACCTTCATGTGGCCCGCAAAGTTCTGGGAAAAGCTCTATGAGCCGATAATCCGCAAGGCCGCCGGACTCGGCAAGGCAAGCTATGAAGCCGATCCCGATGCCTATGAAAAATGCTGGGCGCATTGCGACCTGCTGGTGATTGGTGCAGGTGCCGCCGGTTTGATGGCGGCTCTGGCTGCTGGCCGTGCGGGTGCGCGGATTATTCTGCTGGATGAGCAGGCGCAAATCGGCGGCGGGCTGCTGGCTGAAACGGCATTGGTCAATGGTGTTGCCGCCTCTGATTTTGTCGCCGCCACAAGGGTAGAGCTGGAAGCCCTGCCCAATGTGCAAATCCTCGCCCGTACCACAGCGTTTGGCTGGTACGATGGCAATGTCTTCGGTGCCGTTGAGCGGGTGCAAAAACACCTCGCTCTCCCCGCCGCCAACCGCCCGGTGGAGCGCCTATGGCGCATTGCCGCGAAGAAAGCCATTTTGGCCACGGGTGCCGAAGAACGCCCACTGGTGTTCGGCGGCAATGATATTCCGGGTGTGATGATGGCCGGAGCCATGCGCCGTTATCTCAACCACTATGGCGTCGCGCCGGGCAAGAAAACGGCCATCTTCACCACCAATGACAGCGGCTATGCACTGGCGGCGGACCTTGAAGCCGCAGGGGTTAGAGTCACAGCCCTGATTGATAGTCGCCGCGATGCCACGACTGCTTATCAGGGCAAGGCGCGATTGGTGCGCGGTGGTTTGGTCAGCAATGTTTACGGCGGGAAATCCGTTGAGGGGCTTGATCTGTGGCGCGAAGGGCAGTTGGAACGGCTTGAGGTGGATAGTCTTGCCATGTCGGGCGGCTTCTCGCCGATCATACACCTTGCATGTCACAGGGGTGGTAAGCCGCGTTGGTCAGATGAGCATTCGGCCTTTTTGGCTCCGGAGAGCTTGAACAATCTGGTTTTGGCTGGTTCCGCGTCTGGTGTCTTTGGGCTTGTGGCCTCAATGGCGTCTGGTTTTGAGCAGGCAAAACAAGCATTGACGGCTCTGGGTTTCACGATTCAAACGCTGGATATGCCGAGTGTTGAGGGTGACATTATCCCCACACCAGCCAAGCCAGTTTGGTCCATTCCCTGCATCAAGGCCAAGGCTTTCGTGGATTTCCAGAACGACGTGCATACCAAGGATTTAGGCCTTGCCGTGCAGGAAGGCTATGGCCATGTAGAGCTTGCCAAGCGCTACACCACCAATGGCATGGCAACCGATCAGGGCAAGCTCTCCAATGTCAATGCCATCGGGTTGTTGGCCGAGGCGCGGCGTATATCTCCCGCCGAGGTTGGCACCACGACGTTTCGGCCCTTCTACACCCCGGTGTCCTTTGGCGCGCTTGCGGGCACATCGCATGGCAAACATTTTCAGCCAGTGCGCAAATCACCCTTGCATGATTGGGCGGCCAAGAATGGTGCGACCTTTGTGGAAACCGGCCTGTGGTATCGCTCGGCATGGTTTCCACAATCCGGGGAAAACGGCTGGCGCGAAAGCGTGGACCGAGAGGTCAAAAACGTCCGAACCAATGCCGGGATTTGCGATGTCTCCATGCTCGGCAAAATCGAGATTTGCGGGCCAGATGCGGCGGAGTTCTTGAACCGCGTCTATTGCAACGCCTTCTTGAAACTGCCCGTGGGCAAGGCCCGCTATGGGCTGATGCTGCGCGAAGATGGCTTTATCTATGACGACGGTACCACCAGCCGCATGGAAGACAATCGTTACTTCATGACCACCACCACGGCCTATGCGGCGGGCGTGATGAACCATCTGGAATTCTGCGCCCAAGTGCATTGGCCGGAACTGGATGTGCGGCTGGCTTCTGTGACCGATCAATGGGCGCAAATGGCAGTGGCTGGGCCAAAATCCCGCGCCATTTTGCAAAAGCTGGTTGATGAAGACATTTCCAACGAGGCTTTCCCCTATCTCGCGGCCAAGGATGTGTCCCTCTTGGGTGGTCGGTTGAAGGGGCGGCTGTTCCGAATCTCCTTCTCAGGCGAGTTGGCCTTTGAATTGGCCGTGCCTGCCGATTTTGGCGAAAGCATTGCCGACGCCGTGATGTTGGCGGGCAAGGAAGATGGCATTCAGCCCTATGGCATTGAAGCCTTGTCAGTGCTGCGCATCGAAAAGGGCCATGTGACCCACAATGAAATCAATGGCACGGTGATGCCTGCCGATCTCGGCTTTGGCAAAATGGTCAGCGCCACCAAACCTGATTTTATCGGCAAACATATGCTGAACCGAGAAGGCTTGACGGCCTCGGATCGCCCACAACTGGTCGGCGTTGTGCCTTTGGATGCCAAGACAAGCTTCAAAACCGGCGCACATATCTTGAACAAGGATGCTGACCCAACACTGGAAAATGACCAAGGCTACGTCACATCATCCTGCTTCTCACCGCATATCGGCTCCACCATCGGCCTTGCGCTGGTGAAGAGTGGTGCTTCTCGCCATGGCGAGGAGGTGTTGGTGTGGAATGGGCTGCGCAACGAGTTTACACCCGCCCAGTTGGTGAACCCGGTTTTTGTTGATCCAAACAATGAGAAACTCCATGCCTGAGAACGCCCTGCCTGACTCTGTCCTGGCCGATTTCCACCTTGTTCGCCGTCCAGCACTCGCCACCAAGGCGGTGGAGCGGTTTGGTGTGCTAACGCTGGAAACCGTGTTCGACGCAACCATTCTGCATGTGCTGGGCAAGCCCGGTGATGTCGCGCCAATGCCACCGCAAGGCTTTGATCTGCGCAATGCCGGACCCGGCCAATGGTTTGCCGTAGGACCGGCCAGCGCCGATCAAGCGGTAGCGGCTTTTGGCCAAGCCGCCTTTCTTGTCGATCAAAGTCATGGCCGCACGCTGATCCGCATCAGTGGCGCTCCGGTTCGCAACGTTCTGGCAAAAGGCACGGCGCTTGATTTGCACCCCGATCAATTCGCAATCGGTAGTGCTACGACGACGTTGATCGGCCACATCTCCGTCAATCTCTGCCGTACGGGTGAGGACCAGTTCGAGCTTCTGGTGTTGCGCGGCTTTGCCGAAAGTCTCTGGGACGAGCTTGCGGGGATGGCGAAAGAGTTTCAATAATAGGGACTTAATTTATCGAAACCGATACCGCTGTCTGCTCCGTTCTGCTCAAACTTCTTCCGAGGAGTAAACGTGCCAGAAAAATCTAAGAGCGACGCATCGAGAATGCGCCTCCTTGCAAAGGAGACGCATTTTCTCGACAATATCAGCAATCAAGCTCTGACAATCAGGCCCATACCGCCAATTGCTGCGGCTTGAGCACTGGTCCGCCCAAGACAAACTCGCCCGATACCGGAATGGTCCAGTCCTCGGCCCCATAGTTGAACGCGAAGGTGAGGCTGCCACGGCGGCGGATGCGGATATGCTCCGGTAAAACAAGGGTTTCGAGACCAGCCTTTTCCGCCAGCACCGCCAGCGTTGAAAACAGCAATGCCTCGTCGGGCCAGCAGGCCAGATAATGGTGGCCGTTCTGGCTCGTCAGGGCCGGATCGCCGTTTTCGAATGTGGCGATGACGGTTGCCGTGGTTTCCAGATATTCCCGCCAGCGGATGGCCCGGCCCAAAACCGTGCCTGAAACGCTATCGCCAAGACCGGGCCGCAGTGAGGCGACTTGCGTTTGGCGCGTGCCGGTCAAGGGAGCCAGCGGACCGGGCGGCAGGTTTTCCGGAATACGGAATTTCTCGTCGCGTGAACCGGTGCGCGGGCCGTACAGCACGACGGCGTCAGTGCCTTTAAACGCCGCGATCGCCGCCTCGTTAACCTGCATCAGGCAGGGAACGAGCACCAGTTTATAACCGGACAGATCACCGCCGGGGCGCACAAAATCCACGTCCAGCCCCAGTCGGCGGGCTGCCTCGTACCAGCGGAACGCCAATTCCTCATAGCGGAAATCCCGGCCCTGCGGCTGGATCGTCGTCGCCCAATAGCTGGCATAGTCATAGACCAGGGCCACGGGTGCCTGAACGCTCTCTGGCAGATCGCCAAGCGCTGCCAGTTCGCCAGCAACGGCATGCGCTTCCAACCCGCCCACCGACCATTCATCAAGCCCCGGCAGATTGAGGCCTGCATGCATCTGCTCCTGCGCAAACGGTGCCTGGCGCCAGCGGAAATAGCTGACCACCTCTGCCCCATGCGCCAGCGCTTCCCAGGTCCACAGCCGGACCATGCCGGGCTTGGGAACCGGGTTCCATGGCGCCCAATTGACCGGACCAGGCTGCTGTTCCATTACCCAGAACCGGCCACGGCCAACACCGCGATAGAGATCATGGTGGAAGGGCGCGATGTCGGGATGGGAAGTCTCGGCCCAACGATTGCGCTCGTCTTCGGTAAACGGAAATTTCTCCACGAAACCAATCGGATAACTGTCCCAGCTTGCGAGATCGAGATTGTCGCCCACCTGGAAATGATCGAAATCATTGATGAAACCCATGAAGTTATGGGTAATCCAGCGGCCCGGTGAATGCTTGCGGATAATATCCACCTGCATTTTATCATAGGCAGCCACCTGATCGGAGGAGAAGCGCCAGAAATCCAACCGCTGCGCCGGGTTCGGCTCGGTCACGGTGCGGGTGGGCAGTTCGACTTCATCGAAACTGTTGAACTCCATCGACCAGAACACCGATCCCCAGGCTTCATTGAGTTGGTCAGTGGTCTGATACCGCATCCGCAGCCAGCGGCGGAAGGCCTTCAGGTCTTCAGGACCCCAGGACACCGTGGTGTCGTGGCAACCATATTCGTTATCGGTCTGCCAGCCAGCAATGCCCGGATGGGTGCCGTAGCGCTTGGCGATGACTTCAACGATTCGAGCGCTCTCGGCCCACCAGATTTCGCTGGAAAAACTGTAATGGCGGCGCGAGCCGAAGCCGCGCACAGTCCCGTCGGCATCATAGGGCGCAATGTCGGGATGCTCGTCCATCAACCATTTCGGCGGGGTGGCGGTCGGCGTGCCAAGCACCACCTTCAGGCCCGCCGCATGGAGAATATCGATGGCCCGGTCCAGCCATTCGAAGGTGAATTGACCCCGCCTCGCCTCCAGCCGCGACCAGGCGAATTCACCGATGCGCACATAGGAAATGCCAAGCTTGCGCATGTTCTGCGCGTCGATATGCCATTGGCTCTCCGGCCAGTGTTCGGGATAATAGCAAACGCCCAGCATTATCGTGTCAGGTCCCCGTTGATCACCGCCTTGCCTGCCTCGTCAAACAAATGACAAGCGGCAGCGGGAATTCCGATCGACAAGGTTTCACCCGGCTTGGCCGTCGCCAGCCCGTCCGCCTTGACGGATAACTCGGTGCCATCGGCCAGAGTGACGAAAAACAGCGTTTCGGACCCGAGATATTCAGCCAACCGCACTGGCCGCGACAGAACGAGGTCCCCCTTGCCCGTCGCATCGATATGTTCTGGGCGAATGCCGAGCGTCATCTTGCCCGGGCTGATTGCCTTGCCCTGCGCATCAAGCGTGATTGCCGCGCCATCGGCCAGCGTCACCACCACTTTGCCGCCGTCGGCGGCCGCGACGGTCACGGGCAAGACGTTCATTTTCGGCGAGCCGATAAAGCCTGCGACAAACAGGTTATTGGGGCGATGATAAAGCTCCAGCGGCGTGCCGACCTGTTCGATCAGGCCCGCCGATAGCACGACGATCTTGTCGGCCATGGTCATGGCTTCCACCTGGTCATGGGTGACGTAGATCATCGTCGCCTTCAAATCCTGATGCAGCTTGGACAGCTCCGTGCGCATCTGCACCCGAAGGGCGGCATCCAGATTGGACAGCGGCTCATCAAACAGGAAGACTTCCGGTTCCCGCACGATAGCGCGGCCAATGGCGACACGCTGGCGCTGGCCACCGGATAATTGGCCTGGCTTGCGCTCCATCAGCGCATCAAGTTGCAGCAATTCGGCTGCTTTTTTGGTCCGCGCCTCAATCATCGGCTTGGGATGGCCAGTCATTTTCAGGCCAAAGCCGATATTGTCGCGCACCGTCATATGCGGGTAAAGCGCATAGGATTGGAAAACCATGGCAACACCGCGCTCAGACGGGCCGATCCGGGTCATGTCCTTGCCGCCAATCGTCAGCCCACCGGAGGTGATCTCCTCCAGCCCGGCAATCATCCGTAGCAGGGTGGACTTGCCGCAACCGGACGGGCCGACGAACACGCAGAACTCGCCGTCCTTGACGTCGAGATCGACGCCCTTGATGACGCTCAGCGCGCCGAATTGTTTCTTGACGCCCCGCAGGCTTACATCAGCCATGGTGGTCTCCTCCCTCAACAGGTTCCAGTTCCAGCAGGATTGCGCTTTCCGGCCGCAGCATCGGCAGCGGCAAGCCGCCAAGCTTGAGATCTGCAAGCTCAAACGTGACCTTGCCAGCCAACAGGCGCTTCTGCCCCTCGGATATACGAATGAAATTCGGCTGAGCCGGATGCGTGGCGGCAATTTTCCAGCGTCCGCCGATGCGGGTCACACCAGCAGGCAGGGTCAACGGTTCCGGCTGTTCGCCCACCATCTGCGGGCCTTGGGCAACGAAGATGGCGATGCGCTTGCTGTCCGCCGCACCCCAGACATAGCGCCCATCACGCGGCTGCTTGGAAAAATTGGCGCCCGGCGCATGCAGCAGGGGCCGCAGCCGCTTGTGGATGGCAATCCAGGTCTTCAGCTCGGCACGTTCCTCGCCTTCCAGTTCCAGCGGGTTCAACTCGACGCCAAGGTGATAGGCGAGTGCCACCAGCGCCCGGAAGGCCAGCGTATGACGGCGTTCCGTCTGGTGGTTTGGCGAGGCCGAAATATGGCTGCCAAGCACTTCCGGTGGCACGAAAACCGAAGCACCACGCTGAATTTCCAGCCGCTCCAGCGCATCGGTGCAATCGGAGGTCCAGACCCGGTGGGTGCGGGAAAGCGCACCGTAATCGATCCGGCCACCGCCGGAGGCACAGCTTTCGATTTCCACCTGCGGATGGGCTGCCCGCACCCGGTCCATCAATGCGTAGACGGCGCGGGTCTGGGCTGAAATTTTCGCCCGCCCGTCGCGCCCACCTGCATGGGTCAGGTCGCGGTTCATGTCCCATTTGACATAGGAGACAGCATGATTGGCCAGCACCGCGTCGATCTTCTCAAACAGATAATCGCTCACCTCTGGCCGGGTCAGGTCCAGCACCAATTGGTTGCGGGATGTCAGCAAAGGGCGGCCCTTGACCTGCAAGACCCAATCGGGATGCAGCTCATAGAGGGTGGAGACCGGGTTGATCATTTCCGGCTCGAACCAGATGCCGAACTGCATGCCAAGGCCGGTAACGTGATCGACCAGCGGCGACAGACCCTCAGGATATTTGCGTGCGTCGATGTCCCAATCGCCAAGGCTGGTCGTGTCGTCATCCCGCTTGCCGAACCAACCGTCATCCAGCACGAAACGCTCGATGCCAAGTTCGGCGGCGGATGTCGCCTGGGCCTTGAGCGATCCCATCTGGTGGTCGAAATAATTGCCCTCCCAGGTATTCAATGTCACCGGACGCGGCGACATCGCACCATCAGGCCAATGCATCAGGTCATTGCGAACAAAGGCATGGAACGCTGCCCGGTCCGCGCCGGCATAGGCCACCGGGCTGCGATAGTTCTCGCCCGGCGCAAGGATCGTTTCGCCCGGCTCGAACACTTCGCCCAGATGCACGAGACGGCGGCCATCGTCCAGCCGGTCGATGACGATCTGGTGGTTACCACTCCAGCCGAGCGCCACGCCGAAGCTCTGCGCCTCGCCTTCGATTGTCAGCATCGGAAACCGGTCATGGGAGGTGCGGCCCCGGCGGCTTTCCTGCGCCCAAAGGCCGGTTCCCAACCTCTCACGCCGGGTCTGGAATTCACGGCCCCACATGCCGGTAAAGCTGACCACATCGACCTGTCCAGCAGGAGCAAGGAAGCTCGCTGCCATGCAGCGGTCCAGGATGTAATCCTCACCGCCGATATTCTTAAGATCGGTGGAGACACCGATCACGCCCGACGGAAAAGTCTCGAAACGCAGCGTGATCGCCATGCCCGCCACGGCATCCTGGGCGCAAAGCAGCGTGATCCGCCCGGTCTTTTCCACCGTCCAATCGGCAAATTGCAGGATGAAGTCGCGGCCCGACCGATGCCCTGAAATGGCAGGCCAGCCGAAAAAGCCCATGCCACCCACCGGCAGCAGCACCGCCGAAGGCACGGCCTCATCCATGCCGTTGATGCGGCTGGAGCGCTCGACCTCGGACAAAGCCCAGCCAGCAACAGGCGCCTCACCAAAGCCGATGATTTCAGGCATGCCGATTTCCGGCATCCGCAGGCTCAAAACAAGCCCGTTCGCGCCAATCTTTACAATATCATTCATCCCTTGGTTGCTCCAAGTGTCAGCCCGGCAATGAAATGCCGCTGCATCAGGAAAAACATGGCGACCGGTGGCAAGGCCGCGACGATCGACCCGGCGGAAACCAGGTTCCAGGCGGCAACCCATTGGCCGTTCAGCGAATAAAGCCCCGCTGTGACAGGCATGGCCGCCTGACTCTGGACGAGAACCGTGGCCCAGAAATAATCGTTCCAAACAAAGGTGAAGACCAGCACTGACAGCGCCGCAATGGCGGGCCGCATCAGCGGCAGCACGATATAGCGAAAGATCCGCCATTCCGACACGCCCTCGACCCGGGCGGATTCGATCAGCGCAAACGGCAGGCCCTTGATGAAATTGCGCATGAACAGCGTGCAAAATCCGGTCTGGAAGGCGACATGAAACAGCACCAAGCCGGTGACCGTATCATACAGCCCCATTTTCAGCGTCATGTCACGCACCGGCACCATGAGAATTTGGAAGGGAATGAAATTGCCAGCAACGAACAGGCAGAACAGCACAAGGTTGCCCTTGAACTTGTAAGTCGCCAGTGCAAACCCGGTCAGGCAGGACAGCGCGACGGCACCGATCACGGTTGGAATGGTGATCTTGAAGGAATTGAGAATGTACCAGCCCAGCGGCGAATTCTGAAACACCGCAGAATAGTTCTCAACACCGGCAAAGCCGGAGGGAAGGCCGAAATAATTGCCAGCGGCCAAATCGCCCGCAGGACGCACCGAGGTCAGCGCCACGCCCAGCAAAGGCAGCAGCCAGAGAACCAGCGCGACAGGCAGAACGAGATTATAGCCATACCGAACAATCGGCGAGGCTTTCTGGATCGGGGTCGGAAACATCAGGTATTCCTTTCCTGGCCAATCATCCGCACGACGAACAGCGTGATGAACACCATCATGATCAGGAACAGAACGACGGCGATGGCCGCGCCATAACCCATGCGGAACCCGTATTCGGACAGCGCCTCCTCATACATGTAATAGGACAGCACCCGGCTGGAGCCGTATGGGCCGCCAGCCGTCATGATTGACACGAGGTCAAAGGAGCGCAGCGCGCCGATGACAGTGACGACCATGGCGATGAAGGTGGCGGGTGCCAGCTGCGGCAGGATGATGTTTTTGAGCAGCGACCAGCCCTTGGCCCCATCCATGCGGGCGGCTTCCACCTGCTCAGGATTGATATTGTTGAGACCGGTCAGATACAGGATCATGCAATAGGCCGTCTGCGGCCAGAGACCGGCAACGATAATGCCATAGGTAACGAAACGCTCATCGGCCAGAACCGCGAAATCCATTCCGGTCAGATGCTTGATCAGCACGGAAAACAGTCCGAAATTCGGCGCATAAAACCATGTGAACATCAGGCCGACCACGACCTGGCTGATGACGAAAGGGAAGAAAAACAGCGATTTGTAAAGCCGGATGCCGGTCACAGTCTGATTGAGAAACAGTGCTACTGCCAATCCGCCGGGAATGGCCAGAAGGTAGAGCACCAACCAGATCAGGTTGTTTTGCAGGGAGGTATAAAAGGCCTCGTCGCCCAGCAATTCCTGATAGTTTCCAAGCCCGATCCAGACTTTCTCACCAATACCATCCCAATCGTGAAAGCTGATCCAGACAGACTGGAAAATCGGCAACACGACATAGATGACGAACATCACCAGACCGGGCGCTAAAAACAGCCAGGGGGCAATGCGTTGCTGGTGACGCTTCCAAAATCCGGATGAAACAGGATCAGCAGTGCTCACGGCAGCACCTCCGTTAATGCAAGGGCTGAGGGATAGCGAAGCATCCTAGCCGTTCTGTGACTGAAAATCGGCCGAATGCCACTTGCGCGACATCCGGCCGTCGGGAGAACCGATTATTTGTAAACGCGGGCACGGACCTTATCGAGGCGCGCCAGGATGGCATCGACCTTGTCAGGCTTGACCATGAATTCCTGGAAGCCTTCCATGCCGGCCTTGGCCATATCGGCAGGCGCGTCACGATCATAGAACTGCGCCAATGCGTAAGCGCTCGACAGCATGTCGAAACCGGCGCTGAGGAACGGATCGCTGGATTTTTCCGACTTGTTGTTGATTGGCAGCTGACCAAGGGTGGCGTTCATCTTGGTCTGGGTTTCCGGCTTTGCGAGATAAGCCAGGAACTTGCGGGCATCCGTCTTGTTCTTGGCGCCCGAGGGAATGTGGAAGGATTCAGTCGGCGCATCTTCCGCCCGCGGCAGGCCGGGGGTAATTTCCGGGAATTGCAGGAAGCCGATCTGTTCTTCCTTCAAGCCGCCATCCTTCATCGGGGCCACGGCAAAGTTACCCATCAAATACATGGCCGCCTTGCCCTGCACGAATTGCGGCATGGCATCCTGCCAATCAAGTGCGGCATGGTTGGCGATGAAATAGCCGGGCTTGATCAGTTCATCCCATTTCGCAAACACGGCTTTGACGCGCGGATCGGTGTAAGGCACCTTTCCGGCCGTCAGGTCCATATGGAATTCATAACCGTTGACGCGCAGGTCGAGATAGTCGAACCAGCCTGCCGTCGGCCACAGTGCCTTGGTGCCGATGGTAAAGGGTGTGATGCCAGCCTTTTTCAGCTTGTCGCAAGCCGCCAGCAACTCGGCCCAGGTCTTGGGCGGCGTGATGCCTTGAGCGGCAAAAATATCCTTGCGGTAGTAAATACCCCATTGATAGGTGGAATAGGGAATGCCCCATTTCTTGCCATCGATTTCCATCGACTTGGTGGCGGATTTCAACTGATTATTGAGATCGTCCTTGGCCCAGATATCGCTGACATCCTCAAACAGGCCAGCCTTGACGAAGGGCGCCATGCGGTTGCCAGAATACCAGGACACCACATCCGGCGCATCAGCCGTCAGGAAGTTGCGGATCGCGGATTTATAGCCTTCGTGGTCGAAATTGTTCCACTTGACGGTCACGTCGGGATTGGCGGCCTGGAAATCCTTCAGCAGCTCTTCCATCGCCTTTTTCGGCGTTGGGTCCGACTGATCGGAATTGAGCACAATCTGACCAGCAAAGGCCGTTGACATGGTCAGCACATAGCCAAGCGCCAAGCTCGGCATCATTTTAAAGCAAATCATCACATTCCTCCCCGGAATCATTGTCTGCGGTATGACAGTAACCTTGTCGCCTCCAGAAGGCATTCAAAGTCGCTGTAACATTTTATATCTCCAGCATGATGTCTTGCCTCAGCCAAACGGCCCCAGGACATCCTGTACTCTCTGCAACTCTCAGCTTCTTTGCGTCCGCCTCCTGCAAAAGCGCCTTGACCGTGCGCCAGAAAGCCGCAATCTACCTCCGAAATTCAGGCTTAGAATTCCGGTATCCTAAGATTTTCGGTGCGAAATGGCTCGACGTCCTCCCTTGATCAACAGACTTGGTGCAACACCTGTACACCCCGAACGCGATCCCGCCCATCCCCTGGTTGTATTTGGCGATAACCGCTTCTGCGCCGGAGAATTGCTGGACGTCCAGAAGATGGCTGGGCCGCATATGCACAGCCAAATCGAACTGAATTTCGTGCTGGAAGGCTCAATGACCTATTGGTTCGATGGCCGGGAGCTGACGATTTCGGAAGGCCGGCTCTGCCTGTTCTGGGGGATGATCCCCCATCAGGTGATCGACCGGCGGGAAGGCACCCGCTTTATCTGTCTTTATGTACCGATGTCGGTGTTTCTGGGATTGGCCAGCCTCAGCCAGTTTCGCGACTCGGTATTTCGCGGCGCCGTCATCGAGGCTTTGCACCTGCGGGCTTGGGACCGTGAAATCTTTCTGCGCTGGCGTGACGAATTGCTGGGTGGCGATGAAGGCGATATCGAGATCGTCCGCAGCGAACTGACCGCCCGCCTGATGCGGATCGAACGGGACGGCTGGCGTGACCTGCGCGAACAGGGATCGGCGCTGGCAAGCCTCGGTCAACGCGATGCGGGCTGGATGCTGCATGTGGAAAAAATGCTGCGCTTCATCGGCGAGCACGCACCTGACACGATTTCTGCCGAGGATGTTGGCCGCGCCGCCGGTCTGCATCCCAATTATGCCATGAGCCTGTTCAAGCGTGCGGTGGGCACCACCATCAACCAGGCGATCATCCGCCACCGGCTGGACACCGCCCAATCCCTGCTGATTTCCTCCGATATGCCGATTACTGAAGTGGCCTACGAGTCAGGCTTTGGCTCGCTCTCGACCTTTTACGAGGCCTTCCAGCGTCGGTTCATGGAAAAACCGGTCCAATACCGCCGCCGGATGCGGGCGAAAGGCACGGCGGCGCAGGCAATCGCATAATCCGCCCTGCCTGATTATAAATATGATAATTACCGTCATGTTTTCTTGACGCACGGAAATCCCCATTCTAATCTGCGGTCGGTTGCAGCAAGCAATCGATCAAGCGGCGGAAAAACCCATGGGATCAACGATCCAGATGTCCAGGCCGTTGATGCGTGGCGTTCTACCCACCATCGACGATGACTGGTCGCCCGACATGCCGGGCGACGAGCGCTTTGCCTTTTGCCGCGGCAAACTGCTGCTGGACCCGCCTGAGGATGCCGAGATTATCCCTTGCACCTCGCTTTCCGACCCGGATGTGTTTGCCGATATTATCGCCCGCTACACTTGCAAGTTTCCCGGCGCTGACAAGCGTGCGGTAATCTCGATGTGGACGCTCTATTATTTCAGCATCCTGACCATTGCGCCTACGGTCCACCGTCTGGTACATCGGCGGCAATTATCACTCGGGCTTTCCCAGCTATCGCTGGTCTGCGATCCACAGACAGCCGAACCAAAAGCGTTCCTGCTGTCAGGTCCAGGCCGCCCCGCTGGCCAGGCCCCCGCGATAAACGATCTCCACACGATCCTGCGCGACCATGCCGCGCCACTGATTACCCTCATTGCCGGGCATTGCGGCGTTGCGCCGAAGCTGATGTGGAACAATGTCGCCGTCTATCTCAACTGGATTATCAAGGAAATCGGCAATCAGGCCGGCCCGCATCTGATGGAAGAGGCGATTGAGATCATCTCAAGCCAGCATTGGCCGGATGGCAGCCGCAATCCACTGTTTGGCATGATCAAACTGGCGCGCCGCCAATGTGGCATGGACCATTTCCAGCGCAAGGTCTGCTGCTTGCGCTATAACTTGCCGGGCGTTCCCGGCTGTGGCGACCTATGCCCCCTGCCCGATGGCCGTCGCTAGAGTTTGTCAATTTCAGGCGAATTCAGGACAGTCCCATCGGCTGGGGACGATTACTCCCCGTCCGCCAAAGGCTTCACAAGCATCAGACACGGATGATCTTCGTGCCAGAGGGTCGGAAACACTTCAGCCCGAATAAATCCATTCCGGTCGTAGAAGGCCCGCGTGGCTTCGTATTGCGGCTCCTGTTTGCCACGTGGTGCCAGGGTCTTCACCGTCACCAGTCGGCAACCGGCTTTGCGGGCAAAATCCTCCGCCACTGACAGCAGGAGCCTGCCTGCCCCCTTGTGGTGATAGGCCCGGCGGGTACCGATCGCCACGATTTCCATGGCATCGGGCAGATGCGGTTTCAGCATGACAAATCCGGCCACAGTGTCACCGTCAAGGCAGCCGAACATCGGCAAGGTCTCTGCTGCCTTCGCGCAGGCATCGATCACAGCGGGCTCCGTAAACCAGTCGGACAGTTCCGACATGATGTCGCGGCAGATTTCGCCCTTGTTGGCGGCCAATTCGATAATAACAAGCACAATAATCACTCATCTTTTCAATTATTTTTGTCGTAAAACGTGGTGCGCCATTGCGGTTTCACGCAGAAAATGCCGGCCCAGAAAAACCACCCGCATTTCAGAAATCCGCAACGGCAAAATCGTAAACCCGGTCGAGGTCTCCCGGCGTCAAGCCGCCGAACGATTGCAGTAGAGCGGATGCACCTCCTCGCTGAGAGGGGGCGTCGGCAACGCATCGCGTTTACCTTTGCGGCTCGAGGCTCGGCATTTCACCCCATCCGGGCAGATGGCAGCCAGGCATTGCGCATGGGCATCACGCAACAACCCGCAGACCAAGGCGCAGGAGACACCTGCCTGCCTGGCGATAATATTTTGCGGCACCCCTTCGAAAAAATGGTCCTCGTAGAATTTACGCGTCCGGGGCGGCATAGCCTCCATGGTGCAGCAGAAGGCCTGATAGGCTTCCACCTCGCGCAAATGCTCTTCGGGGCTGCCGTAATCGGATGTGCTATCGCCCTCCTCCTCAACGGCAAACAGGCCCCGCTCATAACGCAGCCGACGCATATGGTCGGTGGCGAGATTGCGCACCATCCGCATCATATAGGACGCTGGAACCGCAATATCCGGCGGCAATGGCTTTGCGACAAGTTGCAAAAGCACTTCCTGAACGATGTCTTCCGCCAAAGAGGCACAACCGGTAATTCGCCGTGCGGCCCCCAGGAGTTTCGACTTGTTCATCAGGGCAGTTTTTATCTGTTCGTCACATATCGATTGCGAAATATTGGCTATCATGTCGGGCTCGCCTTGAAATCCCAGATTGAAACCGTGGAATTCCCCCCTTTATTTCCGGGGCACACTAGAAAACATGATTTAATTAGTCAAGATAAAATCGAGAGACCCTTGCCATTTCTGTGATCAATATCAACCTACTGATTTTCAATATTTATTGAATATACAATATGCGAAAAGCAAAGGAGTGGCGTACTCAAAACACGCCTTAGCATCGTTGCAATCCACGCCCTGCCCGCCACTATTCCTTGCGGTGCGGCGGCAGCATTGACCCCGCCTATTGCATCGTAATGAACGTTGGAATCTGTACGATGCAATAGGACTTTGTTTTCTCATCGGAGGGTCCGAAAAGCGCCCTCAACTCTTTCGTAGGATGCCTTATTCGGCAGCCTCCCCCAGACGAGAAGACATTTCGGATGCCCTCCCCTGACTTTCCCATTGCACCATAGGTTGCGGTTGCACCAAATCGAAATAGTCATAGCCAAGCATGGCATTGACGATAACAGCACTTCTCCATGCCGCCAGACTGAGTTGCGGCTCGGCAATCCCGTGGCTATGGCGCCCAGCATTCAGCACGAAAATCCGGTTTTCCTCCGGCCCGTCCCACTTGAGCGAAAAATCACGATTGAGCACAGGTTCCCCAAGGCTGTTATGCTCAATCCGGTCTTCAAACGAGCGCAGGAATTCCGGCAATTCAAAGCGATAGCCGGTGGCAGCGACAATCATGTCAACCTCAACGGTCTCGATTGCGTCGTCAAAACCATTGCGCATGGTGAGTTCGATTGTCGCTCCATTGCGCTTGGCGGCGATCACATCGCGATGCGGACGCAGCATCATGCCGTCATCCCGGCCTGCTGTTTCCAGTTTCCGCTCATACAGTCGGCGATAAAGTTTCTTCAGGGTCGATGGCGAAACGCCGTCACTGGCCAGAAGCTGGCGGCGCGTATGGGTGATGCGAAGATCCTCGGCCAGACCATGGAAACGATCCATATAGGCCGGGGTAAACAGTTCATTGGTGAAGGGTGTCGCGTCGAGCGGCTCGAAATTCGCCCTGCGGCTGATCCAGTCGATCGAAGCCACGCTTTTCAAGTCAAGCAACGCATCGACGATTTCAGCGCCGCTCTGGCCGCCGCCAATCACCGCCACCCTGCGCGCCTTGATGCCGCCGAGCCACTCTGTGGCCTCGCTGCTGTGGAAGATCATCGATTTTGGCAGGCCTTCGGCCCAATCTGGCATGGATGGTTTCTTGCCGATACCAACCGCCATGTTGCGGGCCATAACGCGGGCACCGTCCACATTGATGGACAACAGCCGATCCACCGCATCGACCTGGCGCACCGTTTGACCGAAGGACAGCGATGGCAGGCCACGAGCCACCCAGCCCAGATAATCGGCAAATTCCTTGCGCGGCACCGCCTCATACTCGGCATTCAAAAACTGGTAGAAGCGCTTGTGGCGCACCAGATAGGACAGGAAGCTCCAGGGACTGGTTGGGTTCGTGCCTGTGACCAGATCTTTTAGGAACGAGGTCTGCATATCAGCACCCGGCAACATCATACCTGGATGCCAGGAAAACGCCGGGCGGCTGTCAAAAAATTGCGCCGTGACCGCTGGAATCGAATCCAGCTGCGCGGCAAGGCTGAGATTGAACGGACCAATTCCGGCTCCCGCCAGATCGAGCACGTGGGATGTCATGATTGCACTCCAGACTGAGTTTGAAAACAAAAGGGAGGGAAAATAAAGAGCCGGATTACGGCTTGACTTGAATGGCCAGATCCAGCCGCTGGGCAAAGCGCTGATGGAAACGGGACTTGCCGATAATCGACAGATGGTTGGTGCCAGTCACCAATTCGCAAGCCGTCGCATTAGGCGAATAGCGTCGCCAGTCGATGACGCTGAGGCCCCGCGTTACCGAATCTTCAGCGGAGAATGCATGGATGCGGAACTCCGAGGCTTTCAGCTGATAATTGCGGAAAATCATCGCGTTATCGAGCAGAACCCAGAAAATATGCTCTTCCGAGCCGATATCCGGCCCATCGACAGGCAGCGGCACGTTATGCTTGACGATATGATGCAGGAATTGCTCGTAAACCTCCGCATCCATCGCCGCCATCAGCGTCAACCAGGCCTCGCGCATCGGCGCTACCTTTAGCCAGCGTTGCACGGCGTCATGGGTGCGCTCACGCACCCCAGGCTCGAAATGCGGCCAGACGCCAATGGCGAATTCATCGCCCATGTCGCAGACATCGACCATGCCGATCATCCGAAGATCGACGTCATTGCCAAGCTGCTGCGCTGCCTCATAGGCGAGAAGCCCGCCCCAGGACCAGCCAAGAAAGGCGCAAGGCCGTCCCTTAGCCTGGCTGCGCACCGCTTCGGCATAGCGGGCGGTGATATCCTCGACCCTGGTGCTGAGCGCCGGTGTTTCCGTCAGCGAATAGCAGACGAAGCCGGTAGCCGGCTGGTTCGGCCCGAGATAATCCACCAACCGCATATATTCGCGGGTGCTGACCAGAAGACCCGGGAAGCAATAGAGCACAGGACGATCGCCATCGCGGCGCAGATAGATCGCCCCAACCTTGTCCTCCTGCCGGTTTTCGTCCATCGCAAGCGCCAGATCCCGCACGGTCGGATAGTTGAACATGTCGGCAATGGTCAGCGGCCATTTCGGGTGCTGCATCTTCAGCCGCGAGACGATCCGTACCGCCGCCAGCGACTGGCCGCCGACATCGAAGAAGTTTTCGGTGACGCTGAGTTCTGTGATATCAAGGATCTGTTTCCAGACCTCCAGAATGGCGGCTTCCTTGTCGTCGGCGGGGGGGACGATATCACGTTGCAGCTTCGGCAGCGGCAAAGCGCTGCGGTCAAGCTTGCTGTTCGGCCCCATCGGCAACGCATCCAGCACCATGATATGCTGCGGCACCATGTAATCCGGCAGGGCGGTGACGGCGGCGCGGCGAAGATCGTTTACGTTCACATCCTCGTCTTCACGCGCCACCACATAGGCGATCAGCGCGCTGCGTCCGCTATCCTGATGCAGCAGAACCACGGCTTCCGACACATTCGGATCAGCCCGCAGCACCGCCTCGATTTCGCCCGGCTCGATACGATAGCCACGCAACTTGATCTGATGATCGACCCGGCCGGCAAATTCTACCGTGCCGTCTTCGCGCCAGCGGCCCAGATCTCCAGACTTGTACATCCGCCCGCCATGGGTGGAAAACGGATCATCGATGAAACGCTCCGCCGTCAGCTCCGGCTGGCCGAGATAGCCACGGGCAATGCCGCTGCCGCCGATATGGATCTCGCCGATCACCCCGACCGGGACCGGCACCAGATCGCTATCCAGCACATAGATGCGGCGGTCGCCGACACCCCGGCCAATCGGCGCAACCGTTCCCTCAAACCGGGTTCCCGCCGGAATTTTCCACACCATCGGCGTCATGATTGTTTCGGTTGGCCCATAGCCGTTGATCAGCATCTGCGCCTTGAGATTATCGGTCAGCAGATCGAAAACCGCCTGAGACAGCGCTTCGCCGCCGAAGGAATAGAGCCGCAACTGCGGTATCCCGCCCTTTTCCGCCGCATATTCAGCAAGGCCCCTGACATAGCTGGTCGGCAGGCTGGCATTGTTGACGCCGTGCCTGCGCATCAGCGCGAAAGCATCTTCCGGCGTTGCCAGCTTATCCGCCGTCAGCACGACACCGCCACCCGCCATCAACGGCACCATCCAGCGCTCATGGCCACCATCCGAGGTGAAGGGCAGGACCGGATATTCGCAGGAAGTCTCATCCATTTCATAGATGCGCAGCGTCGCCTTGCAATGATGCGCCAATGGACCATGCTCAACGGCAACACCCTTCGGAATGCCGGTGGAGCCGGAGGTATAGATCACATAGGCAAGTTGGGCCGGTGCAATGGCGATGACCGGCGGCTCGGTGCTTTCCGAGGATAGATCGAGCTTGTCGAGATTGAGGATCGGCGTGCCGATATCACGCGGCAGATCGGTGATGTAGCGGCTGCGCGAAATCACCAGCGCCAGACCCGGCGCGCTGAGGATATGACGGTTGCGGGCCTCGGGATGATCCGGCTCGACCGGCGTAAAAGCGCCACCGGCCTTCAGCACCGCCAGAATGGCGATGATCGCGTCGATGGATTTGTTCAGCGCCACCGCGACCCGGTTTTCCGGGCCGATCCCCATGGCGACCAGCCGATGGGCGAGCCGGTTGGCGGCGACCTCCAGCGCGCCATGGGTAATCGACGTATCGCCCTGAGCCACCGCGAAAGCGTCTGGCCTGCGCTGCGCCTGCGCTGAAATCACCTGATGGATCGGCGTGCCATCATCGGTCTCAGGCTGGTCGGGATAGGGCGCTGACAACAGGTCCAGCTCTTCAACCGGCATGAAAGCAATCGCGCTGACCAACTGCTCCGGCTGACGCCGCAGGGCCTCGAACGCCAGGCTCAGATCGCGGGCGAACCGCTCGATCATTGCATCATTATGGCTCTGCGGATCATAGCCAAGGCGTATCGCCAATGTCTCCGACCCCAGACCGGAAACGGTAACCACCAGACCTGCATCGCGCCGCGCAGGCGGCTCCACCAGAACGGCAACCGGCTGACCGGCCACAACCTGGGCCTCCAGTTGCAGGGCGGGCCGCACATCCAGCACCGTTGCAACCAGGCTGGCGGTCTCGAACCCATCGTCGCGCCGCGCCAGGGCATTCGTCAGCGCTTCGAACGGCAAATGGTGGGACAGCGCGGTGGCAACACCCTCGGCCAGCCGCTCGCGCACTGCGTCAAGAGCCAAACGACCGTCGATCTCGCTGGTCACAAGCAACATATCTTCTGTGCGGGTCGCAACCGGGCAATCCGCCTGCCGGGTTACCAGCCCGATCCGCTGGGTACCACAGCCGCTATAGCGACGAAGCACAATCGAAAGCGCCGCCAGGCTGTCCTGCGTCACATCAGCCACGGATGTCGAGGCAGAGCATGCGACCTCGACGCGTTTTTCGCGCCATGCCTGCTGATCAGAACTGGTCACGCCTGCCGCTGGAGCCTGGGTTGGCAGCATTGCGACCGTCTCCTGTGCAGCCAACCGGTGAAACCAGAAATCGGCGTCAGCATCTGAGGTTTGGGGCATTGCTGCGCCCTGGGCCAACCAATGTGAGGCCTCGATCAAACCCACCTCTTCGCCCACCAGATCAACCTGCCGATCTAGTCCAACAAGAAAATCGACCGCCAACCGGTCGAGTGCCACCCGGTCGCCGATCAGAGGATGCAGGGACAACAGCACACCAACCGCCTGCCCCCCAGCCGTAAATAGCGTCAATTGACCGGCGGCATCCTTTTCCAGGTCGAGCGCCCTTCCGGAATAGGCGGCGGACGCCTGCTTTAAGGCTACCTCCAGATCCTCATCCCTTGCCAGATCACACTCGACAACAGGCAAGGGCTTTTGGCCGAGCAACTGATAAACGATCCCACCCGCCCGGACCTCAAAGCGACGATTTAACAGGGGATGACGACGCATCAGCGCGTCAATTCCAGCGTGTGCACGACCAATCCCGACGGACGCGAAGCGAAAGCCGATCGACTGACGTCCATAGACCGCCTCATGGCCCGCCTGCGACAACAGCCAGACCCGTGATTGCTGCGATGATAATGGCCATGCACGCCCCTCATCGAATCCGGGTTTGGCGATTGATGCGGCCGTCGTTGCCCGATCATGAATTGTCATTGCTTCCGGAGCCTCGCGCTTTTGCAGTTTTCATCTGAATTTTTATTTATAATTTTCTAATTCAATAAATTTCTGATCTATTTTTAAAGCAATACCAAAGAAAATCAGATTTTTTATTATGCATTTTCTGAAACAGCTCTCGTCAAATCTATTGGCTTGATGACGAATGACAGGTTGGAAAATTCAGAAGAAAATTTTCGGAAATTAAATTTCGCGATACATGTGAATTCGCGAAGCGCTCATTCGTCCTGCTGGGAGTGGCACTATTTTATCGCGGGCATGATCCATGTCCGTGCAGGTTTGGCCACGACGCAAACGGAGACATAGATATGGACGCCTCTCTCGCAACCGTGCAAGCAAACACCGGCACGCCTTGCTCCGGCCTGCGCCTTCCCGCAGATGGCTTCCGCAGTTATTCTTTCAACGATTTACAATCTTTGATTGTCATCGCGCATGATCATACTTTGCGGATCGAGCAGAGCGGTTCCGTCATTGCCGGAGGCCATATCGTCTGGTCAGATACGCCCCGGCTGATCGTTGAAACACTCTCCATAGAGGCGGTCGTTTCCCAGCAAGTCAGCAGTTTCTCCACACTCGGTGCTATGCTGGAGGCGATCCTGACCTGCCACCCGGAGATCCATACGCTTGCCGTGGACCTGCCGGAAGGAGTGGATGGCACACCCTTTGCCGCTTCCGGCATGCTGCTCCCCACAGAGGGCGGCTGGATCGCAAAAGCCCAGGGCTTTTTTCAGCAATCGGCGCTCTGGCTCGGCCAAGTACCGCCTGCCTATCCAGACATTCCGGTGATGACCAATGGCACCTTGCATCCCATGCGCCCGCCAAAGCCGGTTGGGCCGGTCTATAGCCGCTTCATTCCCTGGCTGGACAAGGCGCTCGGTTTTCACGTCGCCTCACCAGAAGCGGATCTGCCGCATTTCCACCGTTGGATGAACGAACCGCGCGTGGCTGCGATCTGGGAAGACAACGGCACGCTTTCCCAACATCGTGAATTTCTCGAAAACCGGCTTGCCGACCCCCGCACCTTGCCGCTGATCGGCACGTTCGGTGGTACGCCTTTCGGCTATTTTGAGCTTTACTGGGCCAAGGAAGACCGGCTCGGCCCGCATTACGATGCTGACAGCCATGATCGGGGCTGGCATGTGGCAATCGGCGAGGATGCATTTCGCGGCAAACCCTACGTTAGCGCCTGGCTGCCCTCGCTGATGCACTACATGTTCCTCGCCGACCCGCGCACGCGGCGCATCGTCGGCGAACCCATCCACCATCATCACCAGCAGATCCGTAATCTCAACCGTTCCGGCTTCGCCAAGATCAAGCATGTCCAATTTCCGCATAAAAAGGCTTTGCTGGTCATGCTGCTGCGCGAACGTTTCTTTGCCGACCAGCTGCTTTCACCCGACCTGACCGGTCTGGTCGATAAGGATGGCCTTAACGTTCCGGGCTCCCAGATTCCAGGTTCCTTGGCGCGAGGCGGCCTTTAATGACATCTTCAAAGACGAAAATGGCAGCAGATCTGAACGATCCGCGCATCAAGCGACTGGTGATGACGGTTGCCCTGCCCGCCGTGGCAGGGCTGACGGCCAGCGCCGCCCACCATGCTGTCAACGCCATGTTCATCGGCGCGTTGGGGCCGCAGGCGTTGGCAGGCGTCAGCCTCGTGCTGCCGCTGTTCCTGCTGGTTAGCGCCGCAACGGAAGGCTTGGGCATCGGCCTTGCCACGCTTCTGGCCCGCTCACTTGGTCAGGGCGATGTGAAGGCCGCCTCCTCCGTGGCGGTGACGGCCCTGGTTGCCGCCGTGCCGATGGGCATCGTGCTGTCCACACTGATTTATCTCGCCTTGCCAGCGTTCGTGCAGGCGGTGGGCGGCGAAGGCGATCTTCTCGCCTCGGGCCTGATCTATGGACGGCTGATTGCCTTTGGCGTGACGCTCGGCATGTTGCAGGCGATCTGCGATTTCATTGCCATTGCCGAGGGCAATTCCCGGTTCTCGATGACGGTGTTGATTGCCAGCTTTGCCCTCAACATCGCGCTCGATCCGGTGTTCATTTTCCTGCTCGATTTTCGGGAAGCGGGCGCGGCGATTGCCACAATGGTATCGACGGTTGCGGCTCTTATGGCCTATGCTGTTTATTTCTACCGCAGGAAGGGCAATGTCCGAATTGATCTGAGCCTGATCCGCTGGCACCTGCTGAAGCCGATCTCCAGCATCGGCATCCCGGCCTGTGCCACCAGCATCGTCACCGGCCTCGGCTTCATGGTGCTGTTGCGCCAAGCCAGCCAAAGCGGCGGGGAAACCGGCGTTGCCGCCATTGCTATTGCCATCCGGCTGATTGCCTTCGGGCAATTGCCGGTCTTCGGCTTCTGCCTTGGCGCGCAAAGCGTCGTCAGCCATGCCGTGGGGCTGGGTGACGACCAGCGGATCAAGGCCGCCATTCGCTTCATGCTGATGGTCACCATTCCCGTTGCTCTCTGCTATTCCACGCTCTTGCTGGTCGCAGCAGGTCCCATCGCCCGGCTGTTCACGCAAAGCCCTGAGGTTGCCGCGCAAACCGCCGCCTGTCTTCGCCTGCTGTTTCCGGTCTTTCCGCTGGCAGCTTTTCAATCCGTTCTTCTGGTCATGCTGCAATCACGCGGACGGGCTGGCCTGTCGGCCCTCGTCGGGCTGGCACCGAATGGTTACATGCTGATCCCGCTTCTTTTGTTTTTACCCGCCTGGCTCGGCTTTACCGGCGTTGCAATTGCGCCTGCCGCCGCTGCGGTTCTGACTGCCGCTCTTGGCATTGTCGTCGCCCGCCGCGAATGGGCGACCATACTCCCTTCCAGCCTTCCTTCCAGCGACGGCCCACTTCCCGGCCTGTCCGCACTCCATCCAGAGACAAGAGGTTTATCATGAACGAGACACCCAGATTCGACCCCGCCGCGAAAACCATTCCGGTTCCACCCCCTGCCGGCTTTACCGGTCACGACCCCTTCGATGCCGCCGTGCCGCCGATCTATCAGACATCGCTGTTTCTGTTCGATAGCTATGCCGAGTTGGAAGATGTGTTTGCCGGGCGCTCCCACAAGCCGATCTATTCGCGCGGCGACAACCCAACCGTCCAGATTCTCGAGAACCGGATCGCCGAGATGGAAGGCGCGGAAGCCGCACGGGCTTTTTCCAGCGGCATGGGCGCGATTGCCGCGACCATTCTTGCCTTCGTCAATCCGGGCGACCGGATCGTCACCGTCCGCCATGTCTATAGCGATGCGTTCCGGTTTTTCGAAAAAGTGCTGAAGCGCTTCGGCGTTCTCGTCGATTATATCGACGGCACGGATACCGAAAGCCTGATTGCCGCCCTGCCGGGAGCAAAACTCGCCTATCTCGAAAGCCCGACCTCTATGGTGTTCGAGCTTCAGGATCTGGTCGTGGTTGGCGCTGCGGCGCGCCGTCATGGTGTGTTGACCATTGTCGATAATTCCTGGGCAACACCGCTCTTTCAGAAACCGATTGCCGCAGGCATCGATCTTGTCATCCATGCCGCCTCGAAATATCTGGGCGGCCAGAGCGATACGGTCGCCGGTCTCGTCACCGGATCGAAGCAGCATATCGCCCGGATCAACGGCGAAATCTTTCCCTATACCGGTGCCAAGCTTTCGCCCTTCGAGGCCTGGCTGGTGCTGCGCAATCTGGAAACGCTGCCATTCCGCATGCGCCACCATCATGAAGCAGGTCTCGAAATCGCCCATTGGTTGAACGCCAGCCAAGCCGTAGGACGGGTCATGCACCCGGTCTTCAGCGATCATCCGGGCCGCAACACATTGACGGGCTTTGGCGGATTGTTTTCCTTCGAAGTGACCGATGACATCGATGTCGCGGCGTTTGTCGATGCCTTGCAACTGGTGCGGATCGGGGTCAGCTGGGGCGGGCCGGAAAGCCTAGTGGTGCCTGCCAAGGCGGCGCTCAGCATTTCGCCGGAAACCAATGTCTTTGCCCGCTTCGGCGTCAGCGACCGGACCATCCGCCTCAATGTCGGACTGCATGAGGCAAAGGCGATCATTGCCGATCTGGAACAGGCGCTCGCGCAAGCCGTGCGATAAAAGCCGTTTCCACGTGCTCTCTCAATTGATTGAAACTGACAAAAGACCGGCGGGGCGCCTGTAGCGCTTCGCCGGTATTTTTGCCATATGTCACGCGCGCGCCATCGTTAGCCTGCCTTTATCCGCATAGGCGCCCCATGTCGCGCTCAAATGTGCCGCCCGATTTTCGAACCCGGATCGATCCATACACCATGACACGCCTTTCAAACGACACACTTACCACGCTTGCACAGACCTACGGAACGCCGGTCTGGGTCTATGACGCAGACACGATCCGCGCCCGTATCGCACAATTATCATCCTTCGACGTCATTCGCTTTGCCCAAAAGGCTTGCTCCAACACCCATATTCTGCGGCAGATGCGTGAGGCCGGGGTGGTCGTCGATGCGGTGACGCTGGGGGAAATCGAGCGGGCCAGACGGGCGGGTTATGTCACCGGCCAAGCCTCCGGTGTTGCAGAGATCGTCTTTACCGCCGATGTGTTTGATCGCAGCACCTTGGACCGGGTGGTCGCTGATAAAATCGAAGTCAATGCCGGCTCCATCGATATGCTGCACCAACTTGGCGCACGCTCTCCGGGGCATCGCGTCTGGCTGCGCATTAATCCCGGTTTCGGCCACGGGCATAGCAACAAGACCAATACCGGCGGCGAAAACAGCAAGCATGGCATCTGGTTTGAGCAATTGCAGGAGGCTCTGGCAGCCGTGCGGCGCTACTCGCTGACGCTGGTCGGCCTGCACATGCATATCGGCTCCGGCGTCGATTACCGGCATCTGCAACGGGTTTGCGGGGCGATGGTGACGTTTTGCTGCGAGCTTGGCGCCGATATCGAGGCAATTTCGGCGGGTGGCGGCCTCTCCATCCCCTATAAGGATGGTGAGGAAGAAATCGATACCGTCCATTATTTTGCACTTTGGGATAGCGCCCGCAAACAGATCGAGGAATATCTGCGCCACAAGATCCGGCTCGAAATCGAGCCGGGCCGGTTCCTGACGGCGGATTCGGGCGTGCTGCTGGCCGAGGTCCGCGCCACCAAAACCATGGGCAGCAATCATTTCGTCCTTGTCGATGCCGGGTTCAGCGATCTGGCCCGCCCGGCGATGTATGGCAGCTATCACGGCATCTCCGTCTTGCCCGCCCCGAATAATGACGCACCGCGTAGCGACGTGCCGGTGCCGACAGTGGTGGCGGGACCGCTTTGCGAATCCGGCGATGTCTTCACCCAGGGCGAATTCGGTACGATTGAAAAGCGCGACCTGCCGCAAGCGCAACCGGGCGACTACATGGTGTTTCACGACACCGGCGCCTATGGCGCCTCCATGTCGTCAAACTATAATAGCAGGCTGTACGCACCGGAAGTCCTGATCGAGGGGGACAACCACCGGCTGATTCGCAGGCGCCAGACGCTGGATGACCTGCTGGCGCTTGAAACAACGGCATAAGCCAAAGACCCAACGAGAGCCGAGACGGCAAACTCTACCGACGACAACGAAGAATATGCTCAAGGCGGTCAAATGCCTGAGCATATTCGCAGGCCGAATGCGGCAAGGCCGTCGCCAGAATGGGCGGCAGGCATTTATGGCTACCTCTGACAGAGCTTCGCGTTTTATAAACCGCACACAGGATGCTGTAATACGTTATATTTCCTGGATGATTTTGCATCGCAACACGCGAATTTACCCCTAAAAACGCCCAGAGTCACAGCAGGACTCGTGCCACAACAGACCACAAACACGAAATCTGCGCGCGCAAAACTGACCTGATCTGGGGCAGTCGCCAATCGTAAACGCACCATACGGGCGTGGCAGGCGTCAATGTTCAGATTTTGTTTCCATTGAAATTGACCCGTTTCAATTTCAAATTGACATTGACCCCCTGCTTGTAAATGCTACACTGCAACATGACGCATAATACAACACATTTTCAAGCACTACCAATAGTTACATTTATTTTCCAATATTAAAACAGCATTTTCTGAATTTTATATTTGCGGGCATTCCAATCCTCCCTATTTCCGGCCCCGAATGCCCGGCCTCAAAAATTTCACGAAGTGACGATTTGGAGTTTTATTTCATGCATGACATCAAACATAAGACCGTAGATCCTCTCGATCGCTTTATTATGCGCCTCAATGCCGCCGTCTCCGCCGCTGAGATGAAAGCCGTCATGGAATCCAGTATAAAATCACTGGGTTACAAGTATTTTTCCTATCACATTCTTCAAACCCCTGTGCTGAATGCTACGAATGAAACCCGCCATACATTCGGCATCAACAACTATCCAGAGGAATGGGTGGAGCGATACGCATCGGAGCGGTATGTCTATTGCGATCCCATCGTCGGGATTTCTCTCTCTCGCAAGACACCGTTTCGTTGGAGCGATGCCATTGATAGCGACAAGCTGACGGAAGAAGAGCGTTGCGTTATCGAAGATGCTGCAAAACGTGGCATTGTCAACGGGCTGACCGTGCCTCTCATGTCCCGCCATGGCGAACTGGCAATCATGACTGTAATCCCCGACGAAAAATTCCAGGACAGCCTGCCGGAAGCTCATCTTATTCACATTATCTCGCAATTCTTTCATTCCTGTGCGCTGCCAGTTGTCATGGAAGAGCACCTGATCGGCAGCTATCGCCGCCGTCGGTCATTCCTGTCGGCACGGGAAAAGGAAACCGTGATCTGGGTGTCCAAGGGCAAGTCGTCCTGGGAAATTGCTAAAATCCTCGGCATTTCCGAAAAATCGGTCGAATTTTACATGGAGTCGGTCAAGCGCAAGCTGGAGGCCGTCAACCGTACCCAGGCCGTCGTCAAGGCAATCATGCTTGGATTGATCCAGACCGACCGTTTTCAGTCGGGCGACGGACGCAAAGCCACAATGGCCATGCCCAGCCGAGCCTGACGTCATCGTCGCTGACTAAAATCCTCTTAGGCTTGATAGGGGGAGTGGGGCTGAACGACTGACGTGTTGCAGTGCCAAGTCGCTAGCATTGGCACATTGCAATTCGAAAGTTGCATCGCAGAAAATGCATGGGGCATTGAGTGACTTGCCCAATAGCCGCTTTAGAATGTGTCCAATGTCGGGTGCCAATGTCAGGCATCACTATCTGGTGAATGAGTAAACCATGCAGATCGTCATATTCACGATTGGCACCGAAGGCGATGTGCGGCCGCTGGTTGCTCTTGGCGTTGGGTTGAAGCAGGCCGGTCACAAGGTCAGAATTGCCACCGATCCGCAATGCGCCGATCTCGTCACCCATCACGGCTTGGAATTCGCTCCCTTGCGTGGCGATTTCCTCGACTGGATGCGCAATGACCGGACGACACTGTCCAACGGTCTTTCACCGCTTGCTATTGCCAAGGCGGCGCGGCGAAGGTTGAAAACCATGGCCGCCAGTTGGCCTGCCCAAGGCCTTAGAGCAACAGAGGGTGCCGATCTGCTGATTGGCAACGGTATGGTCTTTCATCTTGCCGCAGCGCTCGGCGAATATCTGGGCCTTCCTGTCGCGGAAACGCAATTGGTCCCCACCCTGCCCTCGCGGCAACCGCCGCTTCTGCCGCTGCCGGGTTGGGCGAGGAGCTTGCCGGGGCCAATCAATGTGGCTCTTGGTCATGCTACGCAAATGCTGATTTGGCATATTTTGCGCCCCGCTTATAATGAGGTCGTGCGTCCGGCCCTGCGGTTGGCGCCTTATCCCTGGCGTGGTCCCTATACCTATAAGCCTCGTTCGCATCTGCGCCTGTTTGCCTATAGCCCGACGCTTGTCGAGCCGCCTGCCTCGCTCCCCTCCAATGTCCGGGTCACCGGCCCCTGGCAGTTGCAGGAAAGTTCGACATGGGCCGCACCGGACGATCTGACGCGCTTTCTAAAAGGTGGGCCTCCGCCCGTCTATGTCGGCTTCGGCAGCATGGTTGGGCCGGATGGAGGCCGCTTCACTGATATCGTGTTGCAAGCGGTACGCAAGACTGGCAAACGCATAGTGCTTGCCAGTGGCTGGGGCGGTCTGAATGGTGCTGATAGCGAGGCTGGCGGAAATATCTTCCGGATAGACCGGGCGCCGCATGATTGGCTGTTTCCCAAAATGGCGCTGGCGGTTCACCACGGAGGCGCTGGCACCACCACTGCTGCGGCACGTGCTGGCATTGCCTCAGTGGTTGTGCCATTCTTTGGCGATCAGCCATTCTGGGGCAGCCGCCTTGAAAAACTCGGCGTTGCGCCGCCTGCGCTGGACCGCGCTGCCTTGACCGCAGATGCCCTAGCCTCGGCAATTATCTCTGCCGACTGCGACGACATGCGCCATCATGCGACAGCGCTTGGTCAACGCATGCGGGCAGAAGACGGGATCGCTGTGGCCATTTCTGCAATCGAAAGCCTTGGCGTGAAAAGCAAATGGTCGGTCTGACCTTTGCTAGATAGATCCTGTCAGGCCGCGCCCTTCCGGTTCAGGGAAATGGCATAGAGACTGGTTGTTGCGGTTATGAACAATCGATGCTTGCCACGCCCGCCGAAGCAGAGATTGGAGACCGTTTCCGGCACCAGGATCTTGCCCATCAGATGGCCGTCCGGGGCGATGCAGTGGACGCCATCGGCAGCCGAGGACCAGAGATTGCCGTCAGAGTCGAGCCGCATGCCGTCGGCACAGCCCTTGTCGATTACATGAAACACGTTGCCGCCGGTCAGCTTCCATCCGTCAGCGACATCAAACACGCGGATATGCTGCGGATCGCTGCTATGCATACGACCAGTATCGGCCACGTAAAGCCGTTTTTCATCCGGGCTGAAGGCCAGTCCGTTCGGGCCGTTGAAATCGGTTAACACAGCAGAAATCGCCCCGGATGGATCGACGCGGTAGACATTGCAGGGCAATTCCTGCTCGCTTTTCGTGCCTTCATAATCGGTAGCGATGCCGTAATGCGGGTCACTGAACCAGATCGCACCATCGGAGGCAACGACCACATCATTGGGCGAGTTGAGACGCCGACCCTCAAAGCTGTCAGCAATCACCGTGATCGTGCCGTCATACTCAGTGCGGGTCACACGCCGCGTGCCGTGCTCACAACTGACCAAGCGCCCCTGCCTGTCGCGGGTATGGCCATTGGCAAAATTGGAGGGCGCACGAAACGTGGTAAGACTGCCATCCGGCATCCAGCGCAGAATACGATTGTTGGGGATGTCGGAAAACAGCAGGCAGTCCAGATCGCCGAACCAGACCGGCCCCTCCACCCAATCGAAGCCGGTTGCCAATTGCTTGACCGGGGCATTTCCCATCACAAACCGGCCGAAGGCGGGATCGGAAATTTCAAAGAACGACATGACGTAGCGCCTCCCAACACTTGATAGTCTGGACTTGGTATTCAAGTTCGAAAATCAAACTGACCGTGACAGGTGAGAACTCCTATTCCTACTCGCCAAGCTGGTCCGGTTCGAATATGGTATCGATAACATGACCGGTAGAAACTGCCAAGGGAGAGCATGCCATGAGCTTTACGATACAATCCAGCGCCTTGACCGACGAAGGCGTCGCAGCACTTTTGCGCGCTGCAATTGATGCCGCAACGGCGATGGGCCAGCCGCAATGCATTATCATTGTCGATCACAGCGGCGTAGAATTGGCGTCGTTTCGGATGCGCGGTTCGCGGTATCTCTCCTTAAAAAGCGCGAGGGCCAAGGCACGGACCGCAGCCTCGCTTGCCGCCCCCAGCCATAGCATTCCCGACCACGCCAAGCTGTTGCTGGCCGCAGCAACCCAAGGCGAAGCGACGGGGCTGAAGGGTGGCCTGCCCATTAAGGTCAACGGCATGTTGCTCGGCGGGATCGGGATCGGCTCCGGCTCGGGTGAGCAGGACGAAGACGTGGCGCGCGCAGCTCTTGCCGCCATTGGGGCGGAACTGTCATGACGCGTATCGCCTTTCTCGGCACCGGATTGATGGGGGAGCCCATGGCCCGTCATCTGGCGGTGGATTTCGAGGTCGTGGTCTGGAATCGCTCCTCACAAAAGGCGCAGGCCTTGTCCGACGTGGCCCGCATTGCCGCCAGCCCGGCAGAGGCAGCCAAGGGTGCGGATGTGGTGATTTCCATGCTGCTCGATGGTCCGGCCACCCGCGCCACACTGGAGGACAGCGGCGCAATGGCTGCGGCAGGCGAAGGCGCGCTGATCATCGACATGGGATCGGTGGAGCCGGCCTGCGACCGCGATCTCGCGTCTCTGGCTAAGCAAATGGGGAAGCGCTTCCTCGATGCCCCCGTCTCCGGCGGTGTGGCCGGGGCCAAGGCAAAAACGCTGTCGATTTTCGTCGGCGGCGCGCCGGAGGATTTCGCAGCCGCCGTGCCGGTTCTCGAAAAACTGGGCCGCCCAACACTGATGGGGCCGGTTGGCACCGGCCAAACGGCGAAGCTCGCCAATCAGTTGATCGTCGCAGTCACCATCGGCGCGGTCGCGGAAGCCTTTCGGCTGGCACAATCGGCGGGATGCGATCCGGCAACGCTACGCGGCGCCTTGCGGGGTGGCTTTGCCGATAGCCGGATTCTTGACCTGCATGGCGAGCGGATGGTGACCGGCAATTTCACGCCGGGCGGACGGTCCGCTGCGCAGTTGAAAGACTTAAACAATGCGCTTTCGGTCGCTGCCGAGCACGCCCTGACCTTGCCACTCTCTGAAACGGTGCGGGCGGGCTTTACAGATCTTGTGCAAAACAAGGGCGGGGCAGATCTCGACCACTCGGCCTATTATCTCTGGCTGCAACAGATTCAGCCTGTTCAGGACTAGAGTTTGTCAGGGAAAAGTGGAATCCGGTTTTCCCGAAAAGACAAACGAAAACAAGAGAATCTAGAGTCTGTCTGGTTCAATCTGAACCTGACAGACTCTAGCGGCCTCAACCATCCCCCCGGTTACCGCCGGGGGGATGGCAACGACTGATTACTCGACGTCGAATTTCACGCCCTGGGCCAAGGGCAGCGAGCGTCCGAAATTCACCGTGTTGGTGGCGCGGCGCATATAGGCTTTCCAGGCATCCGAGCCGGATTCGCGCCCGCCACCGGTTTCCTTCTCGCCCCCGAAAGCACCACCGATTTCAGCACCGGATGGGCCGATATTGACATTGGCAATGCCGCAATCGGAGCCGCGATCCGATAGAAACGCCTCGGCTTCGCGCAGGTCGTTGGTGAAAATCGACGAGGACAGGCCCTGCGGCACATCATTATTCAGCGCCAATGCGGCATCAAAATCGCTGTAGCGGATCACATAGAGGATCGGCGCGAAGGTTTCATCCTTCACCGGTCCGGTCTGGGAGGGCATTTCCACCAGGGCGGGGCGCACATAATAGGCCGAAGCAGCCTCTTCTTCCCGCACGCGCATGCCGCCATGCACCACGCCGCCAGCGGCCTTTGCCGCAGCCAGCGCCGTTTGCATCGCCTCATAGGCGCGGCCATCGATCAACGGTCCAACCAGCGTGCCGGTCTCCAGCGGATTGCCGATGGTGACGGAGCCATAGGCCTTGATTAGCCGGGGAACCAGCGTGTCGTAAACGCTGTCATGCACAAACAGGCGGCGAAGCGTTGTGCAGCGCTGGCCAGCTGTGCCCATGGCGGCAAAGGCAACGCCGCGCAGGGTCAGATCGAGATCGGCGGTTGGGCCGACGATGGCGGCGTTATTGCCACCCAGTTCCAGGATTGACCGGGCAAAGCGGGCCGCCAAACGCGGACCGACCGCCCGGCCCATGGCTGTCGAACCGGTGGCCGAAACCAGTGGCACTTTCGGATGATCTACCAACACTTCGCCAATGGCGCGCTCACCGATCAGCACGGTCGAAAGCCCCTCCGGCGCGCTGCCGCCAGCGGCCACATAACGGCGAACCGCTTTTTCGAAAATAGCCTGAGTAGCAAGGGCGGTAATCGGCGTCTTTTCCGAGGGCTTCCAGACGGTTGAATTGCCGCAGACCAGGGCCAGCGCCGCATTCCAGCACCAGACGGCAACCGGGAAATTAAAGGCCGAGATAATGCCGGTGACGCCGAGGGGATGCCAGGTTTCCATCATCCGGTGTTCGCTGCGTTCGGTGGCGATGGTCAGGCCGTAAAGCTGACGCGACAGGCCGACCGCGAAATCGCAGATATCGATCATTTCCTGCACTTCGCCGAGCCCTTCGGAGGTGACCTTGCCAACCTCGATGGACACGAGACGACCAAGATCGTCCTTATGAGCCCGCAATTCTTCACCCAGCAAGCGCACCAATTCGCCGCGCTTGGGGGCTGGCACAAGGCGCCACGCTAAGAAAGCGGCATGTGCATTGTCGATGGCCTTGCTTGCCTCATCGCTGGACACTGTTGCAAGCGTGGCAAGCGCGCTGCCATCCACAGGCGATGTGACCGCCAGCGAACCGCCCGACAAAGTCCCGGCGGAAATACCGAGATTTGCAAGAATGCGCGATACATCGGCAGGCAGGTTGAGTTTCGACATCGATATGATCTTTCCTTGAAACGTCGTTTGCATGTGAATGGTGTTGAGTGAAGCGGATCAGAACCGGCTATCCGCCAGATGAGCGATTTGCGCGCCCGCCTCGTAGTAGATTTCCTTTATCGTGCGCAACGCAATGGTTTCCGGCTCGGATAGCGGCAGGGGCAGATCCGCCTCGCCGATCTCGCCCAGAACCAACTGTGCCAATGTCCGCCCAAAAGTCGTGCCGGGCGCAATGCCACGGCCATTATAGCCGCTAAATCCGACAACGCGCTTGGCAAAGCGGTGGAAACGCGGCACGGCATCGCTTGTCATCCCGATCTTGCCATACCATTCCGTCTCGAACTCGACATCGCCCAATTGCGGAAACAGCCGCTTCAGGCTGCGCTTGGCCCAGGCCCGGTGGACTGCCGCCCCGCCATGGCGTAGCGCGCCGACACTGCCGAATACCAGCCGACCGGCCTGATCCATGCGGAAGGATGACAGGATTTCCCTGGTATCCCAGCAGCCCTCACGATTCGCCAACAAGGAGCGGCGCAGATTTTCGCCAAGCGGCACAGTGGCAAAGTTGAAATAGGGAAGATGCATCTGCTCTTCCCGCACACTTTTCCAGGGACCGGTGGAATAGGCATCGGTGGACACGATGATCCAGCGGCAGGACACATGGCCGGACGCGGTCTTCACCACCCAGCTCTCGCCTTCCCGCTCGGTTTCCACCACCGGGCTGCCGGTGAAAATCCGCACCTCTGCACGAATGGCGGCAGCGGCAAGGCCCCGCGCATAGGCAAGCGGTTGCAGCGTTCCGGCCCGGGGATCAAACAGCGAACCGGCGTAGGCAGTGCTTCCGACGCGAAACGCCGTTTCTTCGGCAGACAGAAGCTCGACCGGCGCACCACGTGCCACCCATTGCCGGTGACGGTTCTGCAATTCCTCCAGCCCGGTGCTGCCGACGGCCAGATGCAGCGTGCCATTGGTTTCCAACTCGCAGGCGATACCGTGCTTTTCAATTGTCTCGCGCACCAACAGCGGCGCTTCGCCCAATTGCTTCAGCGCCCGCTCTCCATGCACGGGGCCAAGCACCTTGGGCACGTCATCGGGCATCACCCACATGCCGCCATTGATCAGCCCGACATTGCGGCCCGCCCCGCCAAAGCCGATCTCGACCGCTTCCAGCAACACGACAGAAACCCCGGCCTCGGCCAGATGCAAGGCGGCAGACAGGCCGGTATAGCCGCCGCCGACCACGACCACATCGGCAATCAGGTGTTCAGTGAGCACCGATGTGGACGGCGGCGATGGCGCGGTTCGCTCCCATAGCCCGTGCGATCTTGGATTCCCCTGCATGACAGTTCCCTTATATCGCAACCGAACCGGAAGCCGGGCAAAACGGCAGCAATTACTCTGCCAAAACACTAGCAAGTGCTGAACCAGTCCGCCAGTGCGCAATTATCGATGTTTCTGCAAGAGTTCTTTCCCAAATGGAATGACCTCAAGCAAAAGACCGCCTATAGAAAACCATGTCGCCCTTCTCGCCAGTCCGATCTATGCCCGGAGCCTCCATGCAAAGTCCCCGCCGTTTCCTGCCCTCCCTGCATCTTCTTTCGGCTTTTGAGGCTGCGGCCCGCACTGGCAGCGTCACGGCGGCAGCGCGGGAATTGAGCCTGACGCAAAGCGCGGTCAGCCGGCAGATCAAGGCGCTGGAAGAGCAGCTTGGCGTCGAGCTTTTTCACCGCGAACGCCAAACGATCCGGCTGACGGCAGGCGGCAACATCTATGCCCGCGAAATCCGCGATGCGCTGCGGATCATCAGCACCGCATCGCTGACGCTGAAGGCCAATCCGTTCGGAGGGACACTCAATCTCGCCATCCTGCCAACCTTCGGCACCCGATGGCTGGCCCCGCGCCTGCCGGGATTTCTCAGCCGCCACCCCGGCATCACCATCAATCTCGTTACCAAGCTTTCCTATTTCGATTTCCGGCTGGAACCGGTCGATGCTGCCATTCACTTCGGTCTGGCCGATTGGCAGGGCGCGGAAATGTCGCTGCTGCGCTCTGAAACCGTCATTCCCGCCTGTAGCCCTGAGTTGCGCGACACCTACCGGTTTCAAACCCCGCTGGATCTGCGCCAGGCCCCTCTTCTCCATCTCACCACCCGCCCCGATGCCTGGGAACGCTGGCTTGCCAGCAATGACGTGCAATCCGACCAGGTGCGCGGCATGTTGTTTGACCAGTTTGCAACAGCCGCTCAAGCCGCGATGGCAGGACTTGGCGTCGCGCTGCTGCCTGAATTCCTGATCGAAGAGGAAATGGCCTCCGGTCGCCTGGTGAAGGCCATTGACCGGCCGATGCAAAGCACCGAGGCCTATTATCTCGTCTGGCCGAATGAACGTGGTTCACACCCACCTTTGCAGGCGTTTCGAGACTGGATATTGGAAGAAACCGCAGACGACAGACGCTAACCTACCGAATAATGAGAAAAACGGCCTTGCAATTTCTGCAACTTCAATTCTATGTTATAACTGTTCTCAGGGCGGGGTGAAACTCCCCACCGGCGGTATCGGGCTTGCCCGGAGCCCGCGAGCGCTTTCAGGGCAACCTGGGAGGTCAGCAGATCCGGTGCGATGCCGGAGCCGACGGTATAGTCCGGATGGAAGAGAGCATGCAGGAAATACCCCAGCGGAGCTTCGTCTCCGCAACGGGTTTTCACTGCTGTTCGCCCAAGGGAAAATTGGCCGCCTCCGTGCGGTGTTCCAGCCAACTCTGTTTGGCTGACCCTTGAAAGGCAGAGACATGACTATCGCAGCAAGACTTGAACCAAACCGTATTGCCGTCATCCGCGCCCGCTGGCATGCCGGGATCGTTGATCAATGCGTAAACGCCTTCGTCGCCGAATGGCAGGCGCTTGGCGGCACCGCCGCCGAGATCGACATTGTCGACGTGCCGGGCGCCTTGGAAATTCCCCTTCATGCCCAGACGCTTGCCAAAACCGGACAATATCGCGCCATCCTCGGCTGTGCGCTGGTGGTGGATGGTGGCATTTACCGCCATGATTTCGTGGCCGCCACCGTCTTGGACGGCATGATGCGCGTGCAGCTCGATACCGAGGTGCCGGTGCTTTCGGCGGTATTGACACCCCATAACTTCCAGGAAAGCGAAGCGCATATCGCCTTCTTCCGTGAACATTTCATTATCAAGGGCAAAGAAGCAGCCTCCGCCTGCCACGCCATTCTGGCGGCCCGCGCCGAAGTGCTGGTATCGGCACTGTAAAATAGCAGCGCCCAAAGCTTTTGGCTTTGGGCGCTCACCTATCTTGTTTTTAGAGATTGCCAAGCAAGTCATTCACCCGGCTTTGGGCATCCTTTAGGGCGGCATCGACATCCTTCTGACCGGTCACCGCAGCACTCATTTCTTCGCCGATAATGTCCTGGATCGGGAACTGGCGCTGCACTTGCGACGGCAGTGGCCGCCCAAGCTGGGCAATATCAGACACCGTGTCGCGATGCGGCAGTGCCTTGAAAGCATCCGAAGTCAGGACAGCCTGCACGGATGGCAGGTGGCCGGTGCGCGACCAATCGAAATCATTGTCGACGAAGAATTTCAGGAACCGCGCCACGGCCTTGGTCTGTTCGGGCGTCCGGTCCTTGACGGAAACAGCCCAGGTGTGACCATCGGCAAACTGCGCGTGATCGCCGGAAAACAGTTGCGGATAGGGATAGACGGCATAACCGCCCTTGTTCAGCGCCGTGCCCGGTTTGGCAGCCGAGGCATTATAATCGCCAATCATCCAGGTGCCGTTCAGATGAACACCGCCGGCACCCGCCAGAAAGGCGGTGATCGAGGCGCCGTAATCCATGTCCTTGGTGGTATAGCCCTTGGCGTAGATGGTCTTGTACATCTCCACCACCCGCTTGGCCTCAGGCGTGTCGAGCTTGATATGGGTCGGATCAGCGAAGAAGTCCGAGTTTTGCTGAAACAGATAAGTATAGAGATTGCGCATATAGAGCGCCGTCTCATTGGCAAGATTCTGCACGAAATAGGGCTTGCCGGTCTTCTGCTTGAACTGTTCGGCCTGCGCCAGAAGCTCTTCCGGGGATTTCGGCAGGATCGGCGTACCATCGGCATTGACGAGACCCGCCTGCTTAAACAGATCCATATTGATATGGTAGAGCATGGTCCAGCTGTCGATCGGCAATCCATAGAACTTGCCGTCCTTGGTCGCGCCCTGCCGCGCCGCCTCGGTAAAGGTTTCAGGCTTGATGCCTTGTGTGGCCAAAAGCTCGTCCAGCGGCATGATCAGGTTTTTGGACTGATAATCCGACAGGGCCGATTCATGGATCGTGACGATGTCAGGCGGATCGTTGGAGGCAAATTGCGCGTTGAGCTGGTCATAGCCCGGCCATTCCACAGTCGCCACCGACACATGGATGTCGGGATTATCGGCGTTGAACTTGTTGATCAGCGAGGTCATGATCCCACATTCGCCGACCGATTTGCTGACGTCTGTATTGCTGCCATATTCGGCATCGCAGGCGCCGAAGAACCTTTGGACGTTCAGTTCCACAGGCTCCGCCGCAAAGGCGGCATGAGCAGTCATCAATGCCACCACCGGAATGGCGGTGCGCATCAGTTTCATGATCCTCGATTTGACTGGCCTCGATTTGATTGGCGTCGCTTTCATGCTCTCTCCTCCCACGTGTTTCCTGTTATCTTCTTGCTTGTAATGTCAGCGCAAACGCTACCGAACGGCTGCCCCCGACACCGCCGTGACGATATATTTTTGGAAAAACAGATAGATGATAAGGATAGGCGCTCCAGCAAACACCGCCTGCGCCATAAGAAAGCCCAGGCCTTCGGACTGACCGAAATTAGTCTGGGTTGAGGCAAGCCCCACTGTCAGCGTATACATGTCCTTCCTGGATGCCGAAATCAGCGGCCAGAAATAATCGTTCCAGGACGCCAGAAACGTGAAAATGCCAAGCGTCGCCTGGGCGGGCAGCGTCAGAGGCAAGAGCACCTTCCAGAAGATTCGGAACCGGCTGGCATTGTCCAGCAGGGCCGCCTCATCCAGATCGCGCGGAATGGCCCGGAAATATTGCGTCATCAGAAAGACGCCGAAAGCGCTGGATAGACCCGGCAGCACAAGGCCCGGATAGGTATTGTGCAGGCCAAGCATGCTGAAAATCTGGTGGCGGGCAACCAGAACCGCCTGCTCCGGGACCGCCAGCCCGAACAGAACGATCACAAACAGCGCATCGCGGCCTGGAAAATTCAGCCGGGCAAAGCCATAGCCGGCCAGCGAAGACAGGATCAGCGTGCCGATGGTGAGGCTGATCGAAACGATCAGACTGTTAAGTATCCAGCGAAACACCGAGGATGTCTGGAGAATATTGAGATAGTTGCTGACGATATAGGGCGGATGAAACACCGAATTGGGGTCGGCCATCAGCACACTGTTTTCCTTCAGCGACAATCCGATCACCCAGAGAATGGGCAAAAGCATCACGAGAGATAACAGCACGACCAGCCCAAGGACGATCCGGTCACCAAGCTTGCTGTGAGAAGAGGAAAAGCCGCTCATGCCGCGTCTCCTTTACGTCTGGTGATCAGATATTGCGCCATGGCGGCGAGCAGGATCAGAATGAAGAGGATTTCGGAGGCTGCGGCCCCGAGACCAAGATCCCAGCGGCGGAAAGTGACTTCATAGATATAGAGAACGATGGGTCTGGTCGCATTGTTCGGCCCGCCCCGCGTCATCAACAGCGCCTGGCCAAACAGCTGGAATTGCAAGACGATCTGAATGATGACCACCAGGAGGAATGTCCGCTTGATGGATGGCAGGGTAATGGCCGTCAGTGTCCGCCAGCGGCTGGCATTGTCCAGCGCCGCCGCCTCATAGATATCGCCGGGAATTTGCTGCAAGGCCGATAGAAACAGCATCATCGGCAGGCCAAGGCACCACCAGACGGTGGCGATGGCAATCGCAATCATCGCCAGGTCCGGATCGGAAAGAGCGGCGGGCGCCGTTGCGCCGAACCAGCCGAAAATGGTGGCCAGCAAGCCGACCTGCGGAATGAACACAATCCGCCAGACCAGCGTGACGATGGTGACGGAAAGAACCGAGGAAGCAAAAAACAGGGTTCGCAGAACCGCCGCCGTCCGCGTCTGCCGGTTGAGCGCGAGCGCCAGAAATAGCCCAAGCACCGCCAGCGTCGGCACCGTCAGCGCCACGAAATAGAACGTATTCCAGATCGACTGAATGAAAACGGTATCACGAAACAGCCGCAGATAATTATCAAAGCCGACGAACCGCCCGCTCGAAAACATATCGGCCTTATGGAAACTCAGCCAAATGCCCCAGATCAGCGGAAAAACCAGAAGCGTGGTGAAAAATGTCAGGTAAGGCGCCACGAATAACGCATGGCTCCAGCGCGGAGCATGGATGCTCATCGACGCAGGGGCTGAACGGCGGCGCAGGCTCACACCCGACAATTCAAAAGAGCGGTCAGCCATCGGACAGCACCTCCGCATGCCGGGCGGTTCCATCCGCATCGAACAGATGGGCTTTTTCACCGTCAAAACCAAGGCCTATGCGATCGCCGATTTTCAGGCGCGTCTGACCCGCCGTTGCGGCCACCACACTTTGGCCATCCGCCAATCGTGTATAGATCAGTGTCCGATCACCCAGACGCTCCAGCACATCGATCGTGCCATCAACGTCCCCGCCCTCAGGAGGCGTGACGTGAACCGCCTCGGCGCGAATACCGAGCGTGACAGCCGACGCAGCATTTTCCGGATCGATATGGGTTTCGATGCGCAGGCTCTGGCCGCAAGTGACGACAAGGCCGGATCTGCCGGGGGTAAGCCCCGTAACATCGAGAAAATTCATCGCGGGCGACCCGACGAAACCGGCAACAAACCGGGTTGCCGGGCGCTCATAGATCTGCATCGGCGTGCCAATCTGCTCGATGCGACGATTGTTCATCACCACGATCCTGTCGGCCAGCGTCATGGCTTCGGTCTGATCGTGGGTGACGAAAATCATTGTTGAGCGCAGCCGCTGATGCAATTGCGCCAGCTCGATGCGGGTCCGGGTGCGCAAAGCCGCATCCAGATTGGACAGCGGCTCATCAAACAGGAAGGCCTTGGGCTCCTTCACCACCGCCCGGCCAATCGCCACGCGCTGGCGCTGACCACCGGAAAGCTGCCCCGGCTTGCGCTCCAGCAGATGATCGATTTCCAGCATCCGCGCCGCTTCCGCAATACGCGCATCGATGACCGATCGGGAAACCTGAATATTCTCAAGCCCGAAGGCCATGTTCTGGCGCACGGTCATGTGCGGATAAAGCGCATAGGACTGAAACACCATAGCCACGTCACGCTGACCGGGTGGAAGCCCGTCAATCCGCTCGCCATTGATGTGGATTTCGCCGTCATCGACGCTTTCAAGCCCGGCGATCATCCGCAGCAAAGTCGATTTTCCGCAGCCCGACGGACCAAGGAAGACCACGAATTCATGGGCCGGAATGGACAGCGACAGGCCATCCAGCACGGTCATGGCACCGTAGGTCTTGCTGACATTGCTGATTTCGATCTGTGCCGTCATCGCTATCCTCCTCCCAGGTTTAGCAAGGTCAGGAATTATCCATGCCCCCTAAGAGACATCCCGAACCTTCACCCGGATCATCTGGTAGGACAGCGCCGGAAACGACGCCGTCAGGCTTGTGCCATCGATAACCAACCCCTCGCCCGGGCGTGGCGCAACCTCCGTCATCCGCTCCTGCGTATTGACCGCCTTCAAGTCGGCATGGGTCATCACCTGATAATCGGCGATAGACGGCGCGGTGCCAAACCCCTGCAAATCGAATGTGGTCTCGATGGCCGCCTCTGAACGATTGACGATGAAGAAAGCAATCGAGCCATCCGCCGTGTCATGCACGGCGGCAATGTCGAGACTGTCGACCTCACCGACGGCAGACGCCGTATAGGTCGGGCTTTTTACCCGCAGATCCAGCGCCGTGCCACGGCCATGTACCGAGGCGAACAGGAATGGATAGAAAATCGTCTGCCGCCAGGCCGGACCGCCCGGCGCCGTCATGATTGGCGCAATCACATTGACCAATTGCGCCAGGCAGGCGATGCGCACCACGTTGGAACGGCGGATGAAAGTGTTGATAATCAGCCCGACCTGCAACACATCCTCGAAATTATAGATGTCTTCCAGCAATGGCGGCGCAAAGGGCCAGCCGTCATTACCCTGGAGGATTGCCTTGTCCTGTTCGTTGGAATGATACCAGACATTCCATTCATCAAAGGAAATATAGACATTCTTGGAAGAGCGTTTCTTGGCCTTGATGAAATCAATCACACCAGAAACCGAGACGATATAATCATCCAGCTTCTTGTTCTGGGCGAGATAATTGGGCGTATCGCCTGCCTTGTTGTCGAAATACATATGCAGGGAAATATAATCGACCTCATTATAGGTATGGTCGAGAACGGTCGCCTCCCATTGCGGATAGCTCGGCATCTTGGCGTTGGACGAACCGCAGACCACCAGTTCCAGCGATTTATCGAAGGTCCGCATGGCCTTGGCGGTTTCATGGGCAAGCCGGCCATATTCATCAGCCGATTTGTGGCCGATCTGCCAAGGGCCGTCCATTTCATTGCCCAGGCACCAGAGCTTCACATCAAAAGGCTGCGGCCTGCCATTGCTGATACGCAGATCGCTCCAATAGCTGCCGCCGGAATGATTGGCATATTCCAGAAAATTGCGCGCCTCATCCAGCCCGCGCGACCCGAGATTGACGGCCAGCATCATCTCAGTTCCGACAGAGGCGCACCAATCGGCAAACTCGTGAAGGCCGACCTCGTTGCTCTCCGACGTATGCCAGGCGAGATCAAGGCGAACCGGGCGCTGATCCCTAGGGCCAATGCCGTCTTCCCAATTATAGGCCGAAACGAAATTGCCGCCGGGATAGCGCACGATCGGCACGTTCAACTCCCGCACCAGATCGATGACATCGCGGCGCATGCCGTTTTCATCGGCGCTCGGGTGATCGGGCTCATAAATACCGGTGTAAACTGCCCGGCCCAGATGCTCTATGAAGGAGCCGTAGAGCCGTGGATCAATCTCCGCAATGCTGAAATCGGCATGCGCCAGAACGGTCGCCTTCATGTCATCCTCCCTATATGTATCCAATATGATGATTTAAACCATCTTGTTGGATATAAAATAGCGATTTTGGCAAAGCGTCAAGCTGAAAAACGACCCAAATGACGGGGAAATCAATGCTGCAACACAGCAAAACCTCAATGACAACAATGTGACAAAGGCGTGACGGCTGATATTCACGCCCAGAACCTATCAATCACCAAATCTGATATTCACTCTGTCCGAATACGCAGCACGATATCTTGGTCGTAATTGCCAAATCCGCGTCCGAAAATGTTGATCCCACCGGGATGGCGCGCATCATCGCGCACACCAATCCGCACCCGGATGGAATGATGGGCCAGCAGATCGATAGCATTGAGATCGACGGATGAAATCTTGACGCCATCAACAAACGTGCCCTCTGAGGAAATTCGCCAATTCTTCAGCTTGCCGTATTGGGAGCCCTTCAGCTTCCACCAGTCGGGCGTATAAACACCGCGCTTGTCACCGAAATCGCCGGGAGAGGTCCATGTTCCGACATCCGTGCCATTGATCGACAATGTGATGTCGGAAGGCCAGTCGGCACTGGTGCCGGGCACTTCCGAACTCAGCTCCATGGCAATTTCGATTTCGCGGATGCTGCTGCCGGATAGCTTGGCATTGTTGGGGAATTGATATTCCACATAGCCTCTGGTGAACCAGATCAGCCCGGCTTTCATCCGTTCCGGATCAAGGAAGGTATTGGGGACGTCCAGCAAGCCAATGATGCCTTCGGGGGAACAAAGACCACAGGGTGCCGTCACCTCATAGCTGGTATAAAGCCCGATTGGCATCGCGACTTCGATGGCATGGGCATCGATCTTGCGCCGCTCGCTCTTGAAGACAACCAGCACCTCCTCGGCAGTCGGATAGCAGATCTTCTGGCTGCCCTTGCGGGCCTTCTGGCTCTCGGTGCGGATCAACCCCGCGTCTTCCAGAACCTGAAGATTGGTGGAGACGGTGGATTGCGGCAGCGACAGTTCAGCAGCGATGTCATTGACATTCATCGCGCCTTTTTCATGCAATAGCTTGAGCATTGCGATCCGCAATGGCGAGGCCAGCCCTTTCAGAACCGCCATGCCGTCTTCCGGGTCGATCACAAGAAAATTTCTGCTCATTACTGATATTCATCCGAAAACAAGGCGTTTGACGAATGAATATCAGAATTCCTGATGCAATCAACTGGCCCAAAGTCTCAAACGGATTTCAACGCGGCAGCCTGTTCGCCAATATCCAGGAACAGGCCGGTCATCACCCGCATGCCCTCTTCGGCAATGGACAGAAGAGCGTGCTCGTTCGGTCCGTGCTGTCCGCATTCAGCATGGGAATGGGGAATCCAGATGGTCGGTAGGCCAAGAATGTTGGTAAAGGCATCATTGGGCAGCGAGCCCGCCAGATTGGGCAGGACATGTACCGGCTTGCCGCTTGTGCGGGTTATGGATTGCTCGACAAACCGCACCCAGGGATGATCGGGGGAAAACCGGGTGGCCCGGAACGCCTCGCCTCGGGCTGGCTCCACCGCCACCATGGGAAACCCATGGGCATCGAGATGTCGTCGTAAAGCGGGCAGAATGCCCTCCATATCCGTTCCCACCACGAACCGCAGCTGGCAGGTGGCGCGCGCCGATCCGGCAATGGCATTTTGCGGCGCGTTGATATTGCCTGAGGAGATGGCCAGAACCGCCATGGAATTCCAACCGAAAACCCGCTCGGACGGCGTCAGATCCGCTTGACCCCAGTCCGCGTCATGCTTGCGGGACGGCAGGTCCTTGAGGGCAGCGCGAATGTCAGGGGTCAGGCTGGTCGGCAGCCATTCCGGGATCTGGATCTGGCCCCGCGCATCAACAATCGCGGCGATGGCATGGGCAAGAATGATCGCCGGGTCGGCCAGCAAGCCGCCGAAATTGCCGGAATGGTGATCGCCGTCGCGCAAGTTAACGATGAGGTTGAAGGCAAAGCCGCCGCGTGAGCCCATGAACATGGTCGGTGTATCAGCAGCCAATCGCGGCCCATCGGATGCGATCAGCACATCGGCGGCAAGGGCTTCGCGCTTGGCCTGGAAAAACTCACGCAAACCGTAGGAGCCGGTTTCCTCGGCCATTTCCATGATGATCTTGACGTTGAAGCCGAGCTTACCCTTCTCTTTCAAAATCAGTTCCAGCGCCTTGATATTGATGAGATGCTGGATCTTGTTATCCGCCGTGCCGCGCCCGTAGAGCTTATCCCCTTCCTGATGCAGCACGAAAGGGTCGAGCCCTTCGCGCCAGCGATGCGCCTCGCCATTACAGACATCGCCATGCCCATAGATCAGCACGGTCGGCAGGCTGGCGTCCTCGATCAGGCTGGCGATCAAAAGCGGCGCGCCATTCTCTCGCGGATTGGCGAAAATCTCCGTGGCAAAGCCAAGCGACGACAACAGCGGCTGAATATCCTCCACCAGATAGGCTTGCAGATCCTCCGGCTTGCCTTCCGACTGACTGACCGAGCGGCGTGCGATAAGACGGGCCAGATCGTCAGTCAGCTTGCCGCCCAGCGCATAATCGGACGCATTGCGGATGAAGATCTCTCTGGTCATAAAATCTGCCTTTTGATTATTTTGCGACGCAATGCCAAGACCATAGAGGATAGGCAAGCAAAAGCGCAAACATCTATGCGCCTCAGCCGCCCTCCTTGCGCAGATTCCGGGCCAGCGCCCGATGCCGCTCCTGGGATTTCTCGATATGCTCGCGCATCGCGGCGCGCGCGCCCTGTGGGTCCTGACCGGAAATGGCATCAGCAATCCGGCCATGCTCCTCCACCACTTGCGAAAGATAGGTTTCGCTGCGTGAAGAGGCGAGGTTGGGCAAGTTGGAGCGCGGAATGGCCTGCGGACCAAAGCTTTGCAAGGCGCTCAGATAATAGCTGTTATTGGTGGCCCGGGCGATGGCCAGGTGAAAATCGAAATCCGCCTTGGAGGTCGGCGCTTTTTCAGCAACAAGATCCGCCATCACCTCATTGGCCGCCCGGATCTCATATTCCTGCGCCGAAGAGCGGCGCACGGCGGCCAGTGCTGCGGCTTCCGTCTCGATCGCCACCCTGAATTCCAGCATTTCCAGGGTTTTAGGAATGCTCCGCTGCTCTTCCGTGCTGAGGCGCATTTCCTGTCCGGGCAGGTCATCAACAACAAACACGCCCTTGCCCTGACGGGCATCGACGAGCCCAGCAGCCCGTAGCTCGGCCAAGGCCTCGCGGATCACCGTGCGGCTGACCCCGAACCGCTCGATCAGCCCCGGCTCGGTCGGCAATTGCGTGCCGAGCGCCAGCCGTCCGCCAACAATATCGGCACGCAAGGCTTCGATGACGCTTTCGGCCAGCCTTGGCTTGCGCTGTGCTTCATTCGGCGATGGGGCTTTGGCCATGGAAATCTCCATAAAGGTGCAGTTCGGGTTTTGGGCAAATGTTGAACGGAATTCGACTGGACAGGCGTTTTAAATCATAATATGACTTCACTTGAAATCATGATATGACTCGGTTGCAGTCATTATAAAGCACGAGGATAGGTGCCCGTTCAAGTCTTTCGCGAAGAAGATCGTGTGGCACGGAGCAGTTGAACGCAGGAGAGGCGGACCATGGAACCGAATGAACTGAAACGTGCACTGGGCGCAGGCTTGCTGTCTTTTCCCGTCACCCCTTTCGATGACAAGGGCGAGTTCAACCCGGATGTCTATGGTGCGCATATCGATTGGCTGTCTGGCTATGACGCGACCGTGCTGTTTGCCGCTGGCGGCACCGGCGAAATGTTCTCGCTGTCGCCGGATGAAATTCCTGGCATTGTTGCCACCGCCAAGGCGGCATCGAATGGCGTGCCTATCGTCGGCGGCTGCGGCGGTGGCACAAGGGTTGCCGTGGAAATTGCCAAGGGCATCGAAAAGGCTGGCGGCGACGGCATTCTTCTGCTGCCGCAATATCTGATCGATGCGCCGCAGGCGGGCCTCTATGCCCATGTCAAGGCGGTCTGTGATGCGGTTGGCTTCGGCGTCACCGTCTACAACCGCGACAATTGCGTGCTTCAAACCGAAACCATCCAGCGCCTGGCCGATGATTGCCCCAATCTGATCGGTTTCAAGGATGGCACAGGCGAACTCGGCCTGGTGCGCCGTATCACCGCGACGCTGGGCGACCGCCTCACCTATATCGGCGGCATGCCGACAGCGGAATTGTTTGCCGAGGCCTATCTGGGTGCCGGTTTCTCCACCTATTCGTCGGCTGTCTTCAATTTCGTGCCGCAACTGGCCTGCGATTTTTACAAGGCGCTGCGGGCTGGCGACCGGGCGACCTGCGAAAACATTCTCAACCGGTTCTTCTTCCCCTTCATGGATTTGCGCAGCCGCCAGAAGGGCTATGCGGTCGCGGCCATCAAGGCTGGCGTTCGTCTTCAGGGCTTTGCCGCCGGTTCGGTCCGTCCGCCTCTGACGGATTTGACCTCGGAAGAGGTGGATATTCTGGCCGGGCTGATCGAACCCTGGAAGCAGTGAGAAACAACTGACGACAGGAATAGACCCGGGAGCGTCTGTTCTTATCGGCTGGCGAATGCAGCAAAGCGACTTCGACCCATCATAAAATCTATCTTTTCGGGAGGAAAAACACGATGAAGACCAGAAAACTGCTTGCCACAGTGGCGCTTGCCGCACTGGTGGGCATGCCGGTCATGGCGATTGCCCAGGACTATCATCAGGCGCCGCAGCTTGATGCGCTGGTCAAGGAAGGCAAATTGCCACCGGTCGAAAAACGTCTGCCGGAAAATCCGCGCGTCGAGGATATGGTCGAACGTGTCGGCGTCTATGGCGGCTACCAGACCGGCGGATTGGTGGGCGGCAATGACCGCAACGCACTGGCCAAGCTGACCGGCTACGAGCCGCTGATGGCCTGGGACCGGGAATGGTCGGGCAAGATCATTCCCAACGTTGCCACCTCCTACAAAGCCAGCGATGATGCCACGACCTTCACCTTCGAATTGCGCAAGGGCATGAAATGGTCGAACGGCATGGATTTCACCGCCGAAGACATCGCCTTCATGGTCAATGACGTGCTTCCCGACGACAAGCTGTTTCCGGCCAAGCCCGCCTGGATGCTGGTGGGGGGCAAGCTGCCGGTGGCGACCGTCAACAGCCCAACCAGCGTCACCATCAAATTCTCCGGCCCGAACGGCCTGTTCCTCATGAATGTCGCGGGCGTGTTCGGCACGCAGCTCACCTTGATGTCGAAGCAATATTGCGGCCAGTTCATGCCGAAGTTCAATCCGGATGCCGAAAAACTGGCGAAGGATGCCGGCGATGCCAGCTGGATCGAACATCTGACCAACAAATGCGGATTGGAAATCGAGCAGGTTCAGCGCTGGCGCAATCCTGACATGCCCGTGCTCGGCCCCTGGAAGATCAAGGACCCCTATGTATCCGGCGCCACCCAGGTGACGTTTGAGCGCAATCCCTATTACTGGAAGGTCGATCCGGCGGGCAACCAGTTGCCTTATCTCGATGGCGCCCGCTATAGCGTCAATTCGGATGTACAGACGGTGCTTCTGGCGGCGATTGCCGGCAAGATCAACTATCAGGAACGCCATATCGGCGTGAACCAGAACCGTCCAGTCTTGAACGAAGGCGCGGACAAGGGTGGGTACGAGTTGATCGACCGGATTACCGGCCAGGGTGCGGACACGTCCTTTTCCTTCAATATGACCCATAAGGACCCGGAGATGCGCAAGATCTTCGGCAACAAGGATTTCCGGGTGGCGATGAGTATCGCCATTGATCGCAAATCGGTCATCGATGCGATTTATCTGGGCCTGACGCAGCCGAAACAGGTGGCACCAAACGAAAACACCCTCTACGCCAATGACCGGCTGGCGCATCAGTATCTCGATTACGACCCTGACAAGGCCAACAAGCTGCTCGACAGTATCGGTCTCGACAAGAAGGATGCCGATGGCTTCCGGCTTCGCCCTGATGGCAAACGCCTGACCTTTACCGTCATCACGCCTGCGGCGCTGTCCAACTGGGGCGATGTTGCCGAACTGGTCATTCGCTACTGGCAGGCCGTTGGCGTCGATGCGCGCTTCCAATCGATGGACCGCACGCGGTTCTATGAGGTCAAGAACAATAACGACCATGACGTGGCACTGTGGACCGGCGAAGGGTATGGCGTCGATGCCCTGCTTGATCCGCGCCTCTATATGCCGGTCTCGATTGAATCCAACTATGCGGTCGCCTGGGGCAAGGCTTATCTGAAGATGCAAGGCGGAGAAGAGCCGCCGGAGCCGGTCAAGAAACAGTGGGATCTGTATAACCAGATCAAGGGCACCACCGATCAGACCAAGCAGACGGCGCTGTTCCAGCAGATTCTCGATATTGCCGCCGACCAGTTCTACACGATTGCGATTTCGACACCGCCCGCTGGCTTCGCCGTCAAGGCCAAGAACCTGCACAACGTGATGAACAACGCACCGACCTCCTGGGTCTATCCAAGCCCGGCACCCAGCAATACCGAGCAATGGTTCATCCAAAACTAAGAGAGCTCCTCCCGACTTCGGGGCGTCGTCCGCGTGGCACTTGCCCAACCTTGCGCTGCTCGTCCGGCGCCCCGAAGACCCCGCTTTTGGTCACCCTGTAGTCCCCTGCCCACGTCCATGGACAGGAACGTAAGACCCCGGAAAGGATCGTCGATGTTACGGTTCATCACATTGCGCGTGCTGGGCATGATCCCCGCGATGTTTGCCATTTCGCTTCTGACCTTCGTGGTGATCCAGTTGCCGCCAGGCGATTTCGTCTCGACGCTGGCCGCCCAGGCCGCTGAAACCGGCGACACCATGTCTCCTGCCCAGTTGGAGACCCTGCGCCAACGCTATGGCATCGGCGAGCCGGTCGTGCTGCAATATGTCCACTGGATCGGCGGCGTGATGCATGGCGATTTCGGCTATTCCTTCGAGTGGAACCAGCCTGTCAGCCAATTGGTGATGCAGCGAATGGGCATGACGGCGCTGGTCGCTTTCATCACGCTGATGTTCGTCTGGCTGACGGCCCTGCCGATCGGCATCTACTCCGCCGTGCGCAAATACTCTCCGGGCGATTACCTTTTCACCCTGCTGGGCTTTATCGGCATGGCGATCCCGAATTTCCTGCTGGCCATCCTGTTGATGTATGTGGCGACCATTCACTTCGGCCAGAGCGTCGGCGGGTTATTCTCGCCGGAATTCGCCAATGCCCCCTGGTCACTGGCCCGGATCGGGGATTTTCTCAAGCATGTCTGGATCCCCGTGATCATTCTGGGAGCCAGCGGCACGGCGGCGCTGATCCGCGTCATGCGCGCCAATCTGCTTGACGAATTGCGCAAGCCCTATGTGGAAGCGGCCCTTGCCAAAGGGCTGCCAGAACGGCGGGCGATCCTGCGGTATCCGGTGCGCGTTGCCATCAATCCGTTCATTTCCACCGTCGGCTGGGTATTGCCGACCCTGATTTCCGGCGAGTTGATCGTGTCCACCGTGATGAACCTGCCCACCGCCGGGCCTCTCCTTTTGCAGGCGCTGAAATCCCAGGACATGTACCTGGCCGGTGCCTTCCTGCTGATGACCGGTGGCCTGGTCCTGGTCGGCACGCTGCTGTCCGACATCCTGCTTGCCATCGTCGATCCAAGGATTCGTCTGACATGAGCGTAACATCTTCCCCCCTGCCCCAAGCCACGACAGGCGCTGGCACGCCGAACGAACCCTTGCTGGACAATCAGACAACCGGCGACCGCATGGTGGTCTCCTCGCAATGGGCGTTGATGTGGTTCAAGTTTCGCCGCCACAAGCTGGCGATGATCGGCCTGATCGCTACGGCAGCGATCTATTTCCTGGCGATTTTCGCAGAATTCCTGTCGCCAACCCTGCCGACAACCTTCAAGCCGCAATATACATTCGCGCCGCCGCAGCCGATCAGCCTGTTTCACGATGGCAAATTCCTGCCGCATGTGAAGGGCTATAAGAATGTCGTCGATCCGAAATCCTTCACCCGGGTTTTCCAGGTGGATGACAATGCGATCATCCCCATCGAGTTTTTTGCCCGTGGCGAAAGCTATGACATGTGGGGCCTGTTCACCACCAATCTGCACTTCATCGGCCCGCTCGATCATACCAAGCCTTTCTATATTCTGGGTGCGGACCGGCTTGGCCGCGATCTCTTGTCGCGCGTCATCTATGGCACACGGATTTCCATGTCGATTGGCCTGATCGGCGTGTTTCTCAGCCTGGTGATCGGCCTGATCCTGGGCGGCATCTCCGGCTATTTCGGCGGGATCATCGATAGCGTCATCCAGCGCACCATCGAGTTTATCCGCTCCATCCCGACCATTCCGCTGTGGCTGGGGCTGGCCGCCGCCATGCCGAAGGACTGGTCGTCGCTCAAGGTCTATTTCGTTATCCTGGTCATTCTCTCCTTGATCGGCTGGACAGAAATGGCGCGGGTGGTCAGAGGCCGCTTCCTGTCCTTGCGCACCGAGGATTTCGTCACCGCCGCCCGGCTGGACGGTGCCAGCGAAATGCGGGTGATCGGACGTCATATGATGCCCTCCTTCACCAGCCACATCATCGCCGCCGTGACACTGGCAATCCCGACGATGATCCTTGCCGAGACATCGCTGAGCTTCCTCGGCCTTGGCCTGCAACCGCCCATCGTCAGCTGGGGCGTGCTGCTTCAGGACGCCCAGAACCTGCGGGCGTTGACCCAGGCTCCGTGGCTATTGGCACCCGGTGTGGCGGTGGTGGTCGCAGTCCTCAGCCTGAACTTCCTTGGCGACGGCCTGCGCGATGCAGCCGATCCCTATGCGTGAGGTAACTCCATGACATCGAACGTAAAGCCCCTCTTGCAAGTCAAGAACCTCAGCGTCGAATTTCCCGTGCATCGCCAGGTCATTCAGGCCGTCCGCAATGTCTCCTTCGATGTCCATGAAGGCGAAACCCTTTGCGTGCTGGGCGAAAGCGGCTCGGGCAAGAGCGTCACTGCCCGCGCCATCCTGAAGCTGCTGGCCGATCCCGGTCGGCTGACGTCAGGTGAGATCCTTCTCGCTGGCGAAAACGGCAACGCTGACCGCGACATCGCCAAGCTCAAATCCTCCAGCCAGGACATGCAATCGATCCGGGGCGGCCAGATCGCCATGATCTTTCAGGAGCCGATGACCTCGCTATCGCCCGTACACCGGATCGGCGAGCAGATCATCGAGGCGATCCTGCTGCATGAGAAGATGGACAAGGCTGAGGCGCGCGCCCGCGCCATCGACCTGTTGCGTCAGGTGCGCATTCCCGATCCGGAAACCACCATCGACCGCTATCCCTTCGAATATTCAGGCGGCATGCGCCAGCGCGCAATGATCGCCATGGCGCTGTCGTGCAATCCGCGCCTGTTGATTGCCGATGAGCCGACCACGGCGCTCGACGTCACCACCCAGGCCGAGATTCTCGACCTGATCGTCTCGCTTCAGCGTGAGCGCGGCATGGCCGTGCTGTTCATCACCCACGATATCGGCGTGGTAGCTGAGATCGCCGACCGGGTGATGGTGATGTATCGTGGCGAAAAGGTCGAGGAAGGGCTGGCCGAACAGGTTCTGCGCCGCCCGGCTGCCGCCTATACAGCAGCACTTCTGGGTGCCGTGCTGAAGCTGGAAACGCCCCTTCCCAAGCGCACGCTGCCTGCCGCCGCCAAGCCGCTGATGGAGGTTTCCGACCTGCACTTGCAGTTCGGTTCGCGCCGTCGTTGGGGAGTGAAACAGACGTTCGGCGTTAAGGCTATCGACGGGGTCAGCCTGACCCTGGCACCCGGCGAAACCCTTGGGATCGTCGGAGAAAGCGGATCGGGCAAGACCACGCTTGGCCGCACCATGTTGCAAATCTACAAGCCCACGGCTGGCCATGTGCATTATGCCGATGCCAACGGGCAAGACGTTGACATCGTCAAAGCATCGCGCAACACCATGCGTCATCTCTATACGGAAATGCGCATGGTGTTTCAGGACCCACATTCTTCGCTCAATCCACGCATGACGGTGTTTGAAACCATCGCCGAGCCGATGCGGATGATGGGCCTGACCACCACCCAGATGCGCGAGCGGGTGGAGTATCTGCTCGACCGCGTTGGCCTGCCGACCAATGCCATCAACCGTTATCCGCATGCCTTTTCCGGTGGTCAGCGTCAGCGCATTTCCATCGCCCGCGCCATCGCGCCCAATCCACGGCTGATCATCGCCGATGAGCCGACCTCGGCGCTGGACGTGTCGCTGCGCCATCAGGTTCTCGATCTGCTGGCCGAATTGCGGGCCGAGCTTGGCATCAGCTTCATCTTCATCAGCCATGACATTACCGTGGTGCGCTATTTCTGCGACCGGGTTGCGGTGATGCAAAAGGGCAAGATTGTCGAAATGGGCGATGCCGACGACATCTGCCTGCGGCCCCAGCATCCCTATACCCAAAAGCTGATCGCCTCAGTGCCGCAGCCCGATATGTCGAGACGGCGCAAACCGCTGATCATGCCGCAGGCGATGGGGGTGCAATGAGAGAATTTACCGCGCAACCGCTTGATATTCCAGCCGTCACCGTGGCAGAAAGCCCGCTATGGCATGGTGACGCGCTCTGGTATTGCGACATCGAGGCAGGCGGCCTGCTGCGCTTCGATCCGCAAGATGCCAGCTTGAAACGCTGGGTGCTGGATGGCGCGCTTGCCTCCATCGCACCATGCGGTGATGGCTTTATTGCTGGAACCTCACGCGGGTTCGAATATCTATCGCTGGATGGCGATCGACTGAACCGGGAACTGCTGCATTCTCCTTTCACTGCCGCGCCCGGTACCCGCATGAATGACGGCATCGCCGATCCGGCTGGGCGCTTCTGGTGCGGCAGTATAGAACCGCATCGTGTCCATCTCGGGCGGCTTTTCTGCATCGACAAAGGGCAGGTTCGCGTGGTGCGCGACGGCTTTCGCACCTTGAATGGTCTTGCCTTTTCGCCCGATGGCAAGCGGCTTTACGTGTCTGACAGCCATCCCACCCTTGCTCGCGTCTGGACCATTGCGCTTGACAGTGATGGCATGCCACTGGAGCCCCCACAGCTCTTCGCGGACCTGTCCGAGATCGGTGGGCGCCCGGATGGCGCAGCGGTGGACGAGGACGGTTTTTACTGGATCGCCGCCTCCGATAGCGGGCGCGTGCTGCGACTTGATCCCAAAGGCCGCCCCGATATGGTCATCCATGTGCCCACCACCAATCCGACCAATATCACCTTTGGCGGGCCGGATTTCAGAACGGCTTTCATCACCAGTCTGAAACCGGGGGGAGAAGGCAATGCGTTCGCGGGCCTGGTCTTTGCGGTTGAGCTGCCGGTAGCTGGGCGCAAATCGGACGGCTATATCGCTTGAGCCCTGCCATTTGACCTAAAGCACTTTCCGCTTAATCGCTCTCATAGAATGGGCTTTAGATTTTTGTTTATACGCATGTCTTTACCCCAAAACCGGAAAGCACTTTTTGGGAGACAGACTCTAGGCAAGGAGTGTTTGATGACCCGTCTCCTGATCACCGGTGCCGCTGGCAATATTGGCACCACGCTTGCACCGCGCCTCACAGCACTTGGCTATGACCTGGTGTTGAGCGACCTGCATGACGATACGGCCTGGGGCATCAAAGGTGCCGATCTCGGCAATTTCGATGCGATATGCACCGTCATGCAAGGTGTGGACGGCGTCATCCATCTCGGCGGCATGGCCAATGAGGCATCGTTCGAAACCGTGCTGAATGCCAATATTCGCGGCACCTATCACATATTCGAAGCCGCCCGACGCCTTGGTGTCCCGCGTATCGTGCTGGCCAGTTCCTACCATGTCGTCGGCTTACACCCGTTCGGGGCGCCAATCGATGAGACCGCGCCAATGCTGCCCGACAGTTTCTACGGCCTGTCCAAGGCCTATGGCGAGTTGCTGGCCCGCACCTATCACGACAAATGCGGCATTCAATCGGTATCCGTGCGCATCGGCTCCTGCTTCGATACGGTTCGCAGCCCCCGTATGCTCACCACATGGATCAGTGCCGATGACCTGACCCGTCTCGTCGACCGCGCCTTCAAGGTCGAGACGCTCGGCTGCCTGATGGTTTACGGCGTCTCCGACAATGATCGCGGCTGCATGGTGAGTAGCGACGCCGATAAGCTCGGCTGGAAAGCACAGGACCGGTCACAGGACGCGCCGATGGACCAGGGCCGCGAAAGCGAGAGCATCGGTCCCCTGCTGGGCGGACCATTTGCCGAAGCCCCCCTGCCACAAAACTAAACGCAGCGCCTCGTGGTCTGACTTTTTTGGTGAAATCCATTCTCATTAACGGCATAATGTCGTAGATAGACCACGACGATGTCTTTTGGCTTCATCGTGATTGTCCTCGCTATCCTCTCCACCTAAGGCGATGGATATCGAGATCATGTCTGCGAGGATCGTAAATGAAGACGATTTGGGCCGGCAACGGGCTGTTCGTATGAATGTCACAGCATTGCTGGTCGATCTCTGTCGCCAGGAATTGAAACGTGCTGTGTCGCCCGACGACAATCTGCTGGAAGACGGTCTGACCATCAACCGGGCCTTGCGCATCATTGACCGTTTCTGGCGGGAGACCTCGATAGAACTGGATGTCAACAGTTTCTATCTCTGGCCAAGTCCGCAGGCGCTTGCCCGTGCCATCGAGAATGGGGCCTATTTGAACCTGCCAAAGATTATCGAAATCAGGAAGGGTTCCACGGACAAGACATTGATCGTTTTTGCCGGAGGCTTGAGCTGTTTTCTGGAAGTACAGGACTTCATTCAGCGCTTGCGCTTTCCGGGCCGAATTCTCGGCATGTCCCTGACGCCCTTCGATAACACCAGTCGTGACCCGGCTGTTGTCGAGGATGAAATTCGCACCTGTCTCACAGCCCTGCGAGAGGCGAGCATTCCCGGTCCCTATTGTTTGATGGGCTATTCCTTCGGCGGAGTTTTGGCGCTTGAACTGGCGAGAGCATTGAAAGACAGTGGCCAGGATGTCGCCTTTCTCGGCCTGATCGACACACCCCAAAGCGAGTATACTTGGCCGCTATCCGTCTGGTTGAGTTTCATGCTGAAACGCTTGACGCGGCGGCTGAAGACCGTAAAGCCCCGGCTTGACCCGGCCGCCATACCGCCTCCGCGTCAGGGCGGAGATGATGGAGGGCTATCCATCAGACATCCATGGACAAAAATTACTGCCCGAGCCGCTGGCATTCCCGCCTATTTCCGCCCATTTCTGTTTCGCTTCCGCGATCCCCGTCACCCCGACTATCCGACGATGGCGCCGCAATGGATCGGCAATTACCCTCCCAGCTATGATCGAATGGCCCGTCAGCTTCTGAGAATGAAGGGGCTCTACCGGCCACGACTTTATACCGGTCGCTTGACATTCTATCGCGCCCTTGGCGGATCACCGATCGATTGCGATCCGAAGACCATATGGGAGGCTTTCTTGCCGGGCGCAGAGTGGATCGACATGCGCGGCAATCACCAGAGTATCGTGATTGGCCGCAATGCCGAAACACTCGCCCGAGACCTGGATCGACGGTTGGACAAAAGCCTCTGACGTCCGTCAGGTCAGTGCGCCAAGTAAGCTTGACCTTACACCGTCCAGCGACCTATAGTTCATCGCGCATTCCCCGTAATGCATTATTTATACATTACAATTTCCCCTTGAAATGGAAGAGGATCAGGCGGAAATTCTGCAATAATCCGGTGGTATCGATAGGAAGACGAGTGGTTCGTGCACCAAAAGCCCAACCCCTTCGTCCCCTTAAAGGCTGCCCGAACCCCAGGAGGAAAACCCAATGTCGTCGTCTCTTGATCATAAAAAAGTGCTGATAACAGCCGCTGGCCAGGGCATAGGCAGGGCCAGCGCCTTGGCCTTTGCCCGCGCCGGCGCCACGGTCGTCGCCACTGACATCAACGAGCAGGCGCTGGCCAGTCTGGAAGCGGAGGCTGGCATCACCACGCGCCGGTTGAACGTTTTGAAGGACGACGAGGTCAAGGCGGTGATTACTGAAACCGGTCCCTTCGACGTGCTGTTCAATTGCGCCGGTTTCGTTCATGCTGGCTCGGTTCTCGACATGAAGGACGACGAACTGGACTTTGCCTTCGACCTCAATGTGCATGCCATGGTGCGCACCATCCGCGCCGTGCTGCCTGCGATGATCGAAAAAGGCGATGGCGCGATCATCAACATGTCTTCAGTCGCCTCCAGCGTGAAAGGCGTTGCCAACCGCTGCGCCTATTCGATCACCAAGGCCGCCGTGATCGGCCTGACCAAATCCGTCTCTGCCGAATATGTCGCCCAGGGCATCCGCTGCAATGCCATTTGCCCCGGCACGGTGGAAAGCCCTTCGCTTCAGGACAGGCTGAAGGCGCAAGGCGATTATGAGGCTGCCCGCGCCGCCTTCATCGCCCGCCAGCCAATTGGGCGGATCGGCACGCCGGAAGAGATCGCCGATCTTGCCGTCTATCTGGCCGGCGCCACCTATACGACCGGGCAGGCCTACGCCATCGACGGCGGCTGGTCGATTTAGAGTTGCCTTAAATTTCAGCCAGAGTGCTTGGAAACATGAAAGGAAATACCCGATGAAACTGATGCGCGTTGGCCCGATTGGCCAGGAAAAGCCAGCCCTTCTCGATAACGATGGCAAGATCCGCGACCTCTCCGCCCATGTAACCGATATCGGCGGTGCGGCGATTTCGCCGGAAGGACTGTCACAACTGGCAGCGCTCAATCCAGCGACCCTGCCGGAACTTGCGCCCGGCCGGATCGGCGCCTGCGTCTCCGGCACTGGCAAGTTCATCTGCATCGGCCTCAACTATTCCGACCATGCCGCAGAAACCGGCGCAACCGTACCGCCTGAACCGGTGATCTTCATGAAGGCGACTTCAGCGATTTGCGGTCCTAACGATGAAGTATTGATCCCTCGCGGCTCGGAAAAAACCGACTGGGAAGTCGAACTTGGCGTCGTCATCGGCAAGACGGCAAAATATGTGTCCGAGGCAGATGCCATGGACTATGTTGCAGGTTACTGCGTCTCCCATGACGTGTCCGAGCGCGCCTTCCAGACCGAACGAGCCGGTCAATGGACCAAGGGCAAATCCTGCGACACGTTCGGCCCGATCGGCCCCTGGCTGGTCACCAAGGACGAGATTGCCGATCCGCAGAACCTGAAAATGTGGCTGACCGTCAATGGCGAGACCATGCAGGACGGCTCCTCCAAGACCATGGTCTACGGCGTCGCCTTTCTCGTGTCCTATCTCAGCCAGTTCATGAGCCTGCATCCCGGCGATGTGATTTCCACCGGCACACCGCCCGGCGTCGGCCTGGGCATGAAGCCCCCACGCTTCCTGAAGGCTGGCGATGTGGTTGAGCTGGGCATCGAAGGTCTCGGTACCCAGAAACAGGCATTCATCGCCGATATCTAAGGTTTTTGTGGTTCCTGCGTCCTCGTGGTTCGGTGCGAATCACCACAGGCTCGCCGTCAGCAGTATATCGGCCTCGGCAATAAAAATGCCGAGGCTTAAGATATCAGAGGTCGCGGTGGCCTACTGGGTAATGACGCAAACCGGAATCGGTTGAAGGAATTATGCAGTATCGCTACTTCTGACCAGCCTGCGCTTCCGGTTGGATGTCTACTGTGGCCGTCAGGCCCGAGATCAGCCGTGTACCCTCTGGGACATTTTCGAGATGAATGCGTACCGGCACGCGCTGCGCCAGCCGGACCCAGTTGAATGTCGGGGTGATATTGACCAGCAGGCCGGAGCTTGAATCGCGCTCGCGGTCCTGAATGCCGGTCGCCATGCTTTCGACCCGGCCAGTCAGCACGGTTTTTTGTCCCATGATCCGCACGGAGGCCCGGTCGCCTTCACGAATGCGCTGCAATTTGCTTTCCTCGAAATAGGCCTCGACCCGCAAGGTATCGGTGTTGACGACAGCCACCGTTGCCGTGCCTCTATTGACGAAATCGCCGACCTGAAGAGAGAAATTGCTCACCGTGCCGTTAACGGTAGATTTGACTTCGGTGCGATCCAGATCCAGCTTGGCAACATCGCGGCTGGCAAGGGCCTTGTTATAGGAAGCCTGGGCCTGCTCTTCGGCTGACACCGCCTTGTCGCGCGCCTGGGCCGAAGCGGAATCGCCAAGCCGCTCTTCGCGCTGGCGTTCGCGGACGGCCTCATCCAGCGAGGATTTCGCCTGATCGAGATCGGCCTGCGCCTGCTCCAGCGCTAGTTCGAACCGTTTCGCATCGACCTTGAACAGAACATCGCCCTTGCGCACGGTCGCATTGTCCTTCGCCAGCACCTCGCTGACGGGGCCGGTGACATCAGGGGCAATCTCGGCGACATCGGCGCGCACGCGCCCGTCGCGCGTCCACGGCTCTTCCATATAATAGACCCAGAGGTGATAGCCGGCAAAAAGCGCGGCAACAACGACAACCAGGGTAACAGCGACCCTACCGAGAGATTTCAACATCGTCATGAGACAAACCAGCGTGTTAGAAAGGAAAGACCTGCCGTCAGCAGGACAAAGAGCGCAACATCGAAAAGCCCACGATGCCAGACGAGCCCATAGGCACCCATCCAGGCCAGCAGCTTGCGGATCACCATGCTGATCAGCAACGCGATCAGCATCACCACGAAAAGGCGCGGGATATAGACGCCATAAATATCGAATTCGGTCGGCATTGACGTTACTCTGCTGCGAAAGAAAGTTGGTGGGGGCCGGACGGTATGGACAGGCTTGGCGGTGGTGATTGACCAAACAGCACACGCCTGAGACCGACCAGCGCGTCGGTGACCCGACGCCCGCCATCGCCCTCGTTGCGCATGACCGTCTCCAGCGCCCGGTCGATGGTGTCCTGCAATTGCGGCTGCGCCGACCCTGACCCACCCCGCTTCAGCCGACGCCGGTAATGATCCGCAATGCCAGCCAGAACCTGCGAGATCAGCGTGCCGCTTTCCTGCCCAAGCGATGGCCGCTGCTGTTGCAGCGTCACCACGTTGAACCCAAGCCGGACATCGGCAAAGCCATCGACATCACCGAGATCGCGCACATTCAATGCCGCCAACCGGGGGACAAGCTGCCCAAGCCGGTCAAGACTGCGGCTGGAAAGGCGATCGACATCTCCCGACCGTGATCCGGAAGCCGTATCGGCAAGATCCCGCCATCCCGACTTCATCAATCGCCGGGCCGCCAGTTCAGCCCCAAAAGGCTGGGCGACGGTGACCCAGAGTTGGGCAAAACCGATGCCGAGCAGGGTCGCCAGCCCACCATTGGCAAAGCTGGTCAGATCCGCGGAATACTGGTCCTGAATGGCGATCAGCGTGGCGCTGTTGACCGCCAGCAGCATGAAAAACATGCCCATTTGCGGATTGCTCATCTTCAACCCGATGAAAAGGAACATCGGCGCCAGCGTCAGCACCAGCATTTCGAAGGAGGTCACAACTGGGAGAATGGCAAAGAGATAGACGAAGGCAACCACAATCGACAGGGCCGTCCAGATCAGCATCTTGCGGATCATCGGCGCAGGCCGGTCCTGGGCGGCAAAAAACGAACAGGACACCGCGACCATAGAAACGAAACTCGCCCCCTGGCTCCAGCCGCTGGCAATCCAGAATGCGCAGGCCAACAGAATGCCCACCACAACGACAGCCACTTTCATGGCCAGCAGTGCATGGTCGAAATGCCGGGAGCCCGTCAGGATACGTCTGGTGTGCAGGAGCGGCAAAGTCTCCGCCGCATGGCCGCCGCTGGCGATGTGATCGCGCAGTGTGAGGCAATCCTGCCAGAGTTCAACGACATCCTTCAGCCGGGTCAGCAGGCTCGACATGACGAGATCATCCCAGCCACCTGGCTTATCCTGGTTCTGCAGGGCGTCGATCCGAGCCAGCAGGCTGGCACCAACCTTTTCCGTCTCGACGCCGCCACCCAGTTTGAACCAATCGGCGATATCATTGAGCAGGGCGATGAGAGCGTCATCCAGCCCGGATTGCTGTTTGACAGCATGCAACCGGTCTGCCAGCGACGAAAACACTGGCAGCAGCATCAAAAGCCGACCGCGCAGCTCCCGCGCTTGGCCAACGACATCCTTGGTTCCTGGATCGTAACTCAACTGACTGATCATCAGGTCAAGACTGGACACGTCAGAGGCCAATTGCTGGCGCTTCAGCGGGGTGGACGGTATGGCACCTTCGCCGCGCAAAATATCCTCGGCCCAGGCACCAGCATCGGCCAGCCAGACATTAATCCGATCACTGAACAGTCGCCCGATACTGGAGGGAAACACCACCTGATTAACGAGCGTGGCGCAGAGAATGCCCAGGGTGATTTCCTCGGACCGCGCCAGCGCGACATCAAAGACACCGCCAGGGTCGCTCACGCTAGGCAAGGCAATTAACGGCAGCGTGTAACCGGCCAGCATGAAAACATAGGCACGCGCCGAACGGTCCAACATCGACAAAAACAGCAGAGTTCCTGTCCAGAGCGCCACGACCAGAGATAAAAGCTCCGGCGCATTGACGAAAACCGGCACGAACACAACCGCAGCGCTTGCACCCAGCAATGTGCCAAGCACACGGTACAGCGCCTTGGATTTGGTGGCCCCCGCGAAGGGATTGGAAACGATATAGACTGCCGAAACAGCCCAATAAGGCCGCGACAGATCAAACATCAGGGCAAGATAAAGGGCCAGCACGGCGGCCGCGAAAGCCTTGCCGGAAAACACCCAATCTCTCCAGGTTGGTGCGACCATCGACCCTAGTCCTTCTTGTCCCGGCTCGCCCGCATATCGACGCAACGCTGCTGAAACTCCATTAAAACGCGCAGAGTCGTTTCAAGATCCGCCTGGGAAACGCCTTCAAAGGCTCCAGCCCGTTCATCGTCCAGCACAGCTTCTATCCGCGCCGCCATGCGCGAGCCTTCCGGCGTCAACCAAAGGCCCTTGGCCCGCCTGTCGGTGGGATCGTCCTTGCGCATGACCATTCCCGAGGCTTCAAGCTGATCGAGCAGCCGCACCAGCGAAGGCCCCTCGATGCCGACATGTTCGGCAAGGGTGATCTGGCGAATACCGCCCCCTAACCGGCCGATCCACACCAGCGGCGAAGCACAGGCCTCGGAAATTCCATGTTCGGCCAGGATCACATCGATCGTTCGGCGCCAGAGGCGCGCGGCCGAAAACAGCTGACTGGTCAAACGTCTGCGCGTGTCGAGATCATTGTTCATGGCATCTTGATAGCACAGATATAATTAGTATTCAAACTATTTTGATAAAAATAATACCATCACCTATATGCGCTCCGAAAAACTCCAAACCTTCAGCGTGGCATTATTGGTTTCGCAACCGGCCCTGCATGAGATTGATGACGGCGCGGGCGGCCTCCAGCACGTTTGTTCCGGGACCGAAGACGGCGGCGACGCCGTGGTCGAGGAGGAATTGATAGTCCTGTCTTGGGATCACACCGCCAACCACGACGATGATGTTTTCCGCGCCTTTGGCCTTGAGTGCAGCAACCAGTTGCGGCGCAAGCGTTTTATGGCCAGCCGCCAGCGAGGACATGCCGACGACCTGCACCTTGTGGCTGACGGCCAGATCGGCGGCTTCCTCCGGGGTCTGGAACAACGGGCCTGCAATAACATCAAAGCCGATATCACCAAACGCCGAGGAAATGACTTTCGCACCCCGGTCATGGCCATCCTGGCCAAGCTTGGCCACCATGATCTTCGGCTTTCCCCCCAACGCCGTAGCAAAGTCAGATAGCTGGCCGACAAGCGTCTGATATTCTGGGTCGTCGTGATAGCTGTCGCCGTAGACCTTGGACACCACTTTGGGCACGGCGGTGTGATCGCCAAACACCGACCGCATGGCATCCGACATTTCGCCCACGGTGGCGCGGGCGCGGGCGGCATCAACCGCGGCGGCCAAAAGATTGCCCTCTCCGGTTTTGGCAATGCGGATCAGTTCCAACAGGCTCGCCTCCACCGCTTTTGCATCCCGGCGGCGCTTGGTGTCTTCAAGGCGCTTGATCTGGCCAACGCGGACGGTGGCATTGTCGATATCGAGAATGTCGATCTCGTCTTCGGTTTCCAGCCGGTATTTGTTGACGCCAACGATCACCTCCTCGCGGCGGTCCACAGCCGCCTGGCGGCGGGTGGCGGCCTCCTCGATCAGGCGTTTGGGCAGGCCGTCAGCCACCGCCCTGGTCATGCCACCCAGGCTTTCCACCTCTTCGATCAGCGCCCAGGCCGCATCCGCCAGTTCCTTGGTCAGGCTTTCGACGTAGTAAGAACCAGCCAGTGGATCGACCACATTGGTCACGCCGGTTTCATGCTGCAAAATCAACTGGGTATTGCGGGCAATGCGCGCGGAGAACTCGGTGGGAAGCGCAATGGCTTCATCGAAGGAATTGGTGTGCAGCGATTGCGTGCCACCCAGCACCGCCGACATCGCCTCAAAAGCCGTGCGGACAATGTTGTTATACGGGTCTTGCTCGGCCAGCGACACGCCTGACGTCTGACAATGAGTGCGCAGCATCAGCGAGCCCGGATTTTTGGGGTTGAACTCCTGCATGATCCGGGTCCACAGCAGCCGGGCGGCCCGCAGCTTTGCCGCTTCCATAAAAAAATTCATGCCAATGGCGAAGAAGAACGACAGGCGGCCTGCGAAGGCATCGACATCCAGGCCCTTGGCCAGCGCTGCCCGCACATATTCGCGGCCATCGGCAAGGGTGAAGGCCAGTTCCTGCACCAGCGTCGCACCTGCCTCCTGCATGTGATAGCCGGAGATCGAGATGGAGTTGAACTTCGGCATCTCCCGGGCGGTATAGTCGATAATATCTGCGACAATACGCATCGAAGGCTCAGGCGGATAGATATAGGTGTTGCGGACCATGAACTCCTTCAGAATATCGTTCTGAATGGTGCCCGACAATTTATCCCGCGAAACGCCCTGTTCGTCGCCCGCCACAATGAAGCTCGCCAGGATCGGAATGACCGCGCCATTCATGGTCATCGACACCGACATCTCACCCAGCGGAATGCCGTCGAACAGGATTTTCATATCCTCGACACTGTCGATCGCCACACCCGCCTTGCCGACATCGCCTTCGACACGCGGATGGTCGCTGTCATAGCCGCGATGGGTGGCAAGATCGAAGGCGACGGATAGTCCCTTCTGTCCAGCCGCCAGATTGCGCTTGTAAAAAGCATTGGAGGCTTCAGCGGTGGAAAACCCGGCATATTGGCGGATCGTCCAGGGCCGCCCGGCATACATCGTCGCGCGTGGCCCACGGGTGAAGGGCGCAAAGCCAGGCAGGCTATCGAGATGGTCCATGCCGGCAAGATCGTCGGCCGTATAAATCGGCTTGACGGCAATGCCTTCCGGCGTTTGCCACGTCAGGCTGTCCGGGCTGGCTTTCAGCTCCTTTTCAGCCAAAGCGCGCCAATCTGCAACCGTCTTCTTCGACATCGATTAATCCCTCCACCCTTGCAGACGAAAGACGACATTCCAGCGCCTCTCCGTTCAGCTTGATTTTAATGCGACTGAGTAGTATTTTTAATAGCTAATCCTTGAGGAGCCTGTCCCCATGTCCGTGAAAGCCTCCGTTTCCATCTCCGAACAGCAAGACAAGTTTGCCCGCAAGCTTGTGGAAGACGGACGGTATTCAAGCCTGAGCGCCGTCGTGCAGCGCGGTCTTGAGCTGCTGCGGGAAGAAACAGAGATGAAGGAGGCGGAAGTGCAGGCATTGCGCGCGCTGATCGATGAGCGCAGCAAAGGTCCGTTCCTGAACGCCGAGGAAAGCAGCCGGACAATCCAGCAGATGATCGCTGCGAAAAAGTCTTTCTATGGCCTTTGACTTGGTGCGGTCTGCCGCCAGCAATCGAGATCTTGACCTGATCTTCGATCACCTTATCGAAGCCTATTTGTCTTTCGGAGATGCGATACAGGAGGCGTTTGATCGCGCCTCGGCGCGTCTTCAAGCGATCGACGATGATTTGAAGGCGCTGGTCCATGCGCCCTTTCAGGGAACATTGCTGCCAACCATCTCGCCGGACTTGCGGCATGTGACAAAAAATCGTGCGATCATCACTTTCAAAGTGGATGAGGTTAAAAACCAGGTCCAGATCCTGGCGATCTTTTTCGGTGGGCAGGACCATCAGAGACATATGCTGGCGCGACTGGGTGAGAGGCAGGGCGATGATGCCTGATCCTTGGCTACCCGATCTTTGGCCAAAAGCACATTCGCCCATCACTCGAATTCCATGATCAGTTCGTCCACGGCCAGGCTTTGGCCAGCCTTGGCAACAAGCCTCTTCACCACGCCGCGTCGCTCGGCCTTGAGGATGTTTTCCATCTTCATCGCCTCGACCGTCGCCAGCGCCTGGCCGGCCTCCACGGCGTCGCCTTCGGCAACCGCAATGCCTGTCACCACACCTGGCATCGGGCAGAGCAGCATTTTTGACGTGTCGGGCGGTAATTTCCGGGGCATAAGCCGGGCAAGCTCGGCGACGCGCGGGCTGCGCACATGCGCCACAACATCCATGCCCCGCCAGCGCAGGCGGATAGCAGGACCCTTGAGGTCAATTTTAAGCCCGATGCTTTGACCATCAACGGTAAAGATTGCCAGGGTCTGCCCAGGCTGCCAAACACCATCGACCGCGAGCACGCTGCCATCTGCAAATGTCAGACTGCCGGGATCAGCCGACAGCGTCAGCGGATAACTCCGCTCTGCCAGCTCCACCACCCAATCACGGCCAATGGTGCGGGCATGATTGCCCATGGTGCCGGAGACCTGCGCAGCGCGGGCCTCGCGCCGCTGGTGGACAAGGGCTGCAATGGCGGCAAGCGTCTTACCCGCCATCTCATCCGGCTCGACCCCGGAAAAGCCCTCTGGAAACTCCTCGGCGATGAAGGCGGTGGTGATCTTGCCGGAGCGAAAGCGCGGATGCTGCATGACCGCCGACAGAAACGGCAGGTTATGGCCAATGCCCTCGACTTCGAACCGGTCCAGCGCCGCACTCATCGCATCGATGGCAGTGATCCGGTCAGGCCCCCATGTACAAAGCTTGGCAACCATCGGATCGTAATACATCGAGATTTCCCCGCCCTCGAACACCCCGGTATCGTTGCGGACCACCGTGCCATCGGCTTGCTGGCCTTCGCTGGGCGGGCGGTAGCGTGACAGCCTGCCGATCGACGGCAGAAAATTGCGATAGGGGTCTTCGGCATAGAGCCGGCTTTCGACCGCCCAGCCCGTCAACGTCACATCCCCTTGCGCAAAAGCCAGCGTTTCGCCAGAGGCCACCCGGATCATCTGCTCGACCAGATCAAGCCCGGTGATCAGTTCTGTTACCGGATGCTCGACCTGCAAGCGCGTGTTCATTTCCAGGAAGTAGAAATTGCGATTGCCATCGACGATAAATTCCACTGTGCCAGCGGAATAATATCCAACCGCCTTGGCCAGCGCCACGGCCTGTTCGCCCATCGCCTTGCGGGTGTCCGCATCCAGAAACGGCGACGGGGCTTCCTCGATCACCTTCTGGTTTCGCCGCTGGATCGAGCATTCGCGCTCGCCGAGATAGAGCACGTTGCCATGCTTATCGCCCAGCACCTGGATTTCGATATGGCGCGGTTGGTCAACGAATTTCTCGATAAAGATCCGGTCGTCGCCAAACGAGTTCATCGCCTCGTTCTTCGACGATTGGAACCCCTCGCGCGCCTCGGCATCGCTCCAGGCGATACGCATGCCCTTGCCACCGCCACCGGCAGACGCCTTGATCATCACGGGATAGCCGATCTGAGCGGCGATTTTCACCGCTTCCTCGGCATCGGCAATCAGCCCCATATGGCCGGGCACAGTGGACACCCCCGCCTCTGCCGCCAGCCTCTTCGAGGTGATCTTGTCGCCCATCGCCTTGATGGCGCCAACCGGCGGGCCGATGAAGGCGATACCAGCCTTGTCCAGCGCTTCGGCAAAGGCGGCATTTTCCGACAAGAACCCATAGCCCGGATGCACCGCATCCGCGCCGGTCTGCCTGATCGCCTCGAGGATCTTGTCGATAACGATATAGGACTGGTTGGACGGCGACGGGCCGATATGCACCGCCTCATCCGCCAGCTTGACATGCAGCGCATTGGCATCGGCATCGGAATACACAGCGACCGTGGCAATGCCCATGCGTTTGGCGGTCTTGATTACCCGGCAGGCGATTTCGCCACGGTTGGCGATCAGGATTTTGGAAATTGCCATATTCACACCCCTGCCGTGTCATCAAAGGCCTGCGGAAAGTTCTTCCGGGCCAGCTTTTCGTTGAGTTTCAGCTTGGCCGTATAGGAGGTCGGGTCAAAACCCCGCTCCGCGGCCAAAAGCTCCCGTCCAAACAGACGGCACAGCCGCTCGCCATCCAGATTGCCGCGCTCGAAAGGCTCTGCGCCAAAATACTCCCAGAGCGCCCGCACAAAGCCGATATCCGCCAATGCTACGGTCTGGTCCATGGTGCGGTGGCGCGGCATGGAGGTGAGCTTTGTCACGTTGGAATTGGCGCGCCGCAGTGTGAACTGCCATTGCGTGCCGAGAAGGCCCGCCGGGAACCCGCGATGCTTCGGCATCTCAGAGGTTTTGACCATCATGCAGCATCCCGTTGAATCAGGAGAGGAACCATCGCCTCACACCTCAAATACATCATCGAAGGATTCCGGAAAGCTGTGCCGTGCCACCCGCTCATCAATGCGCAGCATCGCTTCATAAGACAGCGGATCGAAATCCTTTTCGACCGCCACCACCTCGCGCCCAAACAGCAGATTGAGCCGGGCCGCATCGAGATTGCCGCGCTCAAAGGGTTCTGCGCCGAAGTGATGCCAGAGCGCGTGCAGGAAAGCCGCATCGATGCGGTGTTCCTTGGTGCCTGGATAGGCCTTGCGCGGCATGGCCTTGATGGGGGTGACGCCCCGGGGATTGGCCCGGCGAATGGTGAACTGTACACCTGTTCCGGGCATGCCGGAGGGAAATCCACGATGCTTGGTCATATCAGGGGCCTTGGACATCCATGCCGCCCTTTCTTGTCTGCCGGAACAGGTCCGATCTTGTTGTTGAAGTGAACCCGCTATCAAAGTGGGCCCGTTTTTAAAGCGGAATGGTATCGTGTTTTTTCCAATGGGTCGCAACCTGCTTGCCCCGCAGCGAGGCAAAGGCCCGGGCGATGCGCTTGCGCGACGAATGCGGCATGATCACCTCATCGATAAAGCCGCGCTCTGCCGCAACAAACAGATTGGCAAACCGCTCCTCATATTCCCTGGTGCGCATCGCAATCTTTTCGGGATCGGCAAGTTCGGAACGATAGAGGATTTCGGTCGCGCCCTTGGCACCCATGACAGCGATTTCCGCTGTCGGCCAGGCATAATTCACGTCAGCGCCAATATGCTTGGAGGCCATCACGTCATAGGCGCCGCCATAGGCCTTGCGGGTGATCAGCGTCACCATCGGCACGGTGGCCTCAGAATAGGCAAACAGCAGCTTGGCACCGTGCTTGATGACCCCGCCATATTCCTGCGCCACGCCAGGCAGAAAGCCCGGCACATCCACCAGCGTCAGGATCGGAATGGAAAAAGCATCGCAAAACCGCACGAAACGGGCCGCCTTGCGCGAGCTATCAATATCCAGGCAACCCGCCAGCACCATCGGCTGGTTGGCAACCACACCGACCGTCTGGCCTTCCAGCCGGATGAAACCGGTGATGATGTTCCTGGCAAAAGCCTCCTGAAGCTCGAAAAAATCGCCTTCATCGGCCAGCGCGTGGATCAGTTCCTTCATGTCGTAAGGCTTGCTGGAACTGTCGGGGATCAGCGTATCCAGCCGCATTTCAAGCCGGGCCGGATCGTCATAGAACGGCCTGCTCGGTGGCTTTTCGCGGTTGTTCAGCGGCAGGAAGTCAAACAGCAGCCGCACCTGTTCCAGCGCCTCGACATCGTTTTCAAAAGCGCCATCGGCCACCGAGGATTTCTTCGTATGGGTACCTGCCCCGCCCAGTTCTTCAGCCGTGACGATTTCGTTGGTCACGGTCTTCACCACGTCGGGGCCGGTGACGAACATGTAGGACGTATCGCGCACCATGAAGATGAAGTCGGTCATGGCAGGCGAATACACCGCGCCGCCCGCGCAGGGACCCATAATGACAGAGATCTGCGGAATGACGCCAGACACTTCGGCATTGCGGCGAAACACTTCCGCATAGCCGGCAAGCGACGCCACGCCTTCCTGGATCCGCGCCCCGCCCGAATCGTTGATGCCGATCACCGGCGCTCCAACACGGACCGCCATATCCATGATCTTGCAAATCTTCTGCGCATGGGTTTCCGACAGCGAACCGCCGAGAACGGTAAAATCCTGGGAAAACACATAGACCTGCCGCCCGTTGATCGTCCCCCAACCGGTAACGACCCCATCGCCAGCCACTTTCTGACCATCCATGCCGAAATCTGTGCAGCGATGGGTGACATACATATCGTATTCTTCAAACGAGCCTTCATCGAGCAATATCTCAATCCGCTCGCGCGCCGTCAGCTTGCCCTTGGCATGCTGCGCGTCAATCCGCTTTTCCCCACCGCCAAGACGGGCCTCGGCGCGGCGGCTTTCCAGCTGATCCAATATTGTCGGCATGTGATCCTCATCCTGTGTCACGCGGACCTTAAAGCATAAAAGCTTAAACCGGAATCGGCTTAAGGTATCATGCAGAAAAGACATTTTATGAGGCGGGACCGTGATGCCCAATGAGAAAAGCCGCAATGGCAACAGAGTGCAATTGCGGCTTTGAAGCGTAAAAATGGCCGGAATATCATGTAAATTGACCGGATCGGAAGCCGCGTTGCAATCTCCGATCCGGTCTTTTCAAACGATATGCTTAGTCAACTGACTTACGGGTCGGTATGCGGCGCATGATGTCCGGATGGTTTGCCCAAGCCAAGCCAGGACTTCAATTTTTCACGCACTGTCTGGAAGGTGACGTAGAGCATCGGAATGACGAACAGACCGAGCGTGCTGGCCGTCAACATGCCGATGAAGACAGGCGTACTGACATTGTGCCGTGCCATCATCGAGGCGCCGTTTGCCCAGACCAGCGGCACGAGGCCAAGGATGAAGGCAATCGACGTCATCATCACGGCGCGGAAACGCAGCTTTGCCCCAAGCACCGCCGCATCGGCAATCGGCATGCCTTGCTCACGATGCTCCTTGGCAAACTCGACGATCAGGATACCGTTCTTGGCGGCAAGGGCGATCAGCACCACGAGACCGATCTGTGCGTAGAGATCCATGGTCATATGCGTCAGCGCCATGCCGGCAAAGGCCCCGAATACACCCACGATGACGGAAAGCAGAACCGGCACAGGAATGGTCCAGCTTTCGTAAAGCGCCACCAGGAACAGATAGGCAAACAGCAGGGCGAGTGCCAGGATGATACCCGTTTGGCCTGAGGCCTGCTGTTCCTGATAGGCCGTTCCCGTCCATTCCAGCGCAAAGCCGGATGGCAGGGTCTTGGCAACCACCTGCTTGAAAGCTTCCATTGCGTCCCCGGAAGATGTGCCGGGAGCAGCCGAGCCATTGATCGTCACGGCGCGATAGTTGTTATAGCGGGTGATGACTGGCGGACCGACGATTGTTTTCACCTCGGCAATCGACTGGAGCGGCACCATGTCGCTGTTGGAGTTGCGGACATAGATGTTCCAAAGCGCCGATGTATCGCGGCGATTGGCGGCATCGCCCTGGACCTTGACCTGCCAAGTGCGTCCGAACTCGTTGAAGTCGTTGACATAGGAGCCACCGAGCGTTGCCTGTAGGGCGTTAAAGATATCACTGATGCTGATACCGAGCGCCTGGGCTTTTTCACGATCAATATCGAGATAGATCGACGGCGCATTGGCACCATAGGTGGTAAAGACACGTGCCAATTGCGGGTTCTGATTGGCCGCACCGACCACGCCATAGGCCACATTGGCCATGGTTGCCGGATCAGCACCCTCAAGCGATTCGATCATCGCTTCGAAACCGCCGCTGGTGGAAAGACCAAGAACCGGCGGAAGGTTGAAGGGCAGAACCGTGGCGGCCTTGACCTGCTGGACCATGCCGAACGTCCGGCCGATGACCGCTTGGACCTTGTCCAGGGCTGCGGGACGATCCGCGAAGGGTTTCAGCCGCACGATCATGAAGGCGGAATTGCTGGCCGAATAGCTGTCAAGGAAGGAATAACCGATAACCGAGGAGACGTTATCGATTTGAGGAATAGCCTTCAGCAAATCCTCCACTTGTCCAACCGCACCACTTGTCCGCGCCACCGAAGCGCCATCGGGCAATTGCACCGCGATGAAGAACGTGCCCTGGTCTTCTTCCGGTAGGAAGCCGCTCGGGGTGATCTTCGATATGCCGTAAATACCAGCGCCACCGACCCCGATGATCAGCAGGGACAGGACCGCCATGCGGACCATTTTCTGGACTGCCCAGGCATAGCCGTCGCGGGTATTGTCGATGCGTCGGCTGATCCAGCCCATGATGCCGCGTTTTTCGCCGGTATGGCGCAGGAAGACGGCGCAGAGAGCCGGCGACAGCGTCAAGGCGTTGATGGCCGAAATCAGCATGGCAACACTGATGGTGACCGAGAACTGCCGGAACAATTCCCCTGAGATACCGGAGATGAAGCCGATGGGAACGAAAACCGAGAGCAGGACAAGGGTGATCGCAATAATCGGACCGGTGACCTGCCCCATGGCCTTCTTGGTGGCGGCAACCGGGGACAGCTCCGGCTCCTCCTCCATCACGCGCTCGACATTTTCCACGACGACAATCGCATCGTCAACGACAATACCGATGGCGAGAACAAGGGCGAGAAGCGAGACCGTATTGGCCGAATAGCCAAGCGCCAGCAATACCGCGAATGTGGCGATAACGCTGACCGGTACGGCGATGATCGGGATGATTGTCGCCCGGACATTACCGAGAAACAGGAAGACGACCACAGCCACCAACACGAAAGCTTCGATCAATGTATGAATGACGGATTCAATCGTATCCTGAACGAAGGTGGTCGAGTCATACATGACATTGGCACGCATGCCTTCCGGCATCCGGCTGTTCAATTGCGCGATCTTGGCGCTGACGGCCGCAGCCGTATTCAGCGCATTCGCACCGGGAGACATGTAAATGCCCATGGCAACACCCGGATCGCCTTCGCGTCGGGAGACCGTGTCATCATTCTGTGCGCCCAGTTCAACACGGGCGACATCCTTCACCTTCAGGACAGAGCCGTCCTTATTGGCACGCAGCACGATATTGCCGAATTCCTCCGGCGTCTCAAGGCGGCCCTGGGTCTGGACGTTGTATTGAAATGCCTGGTCATCAGGCACCGGACGTGCACCGATACGGCCAACGGGTGCCTGAACGTTCTGGGCTGAAATCGCACTTGTGACATCCGAAGGCACCAGGCCAAGGCTGGACAAGCGGTCGACATCGAACCAGATGCGCATCGAATACTTCATGTTGCTGAAGAGCGATGCCGAACCGACGCCTGGAACACGCGAGATCTCGTCCAGGACGTTGATCGTCGCATAATTGGTCATGAACAACGGGTCAAACTTGCCCTTGTCGCTCTGCAACATGATAAATTGCAGGATGGACGAGGATTTCTTGCTGACCGAGACACCCAGACTTTGAACGTCGCTGGGCAGCGAGGACAGAGCCGTCTGCACGCGGTTGTTGACGTTAACGGTGTTAATGTCAGCATCGCTGCCCAGCGCGAAACTGACAGTCAGCGAATAGCTGCCATCATTACCGCTGGTGCTTTTCATATAGAGTGCTTTGTCGACCCCGATCACCTTGGATTCGATCGGTTGCGCGACGGTCTGTTCCAGCACCTCGGCGGAAGCGCCGGGATAGGAGGCCGTCACCTGGACTTGTGGCGGCACGATATCGGGAAGTTGGGATACCGATATTCTGGTCAGCGCCAGCCCACCGGCAATCGTCAGCACGATGGCAATGACGATTGCCATGCGTGGACGATCAATGAAAATATTGGAAAACATCGCTTAGCCCTGCTTTGGTGCGGCGGGTGAAGGAGCCTGGTCGGCCGGCTGTGCATTAACCGGTGTATTGGGCCGAACACGCTGGATGCCGTCGGTAATCACCTTGTCGCCTTCCTTCAGGCCATTGGTGACAACAGCCATGTCAGGCGTGGATTGCCCAAGCGTCACACGGCGCACCTGCGCAACGCTCTTGTCATCAACCACATAGACGTAGGAGCCCTGCTGGTCGATCATGACCGAGGCGCGCGGAATGGTGAGGTAGTTGGTTGGCTCGACGGTTTCGAGGATCACGCGGACGAATTCGTCATTCACCAGTTCCCGATGTCCCGTTGGCAGCAGCGGATTGGGGATCGTGCCACGCAGGGTGATGGAATCGGTATTCTCGGAAACGCTGATGTCGTAGAAATCGAGCGTGCCTTCCTGAGCGTATAGTCTGCCATCGGGCAAGCGGATCTTGAGCTTCACGCTCTTTTCCAGACCACCTTCCTTGTCGAACCGCTGTCTCAATTCAATGAGACGGCGCACCGATATCGGGAATTTCACATACATCGGGTCCTGACTGACCACAGTGGCCAAGGTTCCCGATGAGGACGACACGACATTGCCGACCGTGACCGAAGCAAGGCCGATACGACCATCGATAGGCGCGATGATATCGGTATAGCCAAGATTGATCTGCGAGGTGCGCACATCCGCTTCCGATTCAGCCACCTTGGCAATCGAGGTCCGCTGCGTGGCGCGTGCGTCGTCCAGATTGCTCTGGCTACCGCTTCCACCAGCTCGAAGTTGTTCATTACGAGCAAGGGATATATTTGAATTTTCAAGGGTGGCCTGGTTCTCGGCAAGAGTGGCCTTCTTGGAATCCAGATCAGCCTCATAGGACTGCCGCTCAATGCGGAACAGGACCTGGCCCTTCTTGACCTCGGAACCTTCCTTGAAAAGTTGTTCTTCCAGGAATCCGGTCACACGGGCGACGAGATTGACGGAATCCTTCGCCTCGACCCGGCCATTGACCTCGGTCGTGTCATTGATCGGCTTCAGCTTGGCAATCGTGACGCCGACGGCCGGCGGTCCAGCATTTGGCATCTGCGCAAATGATGGGGTGGAAAAGGAAAGGGCTGCAATAGCGCAACCCGCAACAAGAAATCGCTTTGTTTTTTGCATGGCTAGGAACACTCCAACGGTAGCCTCTCCGATATATATACATACATACCGCTTGTAAATAGGATTGATCGCGGCGTACAAATATGTGATGAATTAGAAAACGACGCGCCGTGCCCAACAAATTCGCCCAGGAGGACCCATTGCGGAGAACCAAGGAAGAAGCAGCCGAAACCCACATGCAGCTCCTGAACGCTGCCGAGCAACTTTTCCTCACCAAGGGCTTTGACCAGACGTCATTGGACGAAATTGCCCAGACAGTTGGCGTGACGCGCGGTGCTGTCCATTGGCACTTCAAGAACAAGCGCGGCATTCTCGAAGCCCTGCGCAACCAGGCTTTCAAGCCTTTCGAGCATTTGGCGGCTCGGCTTCCGGCGGACAGTTCCGTCGACGTGTTTGCCGCCCTTGAACAGATATTGTTCGACATGCTGGCGCATCTTCAGGCCGATGAGCGGCGGCGCGGTGTGATCCGGGTCAGCCTCCATCTGGACCTTTCGATAAAGGAAACCGACTCGGATGGCATTCTGAGCACACTCAAGGGCAAGCTGCTGCCCCTCTTCCAGGTTGCCGCCGACAGGGGCCAGTTGACCGCGCCCTGGAACCCTGCCTCCGCAGCCATGACCCTGAGCGCGACCATATCGGGCCTGATCGGCGAATGGGCCTTCGGGAGGGATAATTTCCAGCTCGTACCGTATGCACAGCAATTCGTCCGGATTGCTCTGGTGGGTTTCGGCATGCAAAGCCAGGACTGTTCTACATTCCATAAACAGCCTGGGAAGGCCTGATCCGGCTGTCTCGGTAGCGTCGGTATAATCCGCTCCCCTTAGCCTCCGGAACCGAAGATTCCACCAAATATCCCCTGCTTTCAGCAGTAAAAATACCGCTTGGCTTGTAGATTCCAGATCCGGCGCACTCGGGCTTTCCAAGGCATTGAGCTTTGCGTCTTATCAGCAGTGCGCCGCACTGCGAGACCGGATCGATGGAGCGACCCTTGGACATTCTCGAACGCCTCGTGGCCTTCCCTTCCGTTGTCGGCACAGCCAACGGCGAGATCGTCAGCTTCATTCGTGACTATCTGCAAAACCACGGCACGGCAGTGAGCGTGCTTCCCGGGCCGGAGGGCGACCGCAGCAATCTGTTTGCCACCATCGGCCCCAGGCATATGCCCGGCTATATTCTGTCAGGCCATATGGATGTGGTGCCAGCAGGCGAAAGCGGTTGGGTGAGCGATCCATTCCAGTTGCGACGCGACGGTGACAGGCTTTTTGGCCGTGGCACCAGCGACATGAAGGGTTTTCTGGCTTGCGCTTTGGCGTGTGTGCCCAAACTCGCCGCCATGCCGCTTGTCCGCCCCATTCATCTTGCTTTTTCCTATGATGAAGAGGCCGGGTGCCGTGGCGTGCCGCATATGCTGGCGCAACTGCCGAGCCTTTGCGAAAGCCCACTTGGTGCCATCATAGGCGAGCCCAGCGGCATGCGGGCCATCCGCGCCCATAAGGGCAAGGCTGCGGCCCGCGTCACCATCACCGGGCGCTCCGGCCATTCATCGCGGCCCGATCTGGGCCTGAATGCGATTCATGCGATGAGTGAGGTTCTGATTGCTGCCCGCGATGCTGCCTCTGATTTAACGAGCGGCCCGTTTGAAGCGGTGTTTGAGCCGCCCTATTCCTCGCTGCAAGTGGGAACCGTGCGTGGTGGACAAGCCGTCAATATCATTCCTGATACCTGTGAGGCCGAGTTTGAGGCCCGCGCCATTTCTGGCGTTGATCCCGCAGCGCTTTTGCAGCCTGTTCGTCGGGCAGCGGAAGCGTTGAAAGACAAAGGCTTTGGAGTGGAATGGGCTGAAATGAGTGCATACCCCGCACTCTCACTCCCGCAAAACGCACCTCTTGCCAGCTTGCTGCACACTCTCACCAGCGTCGAGCCGCTGGCTGCCGTGAGTTACGGCACCGAAGCCGGGCTTTTCCAGCAAGCGGGAATCGATGCCATCATCTGCGGCCCCGGCGATATCAGCCGTGCCCACAAGCCCAACGAATATATCCTGATGGATGAGCTGGCCACCTGCCAGACGATGATCACCGCTCTCGCAGACCACTGCTGCCAACTCTGAACCAAGGACCAATCCATGTCTCTTTTGAAAACAATCGACACCAACCCCACGTTCACCCCGAAAGAATCCAAGGCCCTGCCAGAACGTTTGATCTCTGGTGATCCGGCCTTCAAGACCTGGCCGCAGGATGTCTGCCGTGGCGAAATGATCCACACCGGCGTGTGGGAAGCCACCCCCGGCGAGACCAAATCCATCAAGGGCGAGAGCTTTGAATACTGCCATATTCTGTCGGGTGTGGTGGAGATCACCCCGGATGGCGGCGAGCCGGTGATTTACAAGGCAGGCGATCATTTCATCATGAAGCCGGGCTTTGTTGGCGTTTGGAAAACCATTGAAACGGTGAAGAAAATCTACGTCACCATCATGGCGTAAGCCGAGCTTAGAGCATCGTGCAGAAAATCGGAATCCGCACGATGCTCTAAGCTTTTGTTTGGGCATCGGATTTATCCGAAAACCGGTTCCCACTTTTCGGTCCGATGCTCTAGCCTAAGGAACCACCATGACCCTCAGCTTCGATCCAGACACAATCGCCCTGCCCATCGGCCATTTCATTGGCGATACGCTGGTGGATGCCAATGGCGCACTCGACATGTATCGCCCATCAGATGGCAAGGCCTATGCGGGCTGTCCGATTGCCAATGAGGACATGGTGGATCGGGCTGTTCAAACCGCAAAACAGGCGCTGAAAACCAGCAAATGGGGCAGTGTTCGCCCTCGCGAACGCACCATTGTGCTCCAACGCTGGGCAGACCTGATTGAAAGCGAGGCCGAAACGCTGGCCAAGCTGGAGGCTCTCTCCTCCACCCGTCCCGTAGGCCATCTGATTGCGGGTGACATTGCTGTGACCGCAGAGCAAATCCGCTTCTTTGCCGAAATGGCAGACAAGGAAGGCGATGCGCTGGTGCCGACGGATGGTGATAGTCTCGGCATGATCATGAGCGAGCCTTATGGCGTGGTCGGAGCGATCACGCCATGGAATTTTCCGGTTTCCATGGCGGGTTGGAAGCTTGGGCCAGCACTGGCCGCTGGCAACGCCGTGGTACTAAAACCATCGGAAATGACGCCCTTTTCCAGCATCTATCTGGCGCAATTGGCAGTTCAGGCCGGGATTCCGGCGGGCCTGATCAATATCGTGCTGGGTGATGGTGCCGTCACTGGCAATGCCATCACCGGCCATCCCGATATTGCCAAGGTCAGCTTTACCGGCTCCACCGGAGCGGGTCAGGCCATCATGGGCAATATTGCCCGCACGGGCGTCAAACCCATGACGCTGGAACTGGGCGGCAAAAGCCCGCAACTGGTGTTTGCCGATGCCGATCTGGACAAGGCCGCCGCTGCCATTGCCCAAAGCATTCTTTCAAACGCTGGCCAAGCCTGTGTTGCTGGCTCACGCCTGATTGTTGAGCGCAGTGTGATGGAGCCTTTGGCACAAGCGATCATCGCCAAAATGAAGGCGGTGAAAGCTGGCCCCACATGGGATGCGACAGCACAATATTCGCCGATCATCTCCCAGCGTCAACGCGAGCGGATCGACAGCATCGTCAAGGCCGCCATTGATGCCGGGGCGGAATGTCTGACGGGTGGCGACATTATGGAAGGCGATGGGTATTTTTATACGCCAACCTTGCTTTCCCATGTCGATCAATCTTCACCCGCCGTCACACAGGAGATTTTCGGCCCTGTCTTGACCATGCAGTCATTTGCGCATGAGGATGAGGCGCTGGCACTGGCCGATCACCCCACCTATGGGCTTTGTGCAGGCCTGTTTACCCGTGATCTCTCTCGCGCCCTTCGACTTACACGCTCGCTTCAAGCGGGCACTGTCTGGGTAAACCGCTATGGCCGCTCGCGGGATCATATTCTGCCCACGGGCGGATACAAGCAATCTGGAATCGGCAAGGATCTGGGCCGCGAGGCCTACCATGCAAATCGCAAGAGCAAGAGTGTGTTGATTGGGCTTTGAGGGCGGAGGAACCCATCATTGGCTGTGCGGATGTTACCCCCCTCTGTCCTGCCGGACATCTCCCCCTCAAGGGGGGAGAACGACCCAGAGCTGGCCACTTGCACTCATGTTCGTCCAAGGCATCGGCATTCCCTTGCTTGGTTGAGGACGTGAGCGGCTAAGTCTATCCGATCTCCCCCCTTGAGGGGGAGATGGCTGGCAAGCCAGAGGGGGGTATCCCCGCTCCGCCGCACATAAATGACACCTTACTGAAACCGATCCAGCATCTTGTAATACATTCCCACCAGCGGCAAAAACCATGGCTTGCCAAAGTGTCCCGGCACGGCGGGCCAGTCCAGACCTTTCAGCGGATTGACATCGGGCTTGCCCATGATGGTATCCGCCATGATCATGCCGAGATGGGTAGAAAGCTGCGCCCCGTGGCCGGAATAGCCCATGGCGTACCACAAGCCGTCCTGATAGCCTGCGCGGGGATAGCGGTCCTTGGTCATATCCACCAGACCACCCCAGCAATAATCGATCTTGACCTTGGCAAGCTGCGGGAAAATCGCGGCAAGGGATTGGCGCAGGATTTCGCCGCTTTTGGCGTCCGATTGCTGATCGGAGGCCGCAGAGAAACGGGCGCGACCGCCGAAAATCAGCCGGTTGTCGGACGACAGACGCCAGTAATTGCCGATATTCATGGTGTTCACGCAAGTGCGGTTGCCTGGCATCACGCTGGCCACTTCCATGTCTGATAAAGGCCGCGTGGCAATCAGAAAACTGCCAACGGCAATGATGCGGCGGCGGAAGAAGCTGAAATTGGGCGTGGTATAGGCCCCGGTGGCCACCAGCACATCCTTGGCGGTCACGCGGCCCCGTGCAGTGGTCAGGTGGTGGCGGTCGCCTTGTTTTTCAACAGAGGTGACAGAGGCCTGTTCGGCAATGTCAGCGCCATGGCGTTGGGCGGCTTTCGCAAGGCCCACGACATAGCGGCCCATATGCATCATGGCGCTTTTTTTGGAGAGCATGGCACCAAAAAAAGGTGAGCCAACCTCATTTTTTAAATCCGCAGGCGACAAAAGCGCCGTATCTGGATCAACCTCGCCATGCAAAGCTTCAAAATTGCGGGCAAGCCCTTCGAAATGCTGCGGTTTGGAGGCCAGTTTCAGCTTTCCGGCACGGCGGAAATTGCAATCAATGCCTTCCTCGGCAATCAGCGCCTCGATGGTATCGATGGAACTGTCGAGCGCTTGGTAAAGCGCAATCGCCCGCTCTTTGCCCAGTTCAGCCTTGGCCCCCAGATAGCTGTGGGCCAAACCATTGTTGAGGTGCCCGCCATTGCGGCCAGAGGCACCCCAGCCGATGCGCTGCCCCTCCAGCACGATCACCTTTGCCCCCGCCTTCGCCAGTTGGCGGGCGGCAGCGAGGCCTGTAAAGCCGCCGCCAATCACGGCGACATCAAAATCGCCTTCAATTGCGCCGGTGATGCCCTCGGCAAATTGCGGGGCGGTGTCGTGCCAGTAGGAAAGATATTTCATCGATTAAAGACCAAACACGCCGGGCAGATCGTAAACGCCCGCGATTTCCTGATAGCCATAATAGGGATTGGCTGGCTCATGACCCCGGTTGACCCAGACTTTGTTCTTGATGCCCAGATCATGGGCGGTCATCAGATCATAGCGGAAGGAAGACGACACATGGGTAATGTCATCAGGGCCGCAGCCAAGCATGTCGAACATATATTCAAAGCCCTTCATGCGCGGCTTGTAGGATTGCGCCTGCTCTGCCGTATAGACCGCATGGAAAGGTGCACCAAGCTTTTCCACATTGGACATGATCTGCGAATTCATGGCGTTGGACAGGATGACCAGCGGAATTTCCTTGGCCACTTTGGCAAGACCAGCAGGCACGTCCGGGTGCGGACCCCAGCTGGGTACGCGCTCATATACGGTCTTGGCGTCTTCATCGCGGAAGGTCACGCCATTTCTCTTGCAGGTGCGTTCAATGGCATTGTGGACCACATCGGCATAGGGCTTCCAGTCGCCCAGCACTTCATCCAGACGATAGGCTGAGAAGTCTTTCACAAACTCATCCATGTGGCCAGCGTCCAGCTGGGGGCCGTAAATATCGCGGGCCGCTTCCGCCATCTGGAAATTGATGAGCGTACCGTAGCAATCGAAGGTGATGAATTTCGGGCGGAAGGGAGCCATGGGTTTCTTGATCCTTGCAAAGCATATCGTTCGGGTTTCCCCATCATAGGCAGAGCCAAGCCCACCCATTCACCGCAATTGCTACCTCTCAAAGCACAATGTTGCGTATGCAGTGGAGGATTTGGCAGAGAGTTTTGCGAACCCCTAAGAGCCGTTGTCCAGACACACGGAAGAAATGCACTCTCACGGCATAAGATGCGGCAGTGATCACTCGGAACGGCCAAACATACCAAGGACACGCGATCGTCGGGATGATCTTCTTTGCGCGCGGGGCTATCACTGAGAAGCAGTAAAACAGATTTCAGGAAAGTGGCATGCAGGCGAGCCAAATCGACATCATTTCCTTTGGTCCCGAACACATCGACGGCGCATTTTTGCTATCGCAGCAAGCCCAATGGCCACATCGCCGGGAAGATTGGGCCTTTGTGCTGTCCTTGAGCAAGGGCTTTGTGGCGCTTGAAGGCAACCGCGTGGTGGGAACCGCCATGGCGACGCTGTATGGCGAGACCTGCGCCACCATCAACATGGTGATTGTCGATGCCTCCATGCGCGGTCGCGGGCTTGGTCGTAAATTGATGGACATGGCCTTAAATGCCGCAGATGGGCGCGAATGCCGTCTGGTGGCAACGCAGGATGGTCTGCCCCTCTACGAAAAGCTTGGCTTTGTCGCCGCTGGTGAAATTATCCAGCATCAAGGCATTGTCGAAGATGGCACTATCGCCAATTCTGCAATCTCCTGGGCTGATCAGGACGTGGCGCAAGAATTGGGCACCCTTGATGCGGCAGCCTTTGGCGCGGATCGGAGTGGTCTGCTGAGCAAGCTCGCGGAAACCGGCAAGTTTGCCATTCTCAGAGATGCTGGCCGCATCACCGGCTATATCGCCCTGCGTCCCTTTGGTCGCGGTGAAGTCGCGGGGCCGGTCGTGGCGGCCAATCAGGACGATGCAAAAGCCCTTCTGTCCTTTGTGTTCGCTGCAAGAACAGGATCATTTCTGCGCGTTGACACAGCCGTTGCAACAGGCCTTGCGCCTTGGTTGACGCTGCAAGGCCTTGTTCACGTGGGCGGCGGCGTGCCGATGCGACGCAATGCGGCACAGATAGATCCGAATGAATCGGCTTCCGTTAAAACCTACGCACTCGCCAGCCAGGCCCTCGGCTGATTTTTTGGAGATCTGATAATGTTGAGCAATTCTCTTCTTGAGTTGGACCGCGCCCATCTGGTGCATCCCGTTGCATCCTATCGCAGCCATGAAAAGGCAGGCGTGCGCGTTCTGAAATCGGCCAGCGGCGCAACCGTCACGGATTCCACCGGACGTCAACTGCTCGACGGCTTTGCCGGTCTGTGGTGCGTGAATGCCGGTTACGGCCAGGAAAGCATTATCGAGGCAGCAACCAAGCAGTTGCGGGAACTGCCTTACGCTACCGGCTATTTCAGCCTCGGCTCGGAACCCGCCATCCGGCTGGCTGCCGAACTGGCAGACCGGGCACCCGGCGATCTCAACCACGTCTATTTCACACTGGGCGGCTCAGACGCGATCGACAGCACCATCCGCTTCATCCGCTATTATTACCATTGCAAAGGCACGCCGCAGAAGGACCAGTTTATCTCGGTGGAACAGGGCTATCATGGCTCATCCACGGTCGGCGCTGGCCTGACGGCTCTGCCGCTGTTCCACGCCGGATTCGGCCTGCCATTTGACTGGCAGCATAAAATTCCGTCGCACTACGCCTATCGCAACCCGGTCGGCAATGATCCCGCCGCCATTATCGCGTCATCCGTTGCAGCTTTGCGCAAGAAGGTCGAAGAACTGGGCAGTGAGCGCGTTGCTGCTTTCTATGTCGAGCCGATTCAAGGCTCCGGCGGTGTTCTGGTGCCGCCCGATGGCTGGCTGAAAGCCATGCGCGATGTCTGCTCTGAGCTGGATATTCTGTTTGTTGCCGATGAAGTCATCACCGGCTTTGGCCGCACCGGTCCCTTGTTTGCCTGTGCAGACGATGGCGTGGTGCCGGATCTGATGACCACTGCCAAGGGCCTCACCTCTGGCTATGTGCCGATGGGTGCGGTGTTCCTGTCCGATACAATCTACAACACCATTGCCGATGGTGCCGGATCGGCCGCCATTGGCCACGGCTATACCTATTCCGCCCATCCGGTCAGTGCCGCTGTTGGCCTTGCCGTGCTGAAGCTTTATGAGGACGGCCTGCTGGAAAACGGTCGCAAAATGGGCGCACGTCTGATGGCTGGGCTGGAAAGCCTGAAAGACCATCCACTGGTGGGCGATGTGCGCGGTCGCGGCATGTTGGCCGCCATTGAAATGGTGGTGGACAAGGACAAGAAGACACCGCTGCCTGCCGCTGCGGCCCCCGCAACCCGGGTGTTTGAACGCGCATGGGACAATGGCCTCGTCATCCGCGCCTTTGCCAATGGCATTCTGGGCTATGCGCCACCGCTGTGCTGCACGGAAAGCGAAATCGACGCCATCGTCGAGCGCACCAAAAACACTTTGGATCAAACGCTGGCCGACCCGGACGTTCGCTCCGCCATGGCATGAGACAGCAGCGGGTCGGGCGAAATACTGCCGAACGATCAGATTCAGAATTTTCTGCCGTCTTAAGATCGGCATTCGGGAAGAAACAGCCCGTAGCTCCTGTAATACTTCGGATGCGCCTCAGTAGAAAATGCCAGGGCGCATTCAAGATAAAAATAAAAGTTAAGCGAGGAAACCAAGGGATCGTGAGTGACAGGAACGGCATTTGCCGGGCCTGATGCATGAAGATGGACAAGCCAGAGGATGCAATGATGGCAAAGGCCTTTGCGGATTTCAAATATCTCACCTTCGACGTGGTCGGCACGCTCATTGATTTTGAGAGCGGCATTACCCATTGCCTCGCTGAGATTGCCGCAGAGACAGGCGTGACGATGGATGGAGAACACGCTCTTTCGCTCTATCGTGCGGCCCGCTATGACGATGAAGCCTTGCTTTTTCCCGACGATCTTGCGCGGGTCTACCTAAAGATCGCCCCCGCCCTCGGCCTGCCGGTAGATGCGGCATTTGGCGAGCGCTTGCGTGGCTCCGTCACCGATTGGAAGCCTTTTGCCGATAGCGTTGCCGCGCTGGCACAGCTGAAAACCTGCTACCGGCTGATTGCCATGACCAATGCGCAGCGCTGGGCCTTTGCGTATTTCGATGAAGCCTTGGGCGAGCCCTTTCATGCAGCCTTCACCACTGATGACACGGGCACCGAAAAGCCCGATCCAGCATTTTTCGAAACGGTCTTCGCTTTCGTTGAAAAGGAAGGCAACAGCCGCGCCGATATCCTGCATGTGGCGCAAAGCCAATATCACGACATCGGCATTTCACGGCAGCTTGGCCTGACCAATTGCTGGATCGAGCGACGCCATGCCCAAAAAGGCTATGGCGGCACGATCGAGCCGGAAACATTTGTGAAACCCGATTTTCACTTCACCTCCATGGCGGGACTTGCCGAGGCCATAGAGTTGGATCGCGCCGCCTGAAGCCAACACACGATGACATCAGCATACAATGACGTGCCACCCAAAGGCCCGCAAAACAGTCAACAACAATAAGGGGAATGTCATGACAGACAAGCAGACAACAAACTGGACCGGCGCTGACGATGCCATGGTGGAGAACGCCATCCGCCGTGGTGCCACCCGCCGCGAACTGATGCAGATGATGCTGGCTGGTGGCGTTGCCCTTACCGCCGCCGGCTCCATCATGGGTCGCGCCTCAAGCGCGCTCGCCGCAACACCGGTCAAGGGAGGTTCGTTGAAGGCCGCCGGCTATTCTGCGTCCAATGCCGATACGCTGGATCCGGCAAAGGCCTCGCTCTCCACCGACTATGTGCGCTGCTGCGCGCTTTATAACCGCCTCACCATTCTCGACAAATCCGGCGCTCCGCAGATGGAGCTGGCAGACTCGGTTGAAAGCAAGGACGCCCAGGTCTGGACGATCAAGCTGAAAAGCGGCGTGACCTTCCACGACGGCAAGACGCTGACCGCAGACGACGTCGTCTATTCGCTGAAGCGCCATCTCGATCCGGCCACCGGCTCCAAGGTTGCCAAGATCGCCGCCCAGATGACCGGCATCAAGGCCGTCGACAAGCAGACCGTGGAAATCTCGCTCTCGCATGCCAATGCCGACCTGCCGTCCATTCTCGCCATCCATCAGTTCATGATCGTTGCCGATGGCACCACGGATTTCTCCAAGGGCAATGGCACCGGTGCCTTCGTTCTCGAAAAATTCGAGCCCGGCGTCCGCTCGATTATGAAGCGCAATGGCAATTACTGGAAAGCTGGCGGCCCGAATGTCGACAGTTTCGAATTCTTCGCCATCAGCGAGGACAATGCCCGTGTCAACGCGCTCCTGTCGGGTGACATCCAGCTGGCCGCCTCCATCAATCCGCGCTCCATGCGTCTGGTCGATACCCAGGACGGCTTCGTGCTGTCGAAGACGACATCGGGCAATTACACCAATCTCAACATGCGCATGGATATGGCGCCGGGCAACAAGAAAGATTTCATTGATGGCATGAAGCTGATCGTTAACAGGGAGCAGATCGTCAAATCCGCATTGCGTGGGCTGGGCGAAGTCGGCAACGACCAGCCGCTGTCGTCTGCCAGCTTCTATCATAATGCCGACCTGAAGCCGAAGGCATTCGATCCCGACAAGGCAAAATTCCATTTCCAGAAGGCAGGCGTGCTTGGCCAGTCCATCCCGGTTATCGCATCAGAAGCCGCAAGCTCTTCGATAGACATGGCGATGATTATCCAGGCATCAGCGGCAGAAATCGGCATGAAGCTCGATGTCCAGCGCGTACCCTCCGATGGTTATTGGGACAAATACTGGCTGAAGGCACCGGTCCATTTCGGCAATATCAATCCGCGTCCGACGCCGGACATCCTGTTTTCGCTGCTTTACTCTTCCGACGCGCCGTGGAACGAAAGCCAGTACAAGTCGCCGAAATTCGACAAGATGCTGCTTGAGGCCCGTGGCCTGCTGGACCAGGCCAAGCGCAAGGAAATCTATGGCGAGATGCAGGTGATGATCGCGGAGGAAGCAGCGACGGTCATTCCCGCCTATATTTCCAACGTCGATGCTATCACGGCCAAGCTGAAAGGGCTTGAACCCAGCCCGCTGGGTGGCATGATGGGTTATGCCTTCGCCGAATATGTCTGGCTGGAAGCCTGATACCAGTTCGGCAGACCCTCTACGAGCAGGCCTTGGCAAATAGCTTTGGATCGATGCATGCTTTATCCAGCGCATCGCGGCAAAACCGTTTGCCAGCCTGGCGGCACATTATCACGGTCAGCCGCATTCCGATCACCCGAAGTGATTGCCGAAGATTGATCGCCCTAACCAAGCTGGAGCATGTGCGTGAACGCCCGAGCCTTTTCCCTTGTTGTCAACAGGCTGATGATCGCCCTGATCACATTGATCATCGTGTCGCTGGCCGTTTTCATGGCGACTGCGCTCTTGCCAGGCGATACGGCAACCATGCTGCTCGGTCAGGCCGCGACACCTGAAGCCGTTGAGGGCCTGCGCCAGGCCATGCATCTCAACGATCCGGCAATTCTGCGTTTCCTGCGTTGGGCAACGGGCTTGTTGCAAGGCGATCTCGGCACCTCCTACGCCAATAACATGCCAATTGCTGAGCTGATTTCCGGCCGTCTGGTCAATTCCATGAAGCTTGCCGGCATTACCGCCCTCCTGGCTGTTCCCATCGCACTGACGCTGGGGATTACCTCGGCCATGCTGCGCGGCTCTCTCTATGACCGCTGCGTCACCGTGGTGACCATTGGGGTGATTTCCGTGCCGGAATTCATGATTGCCACCTCCGCCGTTCTACTGTTTGCGGTCTATCTGAAATGGCTGCCAGCACTGTCCTTTGCCAATGAGGTTCACAGTTTTGCTGGCCTGGTGCGTGTCTATGCCATGCCCGTCATCACCCTGACCTTCGGCGTTTCAGCCCAGATGATCCGCATGACCCGGGCAGCGGTGATCGAAACCCTCGATACGCCCTATGTGGAAATGGCGTTGCTGAAAGGCGCCTCACGCCGCCGCATCGTGCTGCGCCATGCGTTGCCCAATGCGCTGGGGCCAATCGTCAATGCCATGGCGCTATCACTGTCCTATCTGATTGGCGGGGTCATTATCGTCGAGACGATCTTCAACTATCCCGGCATTGCCAAGCTGATGGTCGATGCCGTCGCCACCCGTGACCTGCCGCTGATCCAGAGCTGCGCCATGATCTTCTGCGTCGGCTATCTCGTGCTGATCACCATTGCCGATATCGTTTCCATTCTCTCCAATCCGAGGCTGCGATGACTATGACGCCACTAAACGGGACGCCATCGAACGCGACGCCATCAACAGCACCAATCGCTCGCAGACGCTGGTCATTCGGCTATCGCATCAATGCCGTTGGCATTGCTGGCCTCACTGTCATCAGCGCTTGGGCGCTGGTGGCGATATTCGCGCCCCTGCTCATCCCGCATCCAGTCGGTGAGATCGTCGATTTCGACTATTTCGGGCCGATGAGCAACACGCTTTGGCTGGGCTCCGATTATCTCGGTCGGGACATGCTGTCGCGCATCATCATGGGTGCGCGCTACACGGTCGGCATTTCGCTGGCCGCCGTTACCGTCGCCTGTTTTTCCGGCGTTGTGCTTGGCATGATCGCCGCCGTCGCCGGTGGCTGGATCGATACCGTGCTCAGCCGCTTTCTCGATGCGATGAACTCCATTCCCAGCAAGCTCTTCGGTCTGGTGGTGGTCGCTGCCGTCGGATCGTCGATCCCGGTTCTGGTCATGACCCTGTCGGTGATCTACACGCCCGGCGCCTATCGCTTTGCCCGGGCGCTTGCCGTCAACATCAATGCCATGGATTTCATAAGCGTCGCACGCATCCGGGGCGAGACTATTTTCTACATCATCCGCTCTGAAATTCTGCCGAATATTACCGGACCGGTGCTGGCGGATTTTGGGCTGCGCTTTGTCTTCATCGTGTTGCTGCTCTCAGGGCTTTCGTTTCTGGGGCTCGGCGTCCAGCCGCCCAATGCCGATTGGGGCGCATTGGTGCGCGAAAATATCGGCGGCCTGCCTTTTGCGGCACCAGCGGTGATTTTCCCGTCGCTGGCCATTGCCAGCCTGACAATCAGCGTCAACATGCTGATCGATAATCTTCCCCGCAAGATCCGCGACAGGAGTGCATGATGGCAAACCTCGTGGAAATCCGCGACCTGAAGGTCCAGGCCACCACCGATTCCGGCCGCAAGGTCGAGATTATCAAGGGCATCAGCCTGGACATACCGGAGGGCGAAATCGCTGCCTTGATCGGCGAGAGCGGCTCTGGAAAAACCACCATCGCCTTGACCTTGATGGGCCATACCCGCCCCGGATGCCGTATAACCGGCGGCACGATCAGTGTCGCGGGCAAGGATATGGCCGCACTTTCCGAGCGCGATCGCGCCAGTATTCGCGGCACCGATGTCGCTTATGTGCCGCAATCAGCGGCGGCGGCTTTCAATCCGGCCATCCGGATCATGGATCAGGTGATCGAGGTCACCCGCATTCACGACCTGATGTCGAAGGAAGAAGCCCGCACCCGCGCCGTGGCGCTGTTTCGGGCGCTGTCGCTGCCCAATCCCGAAACGATTGGCACACGCTATCCGCATCAGGTCTCCGGCGGACAGTTACAGCGTCTATCAGCGGCCATGGCGCTGATCGGAGACCCGAAACTGGTGATTTTCGACGAGCCGACCACGGCGCTTGACGTGACGACGCAAATCGAAGTGCTGCGCGCCTTCAAGTCGGTGATGCGCAAGGACGGCATCTCCGGGGTCTATGTCTCCCATGATCTGGCCGTCGTTGCACAGATTGCCGATCGTATTATCGTGCTCAAGGGTGGCGAAGTGCAGGAAACCGGCACCACCGCCGAGCTGCTGGCCGATGCGCAACATCCCTATACCCGTGAACTTCTGTCTGCCTTTGAACCCAAGCCCCGCACAACACCGCTTGCCGAAGACAAGAGCGTCAAGCCCCTGCTGGAAATCGAAAACCTGATTGCTGGCTATGGCGACCTGCAAGCGGATGGTCTGCCTCTCGTTCAGGCGGTGCAGTCCGTCAGCCTGACGGTGCGCAATGGCCGCAACCTCGGCATTATCGGCGAATCCGGCTGCGGTAAATCCACCTTAGCGCGCAGCATTGCCGGCCTCCTGCCATTGGCGGCGGGCCATATCATTTTCAATGGCCGTGAACTGGGCCGCCATGCCCGCGACCGCACCCGCAATCAGCTGCGCGAAATGCAGATCGTCTTCCAATCCGCCGACACGGCACTGAACCCGGCGAAATCCATTGAGGACATCCTCGGTCGCCCGCTGACCTTTTACCATGGAATGAAGGGCAAGGCGCGCGATGCCCGCATCAACCAATTGCTCGACATGGTGCATCTGCCACAATCGCTTCGCCAACGCCGCCCATCGGAACTGTCTGGCGGCCAGAAGCAGCGGGTCAATTTCGCCCGTGCGCTGGCAGCGGAACCAAAGCTGATCCTGTGCGACGAAATCACCTCGGCGCTCGACACCGTGGTCGCCGCCGCGGTCATCGAGCTTTTGAAGGAATTGCAGCGCGAACTTGGCCTGTCCTACATTTTCATCAGCCACGATCTTTCGGTGGTGGAAGCGATCTGCGACGAGATCGTGGTGATGTATGCGGGGAAAAAGGTCGAGCAAATCTCGCCGCAACAGCTTGCCGCCCCGCAACATCCCTATTCGAAACTGCTGTTTTCCTCAGTTCCGAAACTCGACCCGACCTGGCTCGATACGCTGCAACAGGACCCGGAACTGGTCAGGACCTACCGCATCAATCCGTGAGGCCTCGATTTCGAGACCTCAATCCCTGCCAACCGTATGCTGGGTCAATGTGCTGCTGGCATCACCGACAATTTCGACATGGCGATAGGCCGCTTCGGCGGCAGCAGTCTTTTCACCGCGCAGGATGGCATTGACGATGGCCTCATGCTCCTGAAAGGACAGTGACAAGCGGCCCGTCAAGCGAAACTGGGCGCGCCGAAACGGTGCCAGCCGCGAGCGGGTTTGCGTCACCAGTTCCAGAATATGCTGGTTATGAGCGCCCTGATAGATCCGGTTGTGAAACTCAATATTATAGGCGGAATAGTCCTCCGTCTGTCCCGCCTGGACGATGCGGATTGATGAGCGGTGCATCCCCTCCAGCGCCCGGCGCTCGTCCAACGTCATGCGCTCTGCTGCAAGCCTGGCGCACATCCCTTCAAGCTCCGCCATGGCCTCGAACATAGAGGTCAGGAACCCGCCGGTGACGTTGGTAACGACAGCGCTCTTGTTCGGCTTACGCTCCACCAGCCCCATGGCACATAATTGCCGCAGCGCTTCGCGCACCGGCGTGCGCGACACCTCGAACCGCGTGGCAAGCGATCCTTCATCCAGTTTATCATCCGGCTGCAAATCACCGACGATAATCAGGTCGGCAATGGCGCGTACCAATTGTTCGACCGTATTGCCGGCACGAACAAGTTCGCGCACCCTCGGCTGATTCATTGAGATTTCCCAGTTTCATTATCGTTTGTATGCAGTTTTAAAAATCGCTTGTTTTGGCAAATTAACCCACGGCTCGACTGATATCAAAGCACGATTTTCACAAAAATACACAACTTTCCTGCGAGGCCATGGACTTTTCCCTGAAGGATTTAGCAAATTTAATAGTCGCGCTCAAAAAATATTCATCTGAATTTTAAAAGTGCATACAGATGCACGGGCGGCAACCAGATACAGCCCAGAAACTCCTTTCAAGCATAGCCCACAGATCTGGCACGGTGATTGCATACACTTTTTCAAATCATCCGCGCCGGACGAGAGCCGGATCAAAACAGGGGAACCCACCGATGACCAGATCGCCTTCCTTTACCCGCCGTCATTTCCTGCAAACCTCCGCGCTGGGTGCCGCTGCGGCCATTGCCGCTCCCGGCATGCTGCGTTCCGCCCAGGCTGCGGACCTCACCGTCGGCTTCATCTATGTCGGGCCGAAGGATGATTATGGCTATAACCAGGCCCATGCCGAGGGCGCTGCCGTGGTCAAGGCCTTGTCCGGCGTAACTGTCATCGAAGAAGAAAACGTACCTGAAACCGTCGATGTCCAGAAAACCATGGAATCGATGATCAATCTGGATGGTGCCAGCCTGCTGTTCCCGACCTCTTTCGGCTATTTCGACCCCCATATGTTGGCGGTAGCGCAGAAATATCCTGACGTGCAGTTTCGCCATTGCGGCGGCCTCTGGCAGAAGGGCAAGAACCCGGACAATACCGGCAGCTATTTCGGCTACATCTTCCAAGGCCAATATCTGAATGGCATTGCCGCCGCCTATGCCACCAAGTCGAAGAAGATCGGCTTCGTCGCCGCCAAGCCAATTCCGCAGGTGGTACAGAATATCAATGCCTTCCTGCTCGGTGCCCGCTCGGTCGATCCGTCCATCACCTGCCAGGTGATTTTCACGGGCGAGTGGTCGCTGGCCGTCAAGGAGGCCGAAGCCACCAATGCGCTGGTCGATCAGGGCGTCGATGTCATCACCTGCCATGTCGATAGCCCGAAGGTCGTGGTGCAGACCGCCGCTGGTCGCGGCGCTTTCGTCTGTGGCTATCATGCCAACCAGAGCCCGCTGGCCCCTGAAAAATATCTGACCGGCGCCGAATGGGCCTGGGGGAATGTCTATACCGATTTCGTCAAGAAGGCGCAGGCTGGTGAAAAGCTCGGCAATTTCGTGCGCGGCGGGTTGAAGGACGGTTTCGTCAAGATGAGCCCGCTTGGCCCCGGCGTCTCCGCTGAGGCCCGCACCAAGTTTGAGGCGACACTTGCCACCATGAAGGCAGGCGGCTTCTCCGTCTTCAAGGGTGGCCAGAAGGACAACAAGGGCAATGTCGTTATACCCTCGGGCAAGGACTATGCCGAAGACGCCATCGAGCTGGAAAGCATGAACTACCTCGTCGAAGGCGTCATGGGGTCGATGGGCTGAACCAATGGAGGCGCGGGCCATGACCACGACACCTGAAAGCCGGACACATCTGCCGCATGGCTTGCAGCCCAAGTCTGCCGGACGTCACGCGCTACGTCCGGCGGTGGAATGGCTGGCCCGCCGCGCCGAGCCGGTGGCCATCACGCTGCTGGCCGTGCTGATCGGGCTTGGCCTGTTCAGCCTGTTCATCACCGCCATCGGCAAATCGCCGCTGCAACTGTTCCAGCTGATGTTTGCGGGCGGCTTCGGCTCGTGGTTTTCGCTGCAAAATGCCCTTAGTCGGGCCGCTCCGCTGCTGCTGACCGCACTCTGCGTGGCCCTTCCCGCCCGGCTTGGCCTGACAATCATTGGCGCGGAGGGCGCGCTGGTGCTGGGCGGCCTGGCGGCGGCGGCCATCGCCGTTCCACTCGCACCGGGCTTTAGTCCCCCTGCTCTTTGGCTTGTCATGGGGCTTTGCGCCATGCTGGCGGGCGGTGTGTGGATCGGCTTTGCCGGAGCGTTGAAACATTATCGCGGCGTCAATGAAACCATATCCTCGCTGCTGCTGGCCTATATCGCCATCGCGCTGATGAATCACTTGATCGAAGGTCCGCTGCGCGATCCGGCCAGCCTCAACAAGCCCTCGACCCTGCCCCTGCCCGCCGCCGACATGATCGGCAAAATCCCCGGCATGGACGTGCATTGGGGCCTGGCCGTCGGCGTCATCGCCTGCATTCTCTCCTATATCGTGATCGAATGGACCAGCATCGGTTTTGCGGCGCGGATCGCTGGCGGCAATATGCGCGCCGCCCAGATCCAGGGCTTGCCAGTTGGCAGGTTGATCGTCGGCTTCACCGCGCTGGCAGGCGGTTTTGCAGGCCTTGCCGGGATGATCGAAGTGGCCGCCGTACAAGGCAGCGCAAATGGTGCGCTGGTGGCGGGCTATGGTTATACCGGCATTCTCGTCGCCTTCCTCGCCCGGCAAAATCCGCTGGCGATCATTCCCGTCGCGATCTTCCTCGGCGGCATCACCGCGTCCGGCGGGTTGATCCAGCGCCGCATGGGCCTGCCGGATGCCACCGTGCTGGTGCTTCAAGGCACGCTGTTCGTGGTCATCCTGTTTTGCGAAACGCTGTATGGCCGGTTCCGCGTCTTTAATCCTGAGCTTTGGAAGCAGCCGGACGCCGCGAAAGGAGACCGATGATGGACGAAAGCGCACTTGGCCTCTGGGGCGTGCCGCTGGCGATATTGGCAGGCGCTATCCGCGTCTCCACCCCCTTCATCTTCGTCAGCCTCGGCGAAACCCTGACGGAACGGTCGGGCCGCATCAATCTGGGCCTTGAAGGCACATTGGTGTTCGGTGCCATGGCCGCCTATGCCGTGGCGGTCATGACCGGTTCGCCCTGGGCTGGCGTGGCAGCGGCCATGGTGGCCGGATCGCTGTTTGGCCTGCTGCATGGCTTTATCTGCAAGTTTCCAAAGGTCAATGACATCGCCATCGGCATTGCAATGATGCAGTTCGGGCTGGGTCTCGCCTTCTTCTTCGGCAAGCCGTTCATCCAGCCGGTCGCCCCGAAACTGCCGGTGATTTCGCTCGGCTTCTGGTCGCATCTGCCGCAAATCCAGGCGGCTTTGACCATCAACATCCTGTTTATCATCGGCCTTGTGCTGGCACTTTTCCTCTGGTGGGCGCTGAAAAATACCCGTATCGGCCTGATCCTGCGGGTGGTCGGTGATAGTTCGGATGCCGCCCGCGCCATGGGCATCAACCCCGACACCGTGCGCCTGCTGGCAACCATGGCAGGCGGGGCATTGGCGGCGGTGGGCGGCGCCTATCTGTCGCTGTTCTATCCTGGCTCCTGGAACGAGCGGATCTCGTCCGGCCAAGGCCTGATGGCCGTGGCGCTGGTGATTTTCGCCCGCTGGAACCCACTCGGTTGCGTGCTGGCGTCCCTGCTGTTTGGCGGGGCTGGTGCGCTCGGCCCGGCGCTGCAATCAGTCGGCGTTAGCGAGGGCTATTATCTGTTTTACGCCGCACCCTATGTGCTGACCCTGATCATTCTCATCATCACATCGTCACCGACACGGGCGCTGTCCGGCGCTCCGGCGGCGCTTTCCTTGACGAAATAAAGCACAGGAGGTTCCCATGAACGGATTGGGCGGATTGAACAAATCGGAACACGGCGTCGGCATTGGACTCGTGCAGCTACAACTTCCCGTCACCGTGACACCGCAGGATCTGGCCCGCCAGACCCAGGTGATCGTCGATCTGGTCGGCAAAGCCCGGCGCAACCAGCCGGGCATGGATCTGGTGGTGTTTCCCGAATATGCCCTGCACGGCCTATCGATGGACATCAACCCCGATATCATGTGCCGGATGGACGGCCCGGAAGTGGCCGCCTTCAAGGCTGCCTGCAAACAGAACCGCATCTGGGGCTGTTTCTCGATCATGGAATACAATCCCGGCGGCATGCCCTATAATTCCGGCATCATCATCGACGATACAGGCGCGCTGAAGCTCCATTACCGCAAGATGCATCCCTGGGTGCCGGTCGAGCCATGGGAGCCGGGCGATCTCGGCATTCCCGTCATCGACGGGCCGAAGGGCGCCAAGCTGGCGCTGATCATCTGCCACGACGGCATGTTCCCGGAAATGGCGAGGGAATGCGCCTATAAGGGCGCAGAAATCATGATCCGCACGGCAGGCTATACCGCACCGATCCGCGAATCCTGGCGCTTCACCAACCAGTCCAACGCCTTCTGCAATCTGATGGTCACAGCCAATGTCTGCATGTGCGGTTCGGACGGCACATTCGACAGCATGGGCGAAGGGATGATCTGCAATTTCGACGGCTCGATCATCGCCCACGGCACATCAGGCCGCGTCAACGAGATCATCACCGCCGAGGTCCGCCCCGATCTGGTGCGCGAGGCGCGCCTCGGCTGGGGTGTGGAAAACAACATCTACCAGCTGGGCCATCGCGGCTATGTCGCGGTTGCCGGTGGGGCGCAGGATGCGCCCTACACTTACATGCACGACCTGGCAGCAGGCCGCTATCGCCTGCCCCGGGAAGACGAGGTGAAGATCACCGACGGCACAGCCTGCGGCTTTGAAAAACCCACTCGCCTCTACGGCAAGCCTGCCAAATCCGCCGCCGAATAGGAGCCATCATCGATATGTCCACAGAGACAAAACTTCATACGCTTGCCGCCGATCCCTATCCCTGGCCCTATAACGGCGATTGGCGACCTGACAATACCGCACTAGTTATCATCGACATGCAGACCGATTTCTGCGGCCCCGGCGGTTACGTCGATCATATGGGTTATGACCTGTCGCTGGTGCGCGCGCCGATCGAGCCGATCAAGGCGGTGCTGGCAGCCATGCGGGCCAAGGGCTACCATATCATCCACACCCGCGAAGGCCATCGCCCTGACCTCGCCGACCTGCCCGCCAACAAACGCTGGCGTTCGCAGAGGATCAAATCCGGCATCGGTGATCCCGGCCCCTGCGGTCGCATTCTGGTGCGCGGCGAACCGGGCTGGAACATTATCGAGGAACTGGCCCCGCTGGATGGCGAAACCATTATCGACAAGCCTGGCAAAGGCTCGTTCTGCGCCACGGATCTGGAATTGATCCTCAACCAGAAGCGCATCCAGAATATCATTCTCACCGGCATAACCACCGATGTCTGTGTTCACACCACGATGCGCGAGGCCAATGACCGGGGCTTTGAATGCCTGCTACTGGAAGATTGCTGCGGCGCGACTGACTACGGCAATCACCTCGCCGCCATCAAAATGGTGAAAATGCAGGGCGGCGTGTTCGGCGCGGTCTCCAATTCGAAAGACCTGATCGAGGCCCTGCCGTGACCACATGTTTCCGCGCCTCGGTTTACCGCGTTGCCGCCGCTGCCCCGGATGACATATCCGGCGTTGAAGCGCTGATTGCTGGTGGCCTCGATCCGCAAAGCATCGTCGCGGTGCTGGGCAAGACCGAGGGCAATGGCTGCGTCAACGATTTCACCCGTGGTTTTGCCACCGCCACATTCGAACAGCTGTTTGCCCGCCTCGGTGTGACAGGCGTTTCCATTGTCATGTCCGGCGGCACGGAAGGGGCGCTGTCGCCTCACTGGACGATTTTTGCCCGTGAACGGGTGGAGGCAGCGCCCAACCGCTCGCTCGCCATCGGCGTTGCCCGCACAGCCGATCTCCTGCCGGAACATCTGGGCCGCAAGGAACAGGTGGATCTGGTCGCTCAGGGCGTGCGGACCGCCATGGTTGATGCCGGGATAAACAATCCGGCGGATGTGCATTTCGTGCAGATCAAATGCCCGCTGCTGACCTCAGCACGGGTAGCGCAAGCGCAGGCGCGTGGCAAACGCACGGTTATTGCCGAGACGTTGAAATCCATGGGTTATTCACGCGGCGCCTCGGCGCTTGGCGTCGCCGTGGCGCTGGGCGAGCTTGATATGGACGATATCCAGGACGCTGACATCTGCCGCACGCTCGACCTTTATTCTGCCCGCGCCTCCACCTCGGCGGGCGTGGAACTGACCGATCACGAAATCATCGTTCTCGGCATGAGCGATCATTGGAGCGGACCATTTGCCATGACGCATACCGTGATGTTCGACGCCATGGATGCGCCGAGCGTGCGGGCCGCCTGGTCCGACATGCCGCTTGGAAAACTGAGCGCCGTGCTGGCCAAGGCCGAACCCGATCCGCGCGGCACCGTGCGGGGTAAACGCCACACCATGCTTGAGGATAGCGACATTTCCGGCACCCGCCATGCCCGCGCCTTTGTCGGCGGCGTGCTGGCTGGCGTGTTTGAGGAAACGGACCTGTATGTGTCTGGTGGAGCCGAACATCAGGGACCGCCCGGCGGCGGGCCGGTGGCAATTATTGTTGAGCGGGAGGATTGGGCATGACTGCCAGTGCAATCGGCATTGAAACCGCCGCCATGACCATGCGGTTCGGCAGCTTCACCGCCCTCGATGCGGTCTCCATCAAGGTGAAAGCCGGTTCATTCCACGCCCTGCTGGGCGAAAACGGCGCGGGCAAATCAACCCTGGTCAAATGCATCATGGGCTTTTACCGCCAGACCTCCGGCCAATTGCTGGTCGAGGACCGGGAGGTGGAGATCGCCTCGCCCCGCGATGCGGCAGCGCTGGGGCTTGGCATGGTCTACCAGCATTTCACGCTGGTGCCATCGCTGACCGGCGCGGAAAACCTAGTGATTAGCCGCAATGCCGTGCCTGCAATGATCAACTGGCGACGCGAACGCCAAGCGCTGGCGGATTTCATGGCCACCATGCCCTTCCAGATTCCGCTGGAGCGCCCGGTGCGGGAACTGTCGGCGGGCGAAAAGCAGAAGCTGGAAATCATCAAGCAGCTCTATCTCGGACGCCGGTTCCTGATCCTTGACGAGCCGACATCGGTGCTGACGCCCGCCGAGGCCGACGACATGCTGGGCCTGGTGCGGGGCATGACCGAGCGTGGTGCGCTGACAGTGCTGATGATTTCCCACAAATTCCACGAGGTGCAAAAATTCGCCGATGCGGTGTCAGTGCTGCGGCGTGGCAAGCTGGTTGGCTCGGGCCGCACAGCCGACCTGACAACGCAGGACATGGCGGCAATGATGATCGGCGATGTCAAGCTGGCCAAGCTGGACAGCCGTTTGCCGGTCGCAGACGCCAGCCCTTCCATCCTGTCGATCCGGGGGATGAAAACCAGTGACCGCAGCGGTCTGAAGAGCATCGAGGTCGATGATCTCAAGGTCAGAGCTGGCGAAATCGTCGGGATTGCTGGCATTTCCGGCAATGGCCAGAAGGAACTGGCCGAATTGCTGGCCGGGCAACGGCCTGCCGAGGCCGGCGACATCACCGTCAAGGACCGGCCCTATACGGCCACCCGTCAGGAAACGCGGGCCGCCAATGTCCGCTTCATCCCGGAAGAACCGCTGCTGAATGCCTGCGCGCCGAGAATGTCGGTGGCTGAGAACTTGAGTTTTCGCGATTTCGATGTGGATGCCAATGGAAGGACCCGGTTCTGGCTGAATGCCAAGGCGATGCGCGAGACAGCCGGGCGGTTGATCGCCGATTTCAAGGTCAAGACCGCCTCGCCCGCCTCACCGATTGCCTCGCTGTCAGGCGGCAATGTGCAGCGCGCCGTGCTGGCGCGGGAACTGACTGGCGATGTCGATCTGCTGGTTGTCTCCAATCCCTGTTTCGGTCTGGATTTCTCCGCCGTCGCCGAAATCCGCGCCCGGATCATGAAGGCGCGTAACAATGGCAGCGCCGTGCTGCTGTTTTCCGAGGATCTGGACGAGTTGATGGAAATGTCCGACCGCATTGTCGTGATGTCGGATGGCAGGCTGGTGTACGAGACCCCGGCGCGCGGCGCTGACATTGCCGTGATCGGCGCTCATATGGCAGGACATGCATGATGTTGGATATCAAGGCCCAACCCTTCGCCTTCCGGCTGAAGCTGGATCAGGCGGCGCTTGTCATCATCGACATGCAGCGCGATTTCACCGAGCCGGGTGGCTTTGGCGAGACGCTCGGCAATGATGTCAGCCTGGTCAGCGCCATCGTGCCGGATGTCAAACGCCTGCTGGAGGCGGCCCGCACCCACGGTCTTACCGTGATCCACACGATGGAATGCCACAGGCCTGACCTCTCCGACCTGCCGGATGCCAAGCGCAATCGCGGTAGTCCTACACTACGGATCGGTGATGAGGGGCCGATGGGCCGCATCCTGATTTCAGGGGAATATGGCACCAGCATTTTGCCAGAGCTAGCGCCTGTTGACGGCGAGTTGGTGATCGAGAAGCCCGGCAAGGGTGCGTTCTATGCCACCAATCTTGGCGAAGAGCTTACAGCGCGCGGCATTACCCAGTTGATCTTTGCCGGTGTCACCACCGAGGTCTGTGTACAGACCACGATGCGCGAGGCCAATGACCGGGGCTATGACTGCCTGCTGATTGAAGAAGCCACCGCCAGCTATTTCCCGGCCTTCAAACAATCAACCCTTGAGATGATCCGCGCCCAAGGCGGCATTGTCGGCTGGACTGCCCATCTCGACCCCTTTCTGGAGGCGCTTGCCCATGGCTGAAACGACCCGTGACAATATGCTGGCCGGCGGCTGGAAAAGCCTGCCCTATGAGGCGTTCCGTGATGGCGTGACCATTCACTGGATCCACCACTTTGAGGGCGACCAGCCCGGCGTCGCCCTTCTGGCCTATCAGGCCGGAGCCTCGGTTCCTCGCCACCGCCACGAAGGGCTGGAAACCATTCTGGTGTTGGAAGGCAGTCAGTCGGACGAGACCGGCACCTATGGCACCGGCTCCTATATTGTCAATGCGGCAGGCACCGAACATTCCGTGTGGAGCATTGATGGCTGCACCGTCCTGATCCAATGGGATCGCCCCGTAACACTATTGGAAAACTGATCCATGCCATTTTCTCAAGCATTTGATATTGCATCGCTTCACGCCGCCTATGCCTCTGGCTGGACGGCGCAGGCAATGATCGAAGAGGTATTTTCCCGCATTGCTGCCATCAATGATCCCGGCATTTTCCTTAAGCTCGCCGACAAGGCGGACCTGCTGGATCAGGCGCAAGCGCTCGGAGCTTTTTCACCGGAGACAAAGGCGCTCTGGGGCATTCCTTTTGCCGTCAAGGACAATATCGATGTTGCGGGCCTGCCGACCACCGCCGCCTGCCCGGACTATGCCTATACGCCCGAAACCGATGCGACTGTGGTGCGCCTATTGAAAGATGCGGGTGCCCTGGTGATTGGCAAGACCAATCTCGACCAGTTCGCCACCGGCCTGGTCGGCGTGCGCACGCCCCATGCCATTCCCCGCAACGCAATCGATCCCAAACTGGTCCCCGGCGGCTCCAGTTCCGGTTCGGCTGTGGCGACGGCGCAGGGCATTGTCAGCTTCGCGCTCGGCACCGATACGGCAGGCTCTGGCCGCATTCCAGCTGGGCTGAACAATATAGTCGGTTTAAAGCCCTCGGTCGGCGCGTTGTCTGCCATTGGTGTCATTCCCGCCTGCCGCACGCTTGATTGCGTATCGATCTTCGCGCTGACGGTGGAAGATGCCCACAAGGTCTTCACCGTCGCTGCGAAACATGATGCCGAGGACGCCTATTCCCGCCCCATGCCGGTGGGCCATGCGTTGGCGTCCGCGCCGGTTCTGCGCATTGGCGTTCCCGCCAAGGCCGACCGAGAATTCTTCGGCGACAGCCTTATGGAAGCAAGTTTCGAAAAAGCGCTGGCGGAGCTTTCGGCCATGGGCCACACGCTTGTGGACCTGCCGTTTTCCGGCTTCTTTGAGGTCGCAAACCTGCTCTATGAAGGTGCCTGGGTGGCCGAACGCTATGCGGCGGTCAAAGACTTTTTCGATGCGAAGCCCGAAAGCTTCCATCCGGTGACGCACACGATCTACAGCGCGGCGAAAACCCTGACTGCCGCCGATGCCTTTTCCGGCATGTACCGGCTGCAAGCGCTGAAGCAGCAGTTGGCGCCAGTGATCGCCTCTGTCGATGTGATCTGCGTGCCGACAGCACCCACCCATTACACGCTGGCCGATCTGGAAGAGGAGCCGATCAAGGCCAATTCACGCCTCGGCACCTATACCAATTTCGTCAATCTTCTGGACATGTGCGGCATTGCCGTGCCGACAGGCAAGCGTGGCGATGGCCTGCCCTCCAGCGTCACGTTGCTGGCACCCTTCGGTGCCGATGGCCTGACCGCAGCACTGGGGTCAGCCTTGCACAGCCGCCTTGGCACCACCGTCGGTGCCACCGGCTGGCCGCTGCCGCCGTCACCAGAAAAGCCAGTGGAAAAGACCGAGGGTCTGATCCCTGTCATCGTTGTCGGCGCGCATCTGTCCGGCATGCCGCTCAATCACCAACTGACCAGCCTTAACGCCAGGTTCCTGCGGGCTGGGACGACATCGGCCAGCTACAAGCTGTTTGCCCTGCCCAACCAGACACCGCCCAAGCCCGGCCTGGTTCGGGTTGAGGAGGGAGCCGCGATTGCCGTGGAAATCTGGCAGCTAACGCCCGCTGGCTTCGGTCAGTTCGTCAACATGATCCCCTCGCCGATGTGTATCGGCACGGTTTTCCTGGATGACGGCTCAAGCGCCAAGGGTTTTCTCGTCGAGCCTTCGGCGGTCGAAGGCGCTGAGGACATTACGCATTTGGGTGGCTGGCGGGCCTATATTGCCAGCCTTTGAGCTTCAATAATACCAAGTCTCGAAGATGCTGACGCATCCCCGACTTGAAGACATTGAAAATATGCACAGTACACATTGCAAAGGTTTTTATCTGCCGCTTACCCCCTCTGCCTTGCCAGGCATCTCCCCCTCAAGGAGGGAGATCGACTCGGAGCGAGCGTTTCGCTTCACATTTACCGTTCAAAATGTCGGAGATCACGACGGTAGTCGATAAGTTGGGCGGAAAAGTCTATCCGATCTCCCCCCGTGAGGGGGAGATGTCCGGCAGGACAGTGGGGGGTAAGCGGCACATAAAAACGTTTGCGGCGTGTACTGTGAAGAACACAAAGAGTCATTTTCAATGAACCTTTGTATAAGCCCCTCAAGACCGTGGCGGCTGCGGCCAAGTGTTGATCCGCCCGGTCCAGCTTTCAAACAGTTTCGACAGTTTCAGCACGGTCAGATCACCAAACCGTGGACCGACGATCTGCAAGCCAATCGGCATGCCGCTGTTTGAAAAGCCGCAATTGATCGATGCCGCTGGCTGTTCCGACATGTTCCACGGCACCGTGAAGGCAATATGCTCGAAAGGCTTTTGCGGATCATTGGTTGGCGAGGCCCATTCCGCCGGATAGGAAACGACAGGATTGATCGGCGACAGAACCGCGTCGACGCGGGTAAACAGCGCGCCGCAGGTCTTGCGCATCTCTATGGTCTGGCCAAAGCCCTTGACCGCATCGACGCCACTGACATTGGCACCACCCTCGGCCCATTCATAGATATAGGGCAGGATCATCTGGCGCTTTTCCGTGCTGAGCGCGGCAATATCGCCCCAGAATTTTGCCCGCCAGAAGACGTCCAGCCCATCCAGCATGGCGCGGTTCATCACCGGGCCAACCTCGAAAACCTCGGCCCCTGCCGCCTCGAACCGCTTGGCGGCGGCAATAATTGCCTCGCGCACCTCCTCCTCGGCCGCAAGACCGCAGCCTGCATCCAGCATGAGGCCGATTTTCATGCCGCTGATATCGATATCCTCGTCCAGCCAGTTGATCGTCTCTGGGGGAAGACTGGTCCCGTCGCGCCAGTCCGGACGGGCCAGGGTCATCATCGAATAGGCCGCGTCATCGACGCAGCGGGTCATTGGCCCGGCGCAACGCCCGACATAATAGGGATCAACAGGGATGCGGCCATGGCTGGGCTTAAAGCCGAACAACCCGGTCCATCCGGCTGGCAGGCGCACCGATCCACCGATATCCGTACCGATATGCAGCGGGCCGAACCCGGCAGCCCCTGCCGCTGCCGCACCGGCACTGGAGCCGCCGGGATTTTGGCTGAGATCCCAGGGATTGCGGCTCAGCGGATGAAAACTCGACAGGCCAGAAGACAGCATTCCATAATCCGGGCAGGTGGTCTTGGCGAAAATCACCGCGCCGTCTTCGCGCATCCGGGCCGCAATCGGCGCGTCCGCCGCAGCAGGCACGAGATCGACGGCGGCAGTGCCGAGCGGCACCGGCTGGCCTCTGGTAGCGATCAGCTCCTTCAGCGAGACAGGAATGCCATCGAGCGGGCCGAGGGCCGCGCCGCGCTGCCAGCGATCCGTGGAGGCGCGGGCCTGGGTGCGGGCGCTTTCAGGGTCATAGAGGTAAAGCGCCTGAACCGACGGCTCGAAAGCATCGATCCGGGCCTCAACCGCGTTCCAATAGTCTTCCGGCGACAAGGTCTTGGCGCTGAAACCGGCAATCAGCTCCCGGATGGTCAAGTCAACAAGATCGGTCATTCCTGGCTTTCTATATCTTTGGTCTTTTATCGGATGAAGGTGTCAGTCCCGGCCATCACCTCGGCACGGTGGCAGGCAGCCTCGCGTCCGGGCATGATCTCGCGCAGCGCTGGCTGTTCCATGGTGCAGCGTGTCTGCGCCAGTGGACAGCGGCCACGGAACGCGCAGCCGATATCGGGATCGCCGCTGATACCAGGCAGAGGGGCAGGTTTTTGCGGCCTGCCGAAACGGTGAACGCTTGGCTCGGCATCGGCCAGAATTTTCGTATAGGGATGCAGGGGCTGCTCGAAAACCGCATGGGCCGGTCCCTGCTCCACCAGCCTGCCGCGATACATCACCCCGACCCGATCGGCGATACAATCCACCACCGCCAGATTATGGGTGATGAACAGGAAGCTGACGCCGCGTGTGCGGCGCAGATCCATCAACAGGTTGAGAACCTGACCCTGGACGGAGAGATCGAGCGCCGAGACCGCCTCATCGGCCACGACAAGTTTCGGTTCGGTGATCAAGGCACGGGCAATGGCGATGCGCTGGCGCTGGCCACCGGAAAATTCATGCGGATAGCGCTGCGCATGACTGGCCTGCAAGCCGACACTTTCCAGCATGGCGGCGACTTTCTCGCGGATTGCTGTCTTGCCCGGCCTGGGCGTCAGCACATGCAAGGGTTCAGCGATAATCCGCCCGATGGTCTGGCGCGGATCGAGCGAGCCGAACGGGTCCTGAAACACCATCTGGAAGTCCTGCCGCTTACGCTTCAGCGCTTCAAGCGACAGCGAAAACAGATCGTCGCCGTCAAACAGGACATGGCCTGACGTCGGGCGATCAAGCGCCATTACTAACCGAGCTAGGGTGGATTTTCCGCAGCCGCTTTCACCGACAATGCCATAGATCTCGCCGCGCCCAACCGTCAGCGACACCTCATCCAGCGCCCGGCTGGTATGCGGCTTCCCGAACAGCGGACGGCTGACATAGTCGCGGGCAAGCATGCGGATATCGAGAAGATTGTCGTCGGTCATTGGCTGACCTCCCCTTGCTCAGCCAGCAGACAGCGCACACCGCGATCCTCGCCCTGCCTCGACCAACCCGGCGCAGTGAGACGACATTCCGTCATCACATCAGGACAGCGGTCGGAAAAGCAGCAGCCTTCCGGCAGCTGCGCAAACCCCGGAACCGTGCCGGGAATGGTGGCAAGCCTGCCTTGCTCGCCGTCCGTTCCAGGCACCCGCTTAGGCACGGCAGACAGCAGGCCGCGCGTATAGGGATTGAGCGGGGTGGTCAGAACAGCGCGGGTTGCACCTTCCTCCATCTGCCTTCCGGCATAGAGAACCAGGGTTCGGTCGCACATGCGGGCGATGACGCCAAGATCGTGGCTGACGAGGATCAACGCCATCCGGTATTCGCGCACGAGATCATCGAGAATATCCAGCACTTCGGCCTGAACCGTCACATCGAGCGCCGTCGTCGGTTCGTCGGCAATCATCAGCGCCGGTTTTAAGGCCAGCGCAATGGCGATGCCGACGCGCTGGCGCTGGCCGCCCGACATTTCATGCGGGTAGGTCACGGCCCGACGCTTGGCATCGGGAATGCGGACCTGATCGAGAAGCTCCACCGCCTCGCGGCGCGCCTGACGCCAGCTGAGACCGCGATGCCAGACCAGGCCTTCGGCAATCTGGTCGCCAACGGTCATCGCCGGATTAAGCGCTGTCAACGGCTCCTGGAAGATCATGCCGATCCGGTTGCCACGGATCTTGCACAGCCGGTCTTCGCTGGCGCTCAACAGGTCCTCTCCGTCAAGCAGGATCTGGCCAGTCGGGCGCGCAACGCGGGGCAGAAGGCCGATGACTGCGAGCGATGCCAGTGATTTTCCCGATCCGCTTTCGCCGACAATGCCAAGCGTTTCGCCAGCCCGCAGATCGAAACTCAGGTCATCGATAATGGGCATGGACCGGCCATCGGGGAGATCAACCGCAATGGACAGGTCTCGAATGGAGAGCAACGGTTTCTCGCTCATGAACGCCCCTTTTCACGCGGGTCGAGAAGATCGCGCAGCCCATCGCCCAGCATATTGAAGCCAAGCACAGTAAACGCGATGGCAAGGCCCGGCAGGATAGCAAGCCAAGGCGCGGCAGCCAGATAGGTCTGGGAATCGGCCAGCATCCGCCCCCAGGTCGGGGCCGGTGGCGGCATGCCGAGACCAAGAAAGCTCAAGCCCGCCTCAGTTAGAATGGCCAGGCCCAGCTGGATGGCGATCTGCACGATGATCTGGCTGGCAATATTGGGCAGGACATGTTCGATGGTGATCAGCACCTGCCCCTTGCCTGCGGCGCGCGCCGCCAGCACATAATCCCGCGACCAGACCTGAAGGGCGGCGCTGGCGGTGACGCGGGCAAAAACCGGCACCATGAACACGGCGATCGCAATAATAGCGGTAAACCGCCCCGTGCCCAGCAGAGCGCCAAGCATCATAGCCGACAGGATCGGCGGAATGGCGAAGATCACATCATTGATCCGCATGGTCAGCGCCTCGACCATGCCGCGCCGCGCCGCAACCGTGACGCCGAACAGCGTGCCGACGCCAGCGCCAAGCACCACTGCCGCCAGGGCGGTCGACAGGGAATTCCAGGCGCCAACCATTAGCATGGAGGTCAGGTCGCGGCCAAGCTGGTCGGTTCCCAGCAGACCATGCACCAGCGGTGGTTTCAGCTTGTAGATGATCTGCATGCGGGTCGGCGGCAGCGGTGTCCAAACCAGCGACAGAAGGGCGATCGCCACCAGCAGGATGATAATCAGCCCGCCGATCAGCAAAGTCGGGCGCAGAAAGAGACGGGTGAGCCGCCTGGTAAACGGCTTTGAGGTTGTCACGGTCGTGGTCATTTGCCCCTGCCCCGCAATCTTGGGTCCAGCACGAGATAAGAGAGATCAACAAGGAAATTCATGATGATGACCAGGCCCGCGAAGAACAGGACGACATCCTGCATGACGATGATGTCGCGCTGGTTCAGCGCCTGATAGGCAAGCCGCCCCAGTCCCGGCAGGTTGAAGACATTTTCAATCAGGATGGCACCGGCGATCAGGAAGGTGAATTGCAGGCCAAGAATGGTCATGACAGGCACCAGCGCATTCGGTACCGCATGACGCCACAAAGCCGCCCGTCGTGTCAGGCCCTTGGCGCGGGCGGTGCGGACGAAATCCTCGTTCATCACGTCAAGCACCGCCGAGCGGGTCACGCGGGTCAATACGCCTGCCTGCGGCAGCGCCAGCGCGACGGCGGGTAGGGTCAGCGACAGCAGTGCCGGGCCAAACCCTGCCTGCCACCCGGCAAAGCCACCAGCCGGCATCCAGCCAAGCCCTATGGAAAAGCCGAGCACCAGCAGCAGACCAACCCAGAAACCCGGAACAGCGATGAACAGTTGCGACAGAAAGCCAGCCGCATAATCAAAGCCGCTATTGCGCCTGAAGGCCGAGGCCACACCCATTGGGATGGCGATTGCCATGGACAAAAGGATCGCCATCACCGCCAAAGGCAGCGTAACGGTGAGGCGCTCCGCGATCAGGCCAGCCACCGGCACGCCGTAGGTATAGGACTGACCCAAATCCCCCGTCACGGCGCCTGCCAGCCAGTGCAGATAGCGGATCGCCAGCGGTTGATCGAGGCCAAGCTCATGGCGCAGCGCCGCCAATGTATCGGGGCTTGCGGAGGTGCCTAACATGACGGCGGCGGGGTCGCCAGGTAACACATCCATCAAAACAAAGATCAGGATGGACACGGCAGCCAGTGTCAGGACAAGGCCGCCCAGCCGCCTGAGAATAAGGGCAAGCATCTCTGGTTTTCCTTCCGCACGGATTTTTCGGGCCCGCTCCTTGCTAGGACGAAACAGTCAATCTCACGTGCTCTTGCATCGGGAGGGCGATGACCGTTTCAGGCCATCGCCGATCAGGATCAATCCTCCCAATGCACATCCGTCAGAACATTGGCGGGGATCGGTTCGTTTTCCCACAAGCCCTTGATCTTCTTGTTCCACACGCCAAGCTTCGGCATGACGAACAGATAGAGCGCCGGTACGTCCTCCGCCAGGATCTGTTGCGCCTGACCGTAAAGTGTGGCCTGAGCCGCCGGATCGGATGTGGCCTGGATTTTCTTGATCGTCTCGTTGAAGACCGGGTTCTTATAGTTGAAATAATAGGGGTCGCGGGCATAGATATCGATATCCATTGGCTCGGCATGAGCAACGATGGTCATGTCGTAATCCGTACCCTTGAACACGTCCGACACCCATTTTCCCGGAAACTCGGTGGGCTCTATCGTCATCGTCACGCCGATTTCGGCCAGCATGGCCTGCATGATTTCGGCGCTGCGTGGCGCATAGGTCATTTGCGGGGTCTTGATGGTGAAGCTGAACCCATTCGGATAACCCGCTTCCTCCAGAAGCGCCTTGGCCTTTTCCGGGTTATAGGGCAGAACCTTGGTGGTATCGATATAACCCGGATCGTTCGGCGTATAATGGCTGCCGATCACAGTGCCGTAGCCGGACCAGGCCCCCTCCACCAGCGTCGAGCGGTCTATGGCCATCATCAGCGCCTGACGCACGCGCTTGTCGTTGAACGGCTTGCGGGTGTTGTTCATACCCGCCACGACCTTCAATTCGGTATTACCAACAACAGTCGCAAGCTTGGCGTCATCCTTGAAACTGTCCATCAGTTCTGGCGCGCTAAACTCTGGGAAGGCATCGACGCCGCCGGATTTCAGTGCCGCCGCCTGGGCCTGGGCATCGGGAATGAAACGGAACACCACCTTGTCGAGGCCAAGCTTCACCTGCTTGTTCCAGTAATCAGGATTGGCAGCAAGCTCGACCCTGTCGCCCTTGTTCCAGCTGACGAATTTGAACGGGCCTGTGCCGATGGGATTGGTCTTGTCATCAGCAGCACTTTTCGGCGCCACCATCACGGAAGCAGGCCAACCCAGCCAGTAGAGCAGCGAGCCCGCCGGTTCCTTCAGTTTCAAGACTAGCGTTGCCTTGTCCGGCGTCTCGATGCTGTCGATGGCGCTGAAAAACCGTTTCTGGCCATTGGTCGAGTCCGGGCCACGCGCCCGGTCGAGCGTGAATTTCGCCACGGAGGAATCAAACGCCTCACCATCGTGGAACGTCACGCCCTCCTGGAGCTTGAATGTGTAGGTGAGGCCGTCGGGGGAGATCTCCCAGCTTTTCGCCAGTTGCGGCACGATCTTGCCGTCACGGTCGATGGCAACCAGCCCTTCAAAAATATTCTGCCAGGTCACCTGGCCGATGGCCACAGGGGCTGCCACCGTCGGATCAAGCCCGGTCGGCTCGATATTCATGCCGAGTGTCAACGTCCTCTGGGCAGCCGCCGCCAGGCCGGGACCGACAAGCGACACCGTCGTCGCCGCCAGCGTCATCAACGCGATACGGCGCAAAGTGCCCGGCTTGAAAAAGCGTGCATGAACCATCGTCAAATTCCCCTTCGTGAACGCTCGTTTTCCGTGTTTACCACGGGTGGCGTCATTGCCGAAAATACTGTCATTAAGCAAGCAACCACACAATGCGGTTTTTTGTGTTCTGCGTGGAGCGCAAAACGCTACACGCATATCTTCATTTCCCCATCTGCTCGCGCATGAACCGCTCAACCGCATCCACCAGCTTTGAAGCGGCAAACGACAATTGCCGGTCACCGGCGACGCACAGATCGATGGGTGTGCGGATACCCGCCCCACCGGCAATCGGGATTACCACCAGTTCGCCGGACCGGCGCTCACGCGCCACCGTCTGGGCTGGCAGCAATGTCAGAGCGGCACCGCGCAGCACCAGTTCGCGCTGCATTTCCAGCGATCCCGTCACAAAGACCGGATCAAGCTCCAGACCAGCCTTGGAAAACCAGGCATCGAAGGCGCGGCGCGCACCAAAGGTCCCATCCGGCACCGCCAGTGGAAAGCGGGCAAGCTCGGTGATGGTCAGTTCCGTCAGGCGCGCGGCCGGATGATGGCTGGCGGCAATGACATCATAGACGATCTGCGCCCGTGCTCGCACCCGTATGCCTGGATCAGGCTCTGAAAACAGGGTAACAGCCATGTCCGCCTTGGCGCTCGACAAGGCCTCCATCGCCTGACCGGCGCTGGAAATGGTCACCGAAAACCGGATATTCGGGTAGACCAGGCTGAAATCGGCCAGCGTAGGTGCCAGCAGATTGGCAACCGTCGCACCGTTTGCATGGATAGTGACATGGCCGCGCTTCAAGCCCTGGAGATCGTCGATCAGCTGGTGAACATGGTTCAGCTCCCGCAATGTCTTGCCCGCTCTTGCCGCCAGCAGCTCGCCCGCCGCCGTCAACTGGATGCCCCGGCTCGATCGCTCGATCAGCACCGCGCCGAAATAATGCTCCAATTGATCGATCTGTCGGGCGAAGGCGGTGGGCTGCACGTTCAGACGCTCGGCAGCCGCCCGCATCGAGCGGGTTCGCACCAGTTCATCGAAATAGATCAGTGCTTTTATCTGCATGCCCGTTCATCCCCGCCCCAGCAGAAATGCCAGATTTCCCCACGCCTTCCAAGTCCCGCCTGGGGTGATGTTTTTCCCATATTGGCCCTGTTGCTCCGTTAAGCGCGGTCGTTGCAAAAGACACAAGCCCGCAACCATTAAAGCCTATTAAATGGGCGAAAATTCCTGTTGACTATATTTTAACCTGGGCATAGCCTGCAAGTGAACTTCCGACAATCCCATACGGATTTAGGGGTTAACTGGCGACAGGACACAGTTTATCATCCTGGTCGCTGCGTACATGGCTTTGATGCCGAAGGCAAACACGCCCCGCCACTCGTCTTCACGGACGGGCCGGGGCTTTTTTTATGCGCGATTTTGACTGTCAGAGAAAATCGCATGACCAGAGAGACTGCATGACAAGGATGACCGTTCCGATTTCGATCCTGTTCTCGACCACCGGGCCTTATGCAGCACTCGGTCGGGAAGCCGTGGATGGAGCGATGGCGGCCATTGCGCAGATCAATACGGATGCGGCATTTGCTGTTCAAATCGAGGCGAAACTGGCTGATCCCGGTGGTAATGCCGAGCGCTATGGACTGATGGCGGAAGCGGCCACCCGCGACGATGGCTGCAAACATATCATCGGCGCCATCACCTCCTGGAGCCGCAAGGAAATCCTGCCGGTGGTCGAACGGTCAGGCGCCCTTCTCTGGTATGCCTTTCCTTATGAAGGCTATGAAGCAAGTGACAGCGCGCTTTATCTCGGCGCCTGTCCCAACCAACATCTTCTGCCCCTGTTTGCGCATATCCTGCCACGGTTCGGGCGGCGGCCTTTCATTGTCGGGTCCAATTATATCTGGGGGTGGGAAGTCAGCCGGATCGCCCGGGAACTCACCGAGGCCAGCGGCGGCCAGGTCGTCGCCGACCGTTACATGCCGCTCGGCTCCACCCAGGTCGATCACCTGATTGCTGAAATTCGCCAGAAGCGGCCCGATTTCATCCTGAGCAATCTCGTCGGCCAATCGGCAGCCGCCTTTCTGGCCGCCTATGACGCCCTGCGGCGCGAAGACCCCGCTTTCGGCCCGGAACACTGTCCTGTCACCGCCTGCAATCTCTGCGAAACGGATCTCGCCGGTCTGGAGCCATCTGCCCGGGTCGGCCATATCACTACATCTGTTTATTTCCAGGGATTGGAGAGCGCGGAAAATCAGGAGTTCAAGGCCGGAATCGCACGGCGGCACGGTCAAGACCGCCGCCTAACGACACCTTTCGTTTCCACCTATACCGCTGTCATGGTTCTGGCACAGGCCATCGCCGATGTGGGCAGCGACATGCCGGAAGCCGTGCGCCATGCCGCCACGAACCAGCTGTTTCGCACCCCGCTTGGGCCATTGAAAATCGACCCCCGCACCCAGCACGCCGCGCTCCGTCCGCATATCGCGCTTTCGGACCAAGATGGTTCCTTCACGCTGTTTCAGAGTGCGGCGGTGCCCATTGAGGCCGATCCTTATCTGGTGCGCAGCCAGCCAAAGCGAATGGAAGACACTCCACCCGCCCCTAAACCCCAGACGTCACCATCGCTGAAGGTGATCAAATGAAGCGGCCCGAACGTCCCCTGCTTGCCAATTGGCATGCAATCATCCTGCATCGCCCGCATCCTTCCGTCGATGCGCTGCAACGCCAGCTCGAACTCCTGAATATCCGGGTGACGGTCGCATGGCCGCAGTTGGACGAGAGCCATGCTCGTGCCGATATCGTGTTTTTCGATGCCGATATGGGTCATGACGGTCAATTTCCCTGGCCAGCCGGCTTTGCGCCGATGCCGATGATCGCGCTGATCGGCTCTGAAACGCCGGGGCGGATCGAGTGGGCGCTGTCGCAAGGCTCCAATGCTCATCTGTTGAAACCGGTCGGCTCAACCGGTGCCTATAGCGCCCTGTTGATCGCCACCCATGCCTATCAGGCCGCCCGCAGCCAGGCCGATGACATCCGCAACCTGGAAAACCGGGTCCGCCAAAGGCCGGTCGTGGTGCATGCCGTGCTGGAATTGCTGCGGCAGGGCGCCTGCACCGAGGCTGAGGCCTGGCGCAGACTGCGGATGGTGGCGATGGACTGGGGCATGACAATCGAGGATGCCGCCGAGGCCATCTGCCGCAATGACCGGCATATCGGCGAGTTTCCCATCCCGAAATCCAACTGAAACAGAATTGCAGTCCATAAGGAGTTTTTGCGTGTCGACTATTGAAGGTTTCGCCCCTTACGGCGAGTATCAGACCTGGTATCGGATCACCGGCGACCTCACCTCAGGCAAGCCGCCGCTGATCGTGGCCCATGGTGGTCCCGGCTGCACACATGACTATGTCGACAGTTTCAAGGACATTGCCGCAACGGGTCGCGCCGTCATTCATTACGACCAGGTCGGCAATGGCAAATCCACCCATCTGCCCGACAAGGGCGGCGACTTCTGGACGGTAGCGTTCTTCAAGACGGAACTGCACAACCTGATCGACCATCTGGGCATTCGCGGCGCCTATTGCCTACTCGGCCAGTCCTGGGGCGGCATGCTCGGCGCTGAATTTGCCGTGGACCAGCCCGAAGGACTGAAAGCCCTGGTGATCGCCAATTCCCCCGCCTCGCTGCGCACCTGGGTCTCAGAAGCAAACCGGCTGCGTGAAGCGCTGCCCGCTGACGTGCAGGCAACCTTGCTGGCCCACGAACAGGCGGAAACCACCGACAGCGAAGAGTATATGAAAGCGACGGATGTCTTTAACCAGCGTCACGTTTGCCGTGTCGTGCCGATGCCGCCTGAAGTGCAACGCACCTTTGATGCGATTGCTGCCGATCCCACAGTTTACCACACGATGAACGGTCCCAATGAATTCCACGTCATCGGCACCATGAAGGACTGGACAATCGAGGGCAGGCTCTCGACCATCGCTGTCCCGACCCTGCTGATTTCCGGCCGGTTCGATGAGGCGACCGAAGCCTGTGTGCAGCCCTTCGCCGACGAGATCCCAGATGTGCGCTGGCGGATTTTCGAACAGTCCAGCCACATGCCGCATGTGGAAGAGCGCGACGCCTGCATGGAGGAAGTCAGCGCCTTCCTCGACCAGAAAGCGCCCTGATAACGGCCACGACAAGAGCCGCCAGAATGAACCGAACCCAAGAAGAACCAGAGGGAATGAACTCTATGACCAGATCGACCAAAGCCTTGTCCTGCAAGGCAGGCACATTTCTCGCAACCTGCCTTCTCGCCCAGACAGCACTTTCCGGCCTCTCTTATGCAGAGGACCGGGCCGCGCTGATGGCCCAGCATCGCGGTGGCACGATGGTGCTTTCCGCCGTTTCAGCAGCAGGCACCATCGACCCCGCCATCAACTATACCGGCCAATACTGGCAGGTCTTGCAGATGACCAATGACGGCTTGGTCAAGTTCAAGCAGGCCGCTGGCACCGAGGGCTTCAAGATCGTGCCTGATGTGGCCGAAGCCATTCCCGAGCCGCAGGACGATGGCAAGACCTATGTGTTCAAGATCCGCAAGGGCATCATGTTCTCGACCGGCCAGGAATTGAAGCCGTCGGATGTGGCAGCCTCCTTCCAGCGTATCTTCAAGGTCAATGGTCCAACCACCGGCAGCTTTTATAACGGCATCGTCGGGGCCGACAAATGCATTGCCGATGCAACAAACTGCACGCTGGAAGGCGGCGTGATTGCCGATGACGCGGCGGGCACCGTGACCATTCACCTGACCCAGGCGGATTCGGAATTCTTCGACAAGATGGCCGTGCCCCATGCCAGCATCCTGCCCGCCGACACGCCCGCCAAGGACGCTGGCACCACGCCGCTTCCCGCCACCGGCCCCTATATGATTGCCAGCTACAACCCCAATGAAAAAATGGTGCTGAAGCGCAATCCGCATTTCAAGGAATGGAGCGTCGATGCCCAGCCCGATGGCTACGCCGATGAAATCGTCTATCAGTTCGGCATGACCGAGGAAGCCACGATCAACGCCATCCAGAACGGTCAGGTAGACTGGATGTTCGACACGCCGCCCGCCGACCGCCTGCCGGAACTGGGCTCGAAATATGCCAAGCAGATGCATATCGATCCGCTGGCTGCCTTCTGGTACCTGCCGATGAACACCAATCTGGCACCGTTCAACAATATCAAGGTGCGCCAGGCGGTAAACTATGCGCTCGACCGCGACGCGCTGGTTGGCTTGTTCGGCGGCGATGCGCTGGCCTCCCCGACCTGCCAGATCCTGCCACCTGACTTCCCCGGCTATGCTCCCAATTGCCTTTACACCAAGAACCCCGGCGAAAGCTGGAGCGAGCCGGATATGGACAAGGCCAAGGCACTGATCAAGGAAAGCGGCACGGCTGGCCAGAAAGTAACGATCATTGCCGAGGACAATGCCGTTGGCCGTGGTATCGGCACCTATGTGCAGAGCCTGTTGAACGAACTGGGCTATGACGCCTCGCTGAAGGCGATCTCGCCGAATATCGAGTTCACCTATATCCAGAACACCAATAACAACGTCCAGATCAGCGTCACGCAGTGGTACATGGATTATCCGGCCGCGTCCGACTTCATCAACGTGCTGCTGTCCTGCGACAGCATCCATCCGGGCAGCGATTCCTCCATTAACATCGCCGGTTACTGCAACAAGGAACTGGACAAGCAGATGAAGGACACGATGGCACTGTCCATCAAGGACCCCAAAGCAGCTGACGCCAATTGGGCCAAAATCGACAAAGCCTTCATGGAACAGGCACCGCTCGCTCCATTGTTCACGCCAAAGAGCGTCAACTTCACCTCGGCGCGGCTCGGCAATTACCTGTTCAACAAGCAGAACCGCTGGGTGATCTCGCAATCCTGGGTGAAATAAGCTGGTACATCAGGGGCGAGGCGTAAAAAGCCTTCCCCTCCATTTCCTCCATGAGCGAGCTTTGAAGAGAGCGCAGATGAACGATGTGTCGGAAGGCATGGCCAGCCATGCCCAATCCAATAGAGAGCCTGAACCGCAGGCCCCTAGAAAAGCCGGTGGCGCCAGCCCGTGGCACCGCGCCTGGCGGTTGCTCCGAAGAGATAAATCAGCCATTGCAGCCGCCCTGGTGCTGCTGATCATCATCGCCTCCAGCCTCGCCGCCCCGCTCTATGCCTCGATGATATCAGGCACTGATCCGTTCCGCTCCAATCTCAGCGGCAGGGTGACAATCGACGGTCAGCGGGTGAAGGTCATGCAGGCATCTACCGAAGGCCTTGGCCTCGGCGTTACCCCCATCGGGCCAACCCTCAAAGGACCGTATTTTCTGGGTGCCGATAGTCAGGGCCGCGATGTTGCTGCCCGCCTGCTTTATGGTGGACGCAACTCGCTGCTGATATCCGCGTCCTCGACCCTGATCTGTCTGGTGCTGGCCGCAATCGTCGGGATTTCGGCTGGCTTCTTCGGCGGCGTCACCGATATGGTCCTGTCGCGCATTCTCGACATTCTCTGGGCCTTCCCGGTCTATCTTCTGGCGATTTCGCTGTCCATTGTGTTGATTTCGCAAGGCATTACCATCGGCCCTGTCGAGATCAATTCCAGCAGCCTGCTGCTGCCCATCGGCATTATCGGCATTATCTACGTGCCTTACGTGGCGCGTCCGGTGCGCGGGCGGGTGCTTTCGCTCAAAAACAGCGAATTCGTGCTGGCCGCCATCGGCCTTGGCATTCCCAAATGGCGCATCCTGATCAAGGACATCTTGCCGAATGTCTCGACCACGTTGATCGTCTTCATTCCGCTGATGATGGCGCTGAACATTATCACCGAATCCTCGCTGTCCTTCCTCTCCATCGGTGTGCAGGCCCCGGATGCCAGCTGGGGAACAATCATCCAGGATGGCCAGGGCCTGCTTTACACCCGCCCGCTGGTGGCCCTGGCGCCGGGCATTGCCATCGTGCTCTGCGTGCTGGCGCTCAACGTGCTGGGCGACAGTGTGCGTGATGCGCTCGATCCGCGCACCAAAGTGATTTGAGGAGCCGCCCGATGATCTATGCCCTCATTCAACGTTTCGCCCAGATGATCTTCGTGCTGTTTGGCATTTCGGCGCTGGTGTTCCTGATCTTTTTCGCAACGCCGGGTGCTGATCCTGCCGCCCGCATTGCCGGACGCAATGCCTCGCCGGAAACCATCCAGGCGATCCGCAAGGAATTCGGCTTCGACCGGCCGCTGCCGGTGCAATATGGCATCATGATGAAACGGCTGTTCATTACCCAGGATCTCGCCTCCTTCGTCAATCGCGGCATGAAGGTGGTGCCGCAAGTGACGGCGGCTGCCCCCGTCACCCTGTCGCTGGTGTTCGGTGCTGCCGTGCTCTGGGTGATCGGCGGGATTGCTGTCGGGGTCATTGCCGCCATGGCCCGCGATACGGCGCTGGACCGCGGGCTGATGGTGCTGGCACTGATCGGCGTCTCAATGCCGGTCTACTGGTTGGGCGAGGTGATGAACCTCATTTCCCAGCACCGCTTCCACGACACGATCTTCTTCTCCTGGGTGCCATCGCTTGGCTACAAGCCGTTTTTCACCGACCCCGCCGGCTGGTTCAAGACACTGATTATCCCGTGGTGTACCTTGGCCGCACTTTATATCGGCATCTATGGCCGGGTGCTGCGGGCAACGCTGGTCGAATCCTATCAGGAGGATTTCATCCGCACTGCTCGCGCCAAGGGCCTCAGCCCATCGCGGGTCATGCTGCACCATGCGCTGCGCACCTCACTCATTCCATTCGTCACCATGTTCGGGCTGGATTTCGGCGCACTGGTCGGCGGCTCGGCGCTGCTGACGGAAGTGGTGTTCGGGCTGAACGGCGTCGGACGCCTGACCTATCAGGCCCTGCTCAATCTCGACCTGCCGATGATCCTTGGCACTGTGATCTACGCCTCCTTCTTCGTCGTCATCGCCAATGCCCTGGTTGATGTCGTCTATGTGCTGATCGATCCGCGCGTGCGGGGAAGCTGAAAATGAACCAGAACGACACCATTAAAGACCGGCCCCTGCTGCTGGATGTCAACGGCCTCAGCGTCTCCTTCGCCACCGATCGTGGCTATGTGCGGGCGGTGCGCGATGTGTCCTTTAGCGTGCGCGAAGGTGAAATCCTGTCTGTCGTCGGCGAATCCGGCTCCGGCAAATCAGTGACCCTCTTGTCGCTGCTCGGCCTGCATGACCGCAAGACCACGCGGGTGGACGGCACTGTCACCTTTCGCGGCCAGCGCATTCTGGAGATGTCGGCAAGCCAGATGCGGCGCATTCGCGGCAAGCAGATCGGCCTGATTTCCCAGGACCCGATGACGGCGCTGAACCCGGTGAAATCAGTGGGCTGGCAGATCGCCGAACAGATCCGCGCCCATGAGCCGATCTCGGCACGGGCGGCAAGGCTGCGGGCCATTGAACTGTTGGGCGAAGTCGGCCTGTCCAATCCGGGCGAGGCCGTAGACCGCTATCCGCATCAACTGTCCGGCGGCATGCGCCAGCGCGTCGTCATCGCCATGGCACTGTCCTGTAGCCCGGCGCTGCTGGTGGCCGACGAGCCGACGACGGCGCTGGATGTCACTGTGCAGGCACAGGTACTTGACCTGTTGATCCGCTTGCGCAAGGATTTCGGCTCGGCCATTATTCTCATCACCCATGACATGGGCGTGGTCGCCGAAGTCGCTGACCGGGTGGCGGTGATGTATGCGGGCCGCATCGTTGAACGCGGCACCACCGACCAGATCTTCTCGACACCGATGCATCCCTATAGCTGGGGCCTGATGGCCTCGATCCCGCCTTTGACCGGACCACGCCTGAAGCGGCTGAAATCCATTCCCGGCATGCCACCCACGCCAGACAGCCTGACGGAGGGCTGTGGATTTGCACCGCGATGTATGTTTGCGCGGGAGGGCTGCGCAGCACATCCACCATTGCGACGCATGGGAGAGCAATCGGCGCTCTGCGTGCTGGACGGGCCGGAACGTGAGGCTCTTCGCCAAGACATCCTGCCGCTGGAGACCCTGGCATGAGCGAGACACCCCACCCCACGCCCCTGCTCTCGACACAGGATCTCACCAAGAGCTTCACTGTCGGCAAGACCATGCGTCCCGGCTCCGGCAAACTGCTGCGCGCCGTCGAAGGCATCAGCCTCGACGTTTACCCCACAGAGACCCTGGGGCTGGTTGGCGAATCCGGTTCTGGCAAATCGACGCTCGGACGCTGTCTGACACGCCTTTACGATGTCAGCGGCGGATCGCTGATGTTTGACGGACAAGACATTACCAAGGTGGACGGCAAGGCGCTGAAAGCCGTGCGGCGCAAGATGCAGATGATCTTCCAGGACCCCTCCGCCTCGCTCAATCCGCGCCGCAAGGTGCGCGATGTGCTGAGCGAAGTGCTGAAGGTTCACAAGATCCGCGAGGGTGCCGCTATCGAGGACCGCCTGGCCGAACTGATGGATCTCGTCGGGCTGAGGCGCGAATATCTGGACCGCTATCCGCATGAGTTTTCCGGCGGACAGCGCCAGCGGATCGGCATTGCCCGGGCCTTGGCGGTCGAACCGAAGATGATTGTTGCCGACGAGCCGGTTTCCGCGCTCGATGTGTCGGTGCAGGCGCAAATCGTCAACCTGTTCAGCGAGTTGCGCGAAAAGCTCGACCTCACCTATGTGTTCATTGCCCATGATCTGGCCGTGGTGCGGCAGGTCTCAACGCGGGTGGCAGTGATGTATCTCGGCTCCATCGTCGAGATCGGCGAAACGGATGCGCTCTATGCCAATCCTAGCCATCCCTATACGCAGGCACTGCTGTCGGCCATTCCGCAACCGCATAAGCGCGAAAAGCGCGAACGCATCCTGCTGACAGGCGAAATTCCAAGCCCGCTCAATCCGCCAAGCGGGTGCAAGTTTTCCACCCGCTGTCCTTATGCAAAGGATATCTGCCGCGACCTGCGACCACCGCTGACGCCTGTCTCGGCAGAGCGCAAAGTCGCCTGTCATTTTCCGCTGGATTGAAGAAAAGGGAGCCTGCCATGTGCATCGCCTGCACCCATACCATCCACCGCGCCCAGCATCACTTCGGCTGGGACAAGGATTTCAAACCGGCGCTGGTCGCAAAACCAGGCGAAACGATCCTGTTTGAATGCATGGATGCCTCCGGCGGCCAGCTCGGCGCCGATGCAACGCCTGCGAGCCTTGCGACCCTGGATTTTGCCGGAATCAACCCGGTGTCCGGCCCGGTTTATATCGAGGGTGCCATGCCCGGCGATGTGGTCAAGGTCTCCATCCGCAAGTTTCATCCCTCCGGCCTGGGCTGGACCGCCAATATTCCGGGCTTTGGCCTGCTCGCCGATCAGTTCAAGGACCCGGCCCTGCATGTCTGGCACTATGATTCGGTGTCGATGATCCCTGCCCTTTACGGCCCAGGCGGCAAGGTGCCGCTGAAACCCTTCGCCGGAACCATCGGGCTTGCGCCAGCCGACCCCGGTCCGCACTCAGTCGTGCCGCCGCGCAGGGTCGGCGGCAATCTTGACATCCGCGATCTCTCGGCGGGTGTGACGCTTTATCTGCCAGTCGAGGTCGAGGGCGGATTGTTTTCGGTCGGTGACACCCATGCCGCGCAAGGCGATGGGGAAGTGTGCGGCACCGCTATCGAAAGCCGCATGGATGTGGAACTGACGCTGGATCTGGTGAAGGGCATGGCCCTGCAAAGCCCGCGCTTCACCGTGACCGAACCCGTCACCCGGCATCTGGACGGCGCGGGCTATGAGGTGACGACCGGCATCGGCCCTGACCTGATGACCGGCGCCCGCGAGGCCGTGATGCGAATGGTCGATCTTCTGGCCGCCGAGCATGGCATGGCCCCGGTCGATGCCTATATGCTTTGCTCGGTCTGCGGCGATCTCAGAATCAGCGAAGTGGTCGATATGCCGAACTGGGTGGTGAGCTTTTATTTTCCCCGGATCGTTTTTGCCTGACAATAGGCAAGTGACGGCAGCGGCACGGGCCGCCGCCCTCACTGTTTTGACGATCAACTATTGGTCAGCAGCTTGCCGCCCTGTTCCATGCTTTCGCGGCTTCCCGCATATTCGAAGGGGAAAACCGAGAAGGCCCGGTTGGACTGATAGAGATCACCGATCACCTCGATCAGGCCGGACACCTCTTCCGGCTCTGGCAGGAACTCGGTCGGGTACATCCAGTGCATGATCCGCTTCAGGCAATAGCCAAGCCAGCCCGATCCATCCGGCAGTGAGGCAGGCATGCCACCAGCATTGGCCACGGCAAACTGAATGCAGCAGGCGGCGGCATTCAGGCTGCAATAGCGGTCTGTCAGCGCATAGAAATTGGCGCTGTTGGAAAATCCGCGACCAAGTCTCGCCTGAGCCTCGCGCCGAGCCTGATCCAGCTTAACGACCTCATCCATCACGCTCACTACCAGCGCATATTCGCTCTCCGACACCAATGGCTTCAACTCGCGCAGCGCATCGGGAAGGCCAGCCAGACTGATATCATCGCCATTGCCGGAAAGACCAAGCTTGCTCCAGCGCGGCGGACCCACAGGACGGCGGATATCGTAGATATCATCCAGCAACGCCCGGCGCGCTGCATCGAACGGCTGTTCACGAGCAGCCAGCGCCTTGCCAAGCGCCAGTTCCATCTGGCTGCCAACGACGCGCATGTTCACATAGCTATTGCCATCGACAAAGCCGGTCATGCCGATATCGCGCAGCAGCTTCTGGAAGACGCCGTGACCGAAACCATCGCGCAGGTAGAAGCGCGCGCCGATCACTGTTGCCAGGCTTTGCAGCGATTGTTCCAGCCGCTTCGGCACCAGATATTTGGAAATGGAGGAATAAAGGAAAAGCTGGCGAGGCAGGCAATGCACCAGCCGAGTGGCAGAGGCGACCATGATTTCCGAGATCATCAGATCGGCAAAGGCATCGGCGATCTGGCGACGGCTGACCGGCAATTCGATCACCTTCTGGTTGCCATAGAGGCTTCGGTTGGCAGCAAAGCCATAGGCCAGCCGCAAGCCGGTATCGACAGCGCCGAGGCACATGGCAGCCACGCCAAGCCGCAGGGATTGCTGGCTTTTCAGCGATACTTCCAACCCGGCACCTTCGCGGCCAAGCACCTGACCAACCGGCACCTTGGCATCCTCGTAGCGCACCCCGCCCAGCGGCAGGCCGCGCACGCCGTAAAGACGTTCATTGGGCAGAACCCGGTAGTTCTTGCGCTCAAGATGACTACGATCAACGATCAGCATCGTGTGAGAGACCGGCGAAATCGCCTCGTCCGTGCGGGCATGAACGATCATCGCACCGGCCCGATCGGCAAAACCAATCGGCCATTTCTCGCCATTGACGCGGTAGAACTCGCCATCCTTGATCGCCGTGGTCTCGTTGGTCAGAAGGTCGCTGCCATGGCGGCCTTCGCTCAACCCCCAGGAAATCGAGCCACCAGAGGCCACGAAGCGTCCATATTCCCGGATCTGCTCTTCCGTGCCGCAGGTGACAATCGCCAGATAGCCGATGAAGGGCAGGATGGCGATGGTTGCCAGGGTCATATCGCGGCGGGCAATGGCCCGGTACATTTGCAGGGATTCCGGATAGGAAAACATCATGCCGCCAGCACCTTCCGGCACCAGCCATTGACTGATGCTTTCACCCACCAGCGCATCATAGGGACGGGCCGGAAACCGCTCTGCTTCGTCATCAGCCATGATCTGCGCGAAGGAGGCCGGTGCTGCCGTATCCCACGGATCGCCCATGGCCAGATCCAGCTGCCGCAATGTCGCCAGGACCTCGGCAGACCCTTTTTTCTTCACCTCGGGAAATAGCATCTGAAACTCCTGATCAAAATGTCTTGCATGGCCCTGTCGAGACCACCTGAAAAACGAGAAAAATCATCGACCGCTGCTAAACCGCAGCGTGCCGTCTTTCATCACCATAAACGTCTTCACCAGCCCCCATCGCTTCTGCGAGACTATGCCAAGCCGCTTGATAGAACCGATCTTCTCCGCTGAAGGCATAGCGATCACCGGCCAGCAGGCGTTGCAGCATGAAGGGCAGAAGATCGTCCCCGCCCTCAGCCAGTGCCGATAGCGTGCAGCAGGAAACGGCATAGAGCCGTGCAAATTGAGCTCCCGCATTGACGGCTTCCGGCCGTTCGCCCTGGCGCAGGGCCAGCAGTTCAGTCATGCCCTCTTCAAGGGCGGCAAAACGTGTCTCTGCCTCTTGCAGCGCGTCCACCACCGCACGGTCGTGCTCGGATGTCAGCTTGGAAAACCGGTCTGCAAGCCCGGGCAACAGATCCGTCAATGGCTCACCTGCCCTGTTCAGCATCGGCACTTTGGCAAGCACCATGGCCGGGCAAGGCGAGGACGGTGACAGTTCCGCCTGCAATTGCGCAAACAGCGCATCGGCAAGACCCGGTTCAAGCTTGGCGCGGCGCTTCGTCAGACTGGGCAATTGATTGGCCAACATGCCGAGGTTAACCTGCGGATTGATATCCATATATTGCGCCACTTCACCGTCGCGGCGCAATTTCTGAAGGATCGCCGAGACCGGCTCCTCCGCCAGCACCGAGCGGGCACCCAGGGCTGCCATCAAGCTGGTGAAAATCCGGCTGCTGAATTCCTGGGCGATCTGTTTGGCGACCGCCGCCGCCACCGGAAAATGCTGCGGACGGAAAGACGCGAAGCGGGCTGCGGCTTTCGCGACACTGTCCATGATCCGGTAATCGGCATAGGCACCGGCCAGCAGAAAATGCTGATGCGGATGGCCGCCATTGGCCTGTTTGGCTATCTCGCCATAGGTCAGCCGCAAGGCGCTTTCGCAGGGGCCGAGCATGGCACCAATCGACAGAAGCTTGATGACAGATTCGGCGCGAAATACCAGCTCGATGCCTTCGCCTTCGCCACCCACCCGGTTTGCAACATTGACACAGGCCACATCAATATCGACATCGGCGACATCGATGCCGCGCATGCCGCTCAGTTCTGCCCGTGGGTGTGGCAGGGTGGATTCCCATTGCGGTTGCCGGTCGATCAGAAACAGCGAGAAAGCCGCCGGTCCGCCTGCACCCGTCTTGGCCATGACCATCAAGGCCCGCGCCTTTTCGGCCTGACCAACCAGCCATTTGCGGCCATTGATCACATACCAGTCACCCTGACGTTCCGCCTTTGTCTGGTTGTTGATCAGATCGCTGCGAATGCCGGGTTCGTTGACGGCAAGGGCTACGCTGTGGCCCGCAAGCAGCCAGTCCGACAGGGTCTTACGCTGCGCCTCAGTGCCAGCCAGATCGAGCACCGTGATTGCCCCGATGGAATACATCAGCCGAGGCATCAGCGATGGATTGCGGCCCGCCAGAAGGCGCGCCATTTCAAGCACCGCTTCCAGATCCACCAATTCCCCGCCCGTCTTCCAATGGGCTGGAATGATCTGCCGGATAAAGCCTGACTCGACCAGCGCCGTGGCCTGGAGGTCGAGACTATCGCCGTCAAGATCGGCCTTCACGGCAGTGGCGAAGGAAAAGGGGTGGTCATCTTCAAGCGGATCGCCCAACAGCGTCCGCAACCGGTCGAGATAGAAGGCGGATGTTGTCATAGCGGCGCAATCTCATAGGACATCGGATGGGGGAAGCGGACACCGGCCATGGCCAGCCAATGCAGCCGCGTCTCAAAGGCCGCGCCCTGCAACAGATGGGTAGCGACATCCACGACACGGCGTCCCTCCGGCTGTTCCAGATAGGTGCCAGCCGTCCATTCGTTGAAGTCACCAATCGCCGGACCGCTCCAGATCTGGTAGTCGATCTGACGCCCCTCTTCCCCGGCATTGGCCCAATGAGATGCCTTGCCAAGATAGGCCCGAAACACCAGCGCCATCTTGCGCTTCGGATCGGCTTCCGCCTCCGTGACCTGTTTGGGGTCGCGGCCGACAAAATAATCCGCCGTCATCCGCCAGACATCGGCAAGGCTTTGCTTGAACAGTTTCTGCTCCAGCTCTTGCACCACCGGTTCAGGCAGGGCGTCGAGACTGTCATAGCGGCGATAGAGATCGTAGAGCATCTTGGCGCGGCTGGCGAACAGCGTGCCGCGCTTCAACACCTGCAACTCCACCCCAAGCTCGAACATATCAGCAGCCGGTGCCATTGTCGTATCGGCAAAGCCGCATTTGGCCAAAAGGGCGCGCACCGAAGGCGATGAGCCGGATTCCTGACACGCCTGATTGACCGACCCGGTCACCACATAGGCGGCACCCGTTGCAAAGGCGGCGGCAATTGCCTTGGGCGAGCCAAGTCCGCCACCGACACCGATGCGGATCGGCTTGGCGTAACCATTCTTCTCGGCCACTTTCTGCGCCTGCCGCAGCAGGATCGGCAGCAATACGACCAGCGGTCTGCGGTCGGTATGCCCGCCGGAATCGGCTTCAGCCGTAATGTCGTCGGCAATCGGCACCTGGGCCGCCAATGCGGCCTGGTCCTCGCTGATCGCGCCCTGGGCCAGCAGCTTTTTCAAGATGTTTTCCGGCGCAGGCTCCATGAAGACCGAGGCCACTTCCGAGCGAGAGACCTTGGCGATCAGCCGATGGCCAATATCGATGCCGCCATCCTCCCTGCGGCGAAGGCCAAGCGCCCGGTAACGCACCAGTGCAGGCGTCAACCCCATGAAGGCGGAGGCTTCGACAATGGTGACACCATAGCGCAGCAGAATATCGATCAGGCCATTTTCCATAGCCGGTTCACTGGGGCTATGGATGAGATTGACTGAAAACGGCGCGCCTTGTAGCGCCGAGGTAATCTTGGCCAGCGCCTGATCGACCTGTTCCAGCCGAACGCCGCCTGCACCATAGCTTGCCAGAAACCCCTGCTGCGCCAGCGCAATAACCAGGTCCGGCGAGGCGATGCCATTGGCCATCGCGCCTGCCATATAGGGGAAGCGCAGATCGTAATGGGCCAGGAAATCCGGGTCCCCCAGCGCACTTGGCGCCAGGGCAGGATAGCGGCAGACCACTTTGAAACCGGCTTCCAGCGGCTCCAGTTCCGAGGTCACCCCAAGCCGGGTGCCATCGCTGACCACGGAGCCAGGTTGATCCAATTTCTGCAATTGCCGACGGATTGACGGGGTGTCCCAGACAATAGCAGGCGTTGCGGAGGCGTCTTCAAATCGTGCATTGATCGTCATGATATCCTCCTTGGATTAAGCCGGTTTGATGGAAATGCTCATCGACAGCGCTTCATAGATACGCAGCCGGTCATTGAACAAATCGGTATCGGCAATCACCACCAGGCCTTCGCCTTCCCGGCGGATTTCCTTGATATGCACTTCGAGGCCCATGCGCTTGTCAGTGCGCAGCAATTGGCCGCGATAGCGCCAGTTGACCGGCACGCCGACCGCGATGCCGAAGCGTGGATTGGCAATCCCCGCGTCCAAACCTGTTTGGATGGCAAAGAGCTGCATGGCTTGCAGGATGGCCTCCAATCCAAGCGAGCCGGGCATGACCGGATCGCGGTGGAAATGGTTGGTGAAATACCATTCGCCAGCATCAATCGTCCGCTCACCCTTGACGTAGCCAAGGCCGAACTTTCCGCCCTCGCGCACCAGGCTGGCCTGATGCAGCAGCCGGAACCGATGGCCGGGCGGCAAGCGCCAATGGGGCTTGTCCGCTGTGCCGGCGAACAGATGGGCGGAGGCCGGGTTCAGAAGATCGAACTCCTCGGCTTTCGCGCTGTTGTCCTCCAGCCAGAACCTGCTGAGCTTGCCCTGGTCAAGGCCAAGCTGGTTTTCCAGCGCCCGCTTGGTGAAGTAGCCGAAAGAAGACTGGCCCTGATAGAAAGGCTGGCCATCAACCTTCAGGTTGAAGTCGAAGTTTTGCAGGATCGAATCCGTCACCATGGCATTGCTGAGCAGTTTCTGGCTGTGGCGGATCGTCGTGCCGCGCACATCCGGGTCGGAAAGATAGACCGCCGTGCCATCCAGATTGCGGATCGAATATTCCTTATCGGGATATTTCAGGGTTGGCCCCAGCGCATAGCCATTGAGAATGGCGGCCTGAAGCGCCGATTCCAGCACCACGAAATTCGGGATATGCGGATGGCTGTTTTCCTGGAAATACCAGCTGTCGGCAGCGGCATCATATTCGGTATCCATCACGGCACCGGGGACCAGCTGGCCGCGCGTGCCTGTGGTTTCCAGGCAGCGATCGACAAACTGGAAGCAACCATTGGGAATATGCGGGGCGCGCAATTCCTCGCCGTAAATGTTGAATTCCGGGCCGAGACCAATGCGCAATTCACCCTTGGCAGCGTGGTGCATGCTCATTTCATTGAGCACGACCTTCTCACCGCCCTTGGTCTTGCGTCCGCTGAACCAGGTCGGATCGCCAAAGCGCGGCTCAACCGAGACGCCGGGCTTTTCAATGACCTGCAAGCCGAGATTGGACACCCGCACCAGCGGCTTGCCATGCTCGTCATAGATCAGCACATCGGCAATCACATAGGGGCGCGGCAGCAGGGCGCTTTCCTGAATGAACAGCTTGTAGTGGACCTTTTTCACGTCAGGAGTGATCTGGCCACGGACGGTAATCTGCATTTCGCGGTGGGTGACCGGCTCAAACACACCATCGGCAAAGCATTGATGCATGCCATTGGCGATCAGATAGACCTTGAGCAACTGGGTTGCGCCTTCGGCAATCAGCGAGCCCGGTAGGACCGGATCATCAACAAAATGCGAGGTATAATACCAGCCATCGGCGTCAAAGCTCTTTTCGGCCTCCATGACATAATGCTCGCCCTGCCAGGAGCCGATATCGGTCAAGCGGTCGATCATCAGCAGCATTTCGGGCGGCAGGCGAATGGAGCTGCCGCTTTCCGGATGCTGCGAACCGGGGCCAAAGATCTCGCCGATCCGCCCCTCAGACAGCGCCACCAGATCGGATTTTTCCAGCGTGTCGCGCACCCGTGGCAGAAGGGGTTTGACAAGGGTGAGCGGGGCTGCGGGAGGCTGTTTGATGACAACGCCGCCACCGGCATTCAACTCGTCCTCGGTGAAGAAACCGGCGCAACCGCTGTGCAATTGCAGGGCCAGCTCACCATCGACATAGCCGTCATAGCGGAAGAAGAACAGCAGGCCATCGCCCTGCCAGACGAACCGGTCGATGGTGATGTCGAAGCGCAGCGTGCTGCCTGCCTGCGGCAGACGACCGTAAAAGCTCAACCGCCCATCCAGAAGCCGGTATTTGCGAACACCCTTGTTCTTGAAATCAATGCCCAGCAACGCAACCAGCAACAAATCCGACTGGCCGGATTCCACCGCGATGCCGGGAGGCATCTGGCCGTCGATCAGATACCAGGCATCGGCTGGAACATCATATTCTGTTGTCAGCGAGCAAGGCTTATATTCCCCGAACGTGGCATCGACCTTGGTGACGCGCGACACGAAGAAATAAGGTGGCGCTGGCAGACGAACCCGAACCGGATAATCATCAATTGGCGCAAATTGCGCGCCCAAGGCATCGGCAACCTTGCCGCTGGCAAAGGTCAACAGATCCTGTTCGTCCAGAAACCAGCCCTTTTCCTGCTTTTCACGGGCGCTGGCAGGCAACACGGAGGCCACGGCAACAGGTGCTAGCGTCGGCGCAACGGGTGCAGGCGCAAGGGCGACAGGCTGAGGTGCCTCGATCTCCAATACCGCAGGCGCGGCATCAATGGTTGCCGGATGGGACAGGCTACGCTGAACTGGCCGTACCCCATGTGCCCCATTTCCATGTGCCCCATTTCCGGCATGCTCGCGCCAGATCTGCACGAGGTCGGATTGGGTTTGCAGGAACGTTTGATGGCCGAGGCGCTGGCGCTGCAAAAAGGCTTCGACAGCCTGGGCGATCCGCTGAGACTTATCCTGGCTGATGGTAATATTCTTGGCCATGAATGGTTGATCCGCTTCGACAGGTTTCGGGGAAAGAGATGGAAGACCGGGATTTGGTCTTGCTGGCTGATCGTCCGGCTGGATTTCGTCTTGGGTGTCGTCGTCTTGGGTGTTGTCATCCAGCAATTCTTGAACCAAGCTGGTGCCTTCGAGGATGAAGGCTGCCGTCGGTCCCCAAGCAATAGACCTTGCCACAGCGCTGGGCGTGAATGGCAGCGCCACAACGGGTTTGGTTTCCAGCGGCCTGACCGTTTCACTAGCAGTTGCGCGCAGAGCGGCGCCACCCGGTTGCAGGCTGATGACTGTTTTGGAGCGCTCGGCCTTCACCCCAGGCACCAGGCTGGTAAGATCGACCCTGACACCGTGAGAAACCAGCCGGGCCAGAGCCGCAAGCAGGCTGCGCCCATCGTCGGCACCACGCTGGTTGAGATTGATCGACAGATAATCCCGCCCCGCAAGGCACGAATTCACCCAGCGACTGCATGTGGCCGAAGGTCCGCATTCGATGAAGATCCGGTAGCCATCGTCATAGGCCATATCGACCAGCCGCACGAAATCCACCTCGGAGCACATCACATCGGTAATGGTCCGCGACAGGCCTTCACGGCTGAAATCCGTCATCCGCCCATAGGTCGAGGTGGTATAAAGATGCAGATTGTCCGGTGGTGCGGTGGTTGGATGATCGTGCAGGGCGGAAATCTGATGCGCCACCCGTTGCAGCAAAGGCACATGCAGGACATGCGAGACCGGGCTGCGATAGGCGGAATAGCCGTCCAATTGTTTGACCACAGCCGTCACGGCTGCGGGCAGACCGGCAATCACCACTTCCTTGGGACCATTGACATGGGTGATGAACACATCGGCACGGGGGGCAATCGCGTCGCGCACCGTCTCCACCGGAGCAAGCAGCACATAACTCGACCAGACCTGATTGTCGCGGACCTCAGGTCCGATACCGAAGGTGTCACGCACCGCCTGACGGGGACCGCCAATCGAAGTTTCGAACAGTGGCAGGTCGTTGCGCAAGCCATGCTGGTCTATCGGCCAGATGCCATTGGCAAACAGCATGCTGACTTCGCCCATGGAATAGCCAAGCGCACCATGGGCCTGCACACCGAACTGGTCCCGCAGCAAGGCGGTATACATCAGGGCGAAACCGACGCCGGTTTTCATCATCGCCGCGATATCCTGCTGCATCCCGGCTTCGGTCTGCATCAACCGCACAGTCGCGTCCTGCCCGGGCTTATGGCGCGGATAGAGCTGGTCATGGCAGAGGGTTGCCGCCGGATCATCAACAAATTGCTCGAAAGCGCGCAGGCTGTCCGGGTAACGACGCAGCAATGTGCGTCCCAGATGCGGATAGCTGTTGAAACCGCCGGGATACATGAAGGCGATCTTGCCCTCTGCGCCCTGGGGCCGGTCGGTAAAATAGCTGCCCGCTGGTGTCTGGAACTCCACCCCTTGGCCTTCACCAAGGAATTTCTGCGCCTGACGCGCTTCGGTCAGCAATTGCGCCGGGTCTCGACCGGACAGGACCAACACCCGTGCACTGGGCCTTTCACGAAGATTGGCCAAGGCTTCGGTTTGCAATGCCTGCCATGGCGTTCCCTGTTCAAGTGCCGCGATGACCGTAGCAAGAACACCCACCAGGGCTCCCCGGTTCTCGGCTCCGACCGGCAGGAAGGGTGGGTAATCGGCTTCCGGCTGGCGCAGGGTTTCCACCACCGCTTCGCTGAGACGGAAGGCGGCGTAGCTGCCGAATGGTCCAGCGGCACCCACGCCCGCGACAAGCGGACGGCTCCGCTCCTGGCGCGTCCACGGCACGCTTTCGGCCAGAAGTCCAAGTCCGGCCTGTTCGATGGCAACCGCCAAAGGCTGGCTCGTCTCCGCATTCAGCCAGGCCGGGGGCGTGGCCGGAAGATAGCGGCCCGACAGGCATAGCGCCGCCCGGATCAAGGCCGCCATCGGCTGGGCAACCTTGCAATGGCCGCTCAAATGTTCAACACCGCAGACAACGGCGCCGGGAGCATGGGTGGCAACCGCCGCCAGTTCCACACCATCGCCGCCGATCTGCCCAGCCATGTCCATCAGATCGAGACGATGACCATCGGCGATGGTCGCCAGCGCCACCGCGACGGCACCGTCCTCACCGTTGCCCACATGACGGATGGAGATGTGATCGAGAACCGCATAGGGTGCAGCACTTGCGCCCAAACCGGCGGGAGCAAGCAGGATTGCGCCTGCACCATCGCCTAAGGATTTGGCGGGTTGTGCGTTCGCGACAGGGGTCGCGGCTTGTTCCAGCGCATAGGCTTCCAGCCCGGCATTAAGATCAACCGCGACGATCAGCGCTGCTTCCGCCTTGCCATCGGCAATCATCAACCCGGCCTGTTCAATAGCATAGGCAACGCCCAGCATACCGGCAGACAGGGTGAAGACCGGACCGGTGAAATTCCATTGCGAGGCAATGCGGCTGGCGCAGATATTGCCGATATAACTGGTGATTTCCGTGGAGCGCAGCGGCCCCAGAACAGCGCGTTTGCAGGCATCGATCAGGCCTTGGCGTTCATCCTCACTGAGGTGAAGACCTTGGCCCGCCAGCGCCTGGTCAATCCAATCCGGCACCAGCGTGCGGCCACGGCGCAGATGGGCGCTCAGGTCCAGTTCCAGCACCACCAGCACAGCTACCGGGCGAGCGGAGCGCTTTTCGCCGATATGGCCATAGCCAGCATCGGACAGCGCCTCATTGGCCACCTTCAGCACCAGTCCCTGCTGGGCGTTGAAGGCTTCGGTTTCCGCTGGCGGAATGCGGTTGCGCAGAAAATCGATATCATAGGCATTGATGGCAGCCTGAGGCGGCGCATCGGCAGTTACCGTAGCGCCACGCCAGCGACGATTGGACGGTTCGGCCCAGACGGGTTCCCCGCCGAAAGACGCCGCTTCAAAGGCCTGAAGGCTGGCGGCATTGCCGTAATGGGCGGCCATGCCCCGGATTTCCAGCGGCGGCGGTTGGAGGGTTTTTGTAGCGCCATTATCTCCCTGCGACCGTTGCCCTGAGAACGTCCGGTCATCGGAGACGATCATATGCGCATTGGTGCCGCCAAAGCCGAAGGCGGAAATGGCCGCATGACGCTTGCCAGCCGGTGTCGGCCAGCTCTGGTTTTCGACCACCAGTTGCTGCTCCATGCCCGGCGCGTCCATGCTTTTTTGCAGTTTTCCAATGCCGGGCGTCGCCGGAATAGTACCTTCCTGCATGGCCAGGATAACCTTGGCCAAACTGCTCATGCCCGCCACAGTCAGAAGATGGCCGACATTGGCCTTGACCGAACCGATCAGCGGGAAATGCTGCTTATCCGCACCGAAAAAGCGTTGCAGCGATGTCAGCTCTGTGCGGTCGCCAAGCGGGGTGCCGGTGGCATGGCATTCAACGTAATCGATCTCTTCAGGCTGCACGCCGGTGCGGGCATAGGCGCGCTGATAGGCCAACCGCTGGCCATCGGCATTGGGGACAAGCATATGCTGACCGGTGCCGTCATTAGACAGACCGACACTTTCAATGACCGCAAGGATCACGTCATTGTCGCGCAGCGCATCTTCCAACCGCCGCAGTACGACAACGCTGGCGCCCTGACCCGTGACGATACCATCCGACGTGCTGTCGAAGGGCTGGCTGACGCCATTGTTGGGAAAAGCGCCGAGATCGCCGAAGGACACATGGATCAGCCAGGGGTCCGGCAGGCAGACGCCTCCCGCCAGCATGGCATCCGCATGTCCGCTTCGCAGATAACTGGATGCAAGTTCGATGGCGTAAAGGGAAGAAGAACACGCAGCATCAAGGCTGAAGCTGGGGCCGCCGAGGCTCAAGCCTCGTGTAACCGCATAGATGCCATCGGCGCTGAGCACCCCATGCTCGGCAGGCGGTGCCGTCAAGGACGTGTCCACCAACGTCCCGGGCGAAAGCCCGAGACCGTCTTCCAGCCCTGCGGCTATTTCCCGCTCCCAAACCGGGACAACGGCATTATTGGAGGCGAAGGTCGGAAAGGTATAATTACCAAGCACCATGCCAACCCGGCCAAGATCGACCCGCTCGCCAAGCCTGCTGGTCTGCAAGGCTTCTTCGGCAACCCGCCGGGCCAATTGCCAGGGCAGATCGAGGCCGTCGCCGCCTTCATCTGCGAGGCCCTTGGTCACCTCGTCCAGATCGACGAAGCCGCCGCGGAGCCAGCGAACCTGATCAACATCCTCCTGACTATCCCTCAGATAGAAAGGGTCGATCCGGAAGTCCTTGACCCCGCCCGTCGAGCGGGAGTCATTTTTTGCAAGGAGGTTGCGCCAGTAACTATCCAGGTCGTTGGCACCCGGAAAGCAGAGCGACAGGGCGGTGATCGCGATGCGGCTCATTTGACGGCCTCGACGGATTTCGATCCCTGCGCGCCAGACGGTGCCTCGTCACGCTTGACCGTGGTGGCCACCAATTGCATCTGCAAGCGGCCATCAAGGTCGTAGCCGGTCAGTTCCCAATCCAGCTCCTGGGCGCGGCTAGCCTTGAGGCGAGCGGCAATCAGCCAATCTGATCCCGGCTCCGGCCGGCTCGTCAGCGTCGCCGATCCAAGCCGCATTGGCAGGCTTGGGCTATCGGCTTCCAGCCGCGTCGCGGCCAGCGCTGCTTGCAGGACCGCATCGACGGAGACCGCATCCAGCAATGTGCTGTCTGCAAATCCATTCAGTGCCGCACTATGGATGGCCGCTGGCTGGGCGATGCGGAACAGGTAGCTCGCAGCCTCCAGCTTCCTGTAGGTCTTGAGCATTTGCAGGCTCTCGCCATGGAACAACGTGCCATCAGAATAAAAGCCATTGGCAGGCGTCGAGGGTTCCAGCGAAGGCAGAGCTTTGCCCGGCTGTGGCGGCATGAAAGCGGCCTTGCGCAGCAGGATATTGTCCGCCTTGTAGCGTGGGCGACCAGACCCATCGGCCAACATCACATCCAGCCGGATGGTTTCTTCCGTCTCGGCGCGGAGTGCGCTGAGCGACAGCTCGAAATCACCGCGCCAATCCTTGTTGATGACAAGGCCGTTCAACACGTTGAACTGATCGAAGCCCGAGAATGTCCAGCCTGGAAGCAGGCTTTCCAATCCATCCGCAACCAGGCCAAGCACGAAGGCGGCGGGGACGACGGGACGTCCCTTGATCTGATGATCGGCCAACAGCAAGGACTTCGTCCAGTCGTGGCCGCTGAGCGCCAGTCGCCTTGGTGCCTGTGGCAATTCGGCAAAGGGGACGAAGCGGGCATTGATCGGCTTCAACCCACCCACCAGTACCGCGCCGGTTGCGGGCAGAGGCATGGCGGTTTCCCGGGCAAAGAACTGGCCACCGATATCGCGTGGGATGATCGGAACGCCGCGTTTCATGAAGATATCGCGGATTTCCGGTGTGACCATGCCGCCAAGCCACGGACCCCAATTGATCGCCCTGACATCGACGCCCTTCACCGATTGGCTGGCGGCGAAACGGTTGAGCATTTCATTGGCCATGGCGTAATCGGCCTGACCTGGATTGCCAAACAGACCGGCAACCGAGGAAAACAGCAGGACGCGGTGGAAGGGCTTGCCCGTCAGCGCCTTGATCAGACCGGCCAGACCGAAAATTTTCGGCGTGAAGACACGGTCCATTTCGCTGATTTTCTTCTGAGCGATTGCCGCATCGGCAAGCGCGCCAGCCCCATGCACAAGGCTGATTTTCGCCGCCTTCTGAATTTCGGGGTGATCGCCAAGGCTGGAAATCGCCGGAGAGGAAATATCGAGCGACAGATAGCTGGCATGGCTACCGAGCTTTTCCAGTGCGGCCAGCAACTGGCGGATTTCACGGCCCGCCAGAACCCCACGCACTGTCTGATCGATCAGCTTCGGTGTTACAGGCGCTTTCCCTTCGCGCAGTGCGGCAAGAGCTGCACCCTTCAATTGCGCGTCGGTTTCGAGACCCGCAGCCCAGGCCGGTTCGGCTTCAAGGGCGGAGCGACCGAGCAGGAGGAAGCGACGAGGAGCGGCAGAGGCTAAGGCCAGCACGCAATCGGCTGTCACACCCCGCGCACCACCGGTGACGATGAACAATTCATCGGGATCGGCGACCGTCACGGCATCGCTGGAGGAAATCGCCTCAATGGAAGGCTTCCAGCGCCCCTGCCCGTCAAGACCGATTTCGGTGATGCTGTGGCGGGCATCGAAAACTTCCTGCACCAGCAGATCGGCAGCAGCGGCATCTTCGATCTGCGGCGCGATATCGACGGCGCGGGCAAAGATATGCGGTGCTTCGGCGGCATAAGTCTTGACCAGGCCGGACAAGGCACCGGATGCCACCGTTGCAAGGCTGCCATCCCGGTAGCCGAGGGCTCCATCCATCCGCGACAGCGTCATGAACACCGTGCGACCCTGGGAAGCCCGCGCCGTGAGCGGCGTGATCGACAGCTTGGCAAGCAGCAAGGCCCGTTTCAGCCAGAGGACCGATGCGTCGCTTTCAGCGCCGGGAAGCGCGTTGTCGATTGTCTTGGGATGAACATAGATCACCCCATCCCAAGGACCCTGAGCTTCGAATTGCTGTTTCAGCTCGGCCTCGTCCTTGCCAGCCGCCAATTGCGGACCAGCCTTAGAGGAAACCTTGCCTTCGAACCGCAGCCAGACAGCCTCGATACCCTTGCTTTTCAACCCCTTCTGAAGGGCAAGGATCAGGGCATCATCGGTACCGGTCAGTAGAAATTTTGCCCCCTTCTGAAAAGCCTGTTGCGTCACCAGATCGAGCGGAGCTGGCAAAAGGGTGACGACACCGCGCCCGATCAGATCGTCACCATCCTTAAAAGAAGCGAGAGCTGCCTCTTTCTGCTGGGGTTCCCCAGCGTTTGAAGCCTCACCTTCAGCAAGGGTCAGAATTTGGGCCAAGGTGCGCAATTCACCCATACGATCCGGCGAAAGCTCCGCCATTTGCGGTAGGCGTTCTTTCAAGGCGCCGAGAATTTCCACGCGCTTGATCGAGTCGATGCCGAGATCAGCTTCGAGGTCCATATCCAGATCGATGACATCGGTTGGATAACCGGTCTTTTCACTGACGACGGCGAGAAGTGCTTCGCGGACAGCGCCAGCGGGCAACCCGGCAGTTTCAGGAACAACTGTCTGTGTCGGAGCAAGCGCCGGGACTGCTACGGGTGCCGCCACGGAGGCAGCAGGCGCATCAGCGACAGCACCCTCAGTGGCCAGTGCCAGAATTTGGGCCAGCGTGCGCAATTCACCCATGCGGTCAGGCGAAAGTTCGGCCATTTGCGGCAGGCGTTCTTTCAGCGAGCCGAGGATTTCCACACGCTTGATCGAGTCGATGCCAAGATCTGCTTCGAGGTCCATGTCGAGGTCGATGACATCGGCGGGATAACCGGTCTTTTCGCTGACGACAGACAGCAGGGCTTCCCGCACGGCTCCGGCCGCAACAGCAGGAGAGGTCGCCGCCGATACGGGAGTAGCGATAGAGACGGCGGCGGGCTGTGCGACCGGAGCAGGAGCGACGGAACCGGCCAGTTCCAGGATTTGGGCCAGCGTGCGCAGCTCACCCATGCGATCAGGAGAAAGCTCCGCCATTTGCGGCAGGCGCTCTTTCAGCGACCCAAGGATTTCGACGCGCTTGATCGAGTCGATACCGAGATCGGCTTCGAGATCCATTTCGAGATCAATGACATCAGCGGGATAACCGGTCTTTTCACTGACAACTGCCAGCAAGGTTTCCCGGATGGCTCCGGCCGCGACAGCCGGGGCGAATGCCGCTGGTGTCGGGGCGACGATGGACGCAGCGGCGTGCTGCGCGGCCGGAGTGGCAGAGGCTTGAAGCGCCGGGGACGCAGAGCCTGCCAGTTCGAGAATTTGGGCCAGCGTGCGCAGCTCACCCATACGATCAGGGGAAAGCTCCGCCATTTGCGGCAGGCGCTCTTTCAGAGAGCCGAGGATTTCGACGCGCTTAATCGAGTCGATACCGAGATCGGCTTCGAGATCCATGTCGAGGTCGATGACTTCTGCCGGATAGCCGGTCTTTTCGCTGACGACAGCCAACAAGGTGTCGCGGACAACCGCCGCTGGCGCAGCGGATGCAGCAGCAGGAGCCGCGGCTTGTGCAACCGGCGCGGCAACAGGCTTTGCAGGGACCGGAGCGGGTGGGGCTGCGGAAACCGGTTTGGCGGCTGGGGGCTGAACCGGAGTGGCGACCGGCTCAAATGCCTTGGCTGTGACCGCCGGTTTGGCTGCGGCAACAGGTGCGGCATGGGCGACGGCGGTTTCAATCATCCGTTTGACGGGTTCATGCCTTGCAGGCTCATGCTCGACCGTCCTGACGCGGGCGGCTGGCAATTCGCCCTGACCAAGGAACAGGCTGGGCAGGCTGCGCATGAATTCACGGTGGGTGAGGTTGGTTTCCTCGTGGATCTCGCAGAGCATATCGACATGGGCAGCGCTCAACTCGCCTGCATTGTGCACCAGGGCTTGCAGGGCGCTTTGCTCGAATTTGAGATATTCGCGATGCAATTCGCCATTGGACCGCGCCAATTCAGCGACGATATCGCCACCACCGAGAGCCACAGCTGGCTCGGACGAGGATTCATTCTTCAGGATGGACATGGATTTCTCCGCAAATGACGATCTGGAGGCAGGCGCCGTCAGGGCAACGGCTTGTTTGGGTGCCAATGGCTCGGACGGCTTTTCCACGGATGCCGCTTTTATTGAAGGTGCCGGGGCTGGTGCCGGAACGCCGAACGCGACATTTGCAGCGACTGGCTTTGCTGGTTCCGACCGGACAGGCGCGGGGGCAGCAGCCAGAGGCTTTGCGGCGACAGGCTGTGGCGGCGTGGGAACCGGTTTGGGGGCAACGACGACTGGATTGGCCAGCGCCTTAGCAAAGGCCTCCTTGCGGGACGGTGACACGTAATTCATGCCATTCAGATTGATCTCACCCTTCTTGGCCGGAGCCTCGATAAGGCCTTCGGTCCCGACCGGGCTTTCAAGTGCAATACCGGCAACCGCCAGATCCACCACCGCTTCGATCAGACCGGCATCCGCCTTGTCCGGCTGACCATGGTCAAGCGCAATTGCCAGGTGAGGCCGGTCGCCGAGAATATCGGCGGTCATTTTCGACAGCGTCGAGCGCGGGCCGAACTCGATGAACACCCGGATGCCATCGGCATACATCTGCTCGATAATCTTGATGAATTCGACAGGCTCGCGCAATTGCCCCTTGAGCTGGGCCGCGACATCGGCAGCCGATGCAGCATAAGGCTTGCCATTGCGATTGGCATAAACCGGGATCTGCGGCACGGCAAAACTGGTCTGGTCGATCCGCTCGGCAAATGCCGTGACGGCACCTTCGACCTGCGGCGTGTGAAATGCCCCGGCAACATTCAACCGGACAAAGTCGACTGAGGCAGCCTTAAGGTCGGCCTCGAATTTCTCGATAGCCTCAACCGCTCCGCCAACTACAGTCTGCTTCGGCGTATTCAGATTGCAGAAATGAACGCTGCCCTTGGTGGCGGCAATCAGGCTTTCCAACTGCTCACGACCGGCCTTCACCGCCGTCATCGTGCCAGCGCCGTCGCCGGTTACAGCAGCCATGGCATCGCCACGCGCCTTGGCCAGGCTTGAGAAATCGGCATCGCTCAAGGCCCCGGAAGCCCAAAGCGCTGTCAATTCGCCGAAGCTGTGGCCAGCCACGGCTTCCAGCTTGAGGCCGAGATTTTGCAGCCAGCGATAATGGCCTGCCGACAGTGCGCCGATTGCTGTCTGGGCATATTGCGTGCGGCGCAATGCCTGTTCCTGGGCCTTGCGATCCGCATCATCAAAGGCCGGGATCGGATACATGACCTGGCTGAGGGGCTGGGCACCGTCCTTGGCAAACAAGGTATCGGCAGCACCGACGAAATCGCCGAGCGCCGGAATGGCAACCGCTGCCATCCGGCCCATATTGGGATGCTGCGACCCCTGCCCGGCAAACAAGCCGGCCAGCTTAGCGTTTTCAAATGCACTGGGGCGGAAAGTGATGCCCTTTGGATGACGCCATTCGGCTGTGGCCGGACGGCTGTCGAGCAATTGGATCGCTTCACTCAACAAAGCGCGGCGGCTGACGTCGTCGGCGGCAACCAGGCCCAGACGCGGATGGTTTGCGGGGATTGAAACCTCGAAAGGCCAGGCACCCTCGCCTGTGGCGGTGAGAAGCTCCTCACAACGCTTGCGCAAAGCAGCCACAGTGGGGGCTGCGACGACAATGGGTCGCGGCAGGACGCTGCGCAGCTTCGGTGCCTTTGCGGTCTGTGGTGCTTCCTCAAGGACCAGATGGAAATTCGTACCACCAAAGCCGAAGGCGCTGACGCCAACCCGGCGCTTGGCGGTCTTGGGATCGCGGAACCATGGACGCGCCGTGGAATTCAGATAGAGCGCCGTCTCGTCCAGACCCAGCTTGGGATCGGGTCTGTTAACATTGATGGTTGGGGGCAGGACGCCGTGCTGCAAGGCAAGCGCTGCCTTGATGGCGGAAGCCGCACCCGCTGCTGCCTTGGTATGGCCGATCTGCGATTTGACCGAGCCGAGTGCTATGGGCGAAGAAGACCCATCATTGTCCCAGCTTTTCAGGAAGGTCTTCAGGCCATCCACTTCGGTCGCATCGCCAACCGCCGTGCCGGTGCCATGGGCTTCCCAAAGATCAACATCATGGGGAGAGATGCCCGCCTGCTGATAGGCACGTTGCAGCGCCTTGACCTGTCCGGCGGCGCGCGGTGCGTAAATGCTCTTGAACTTGCCATCGCTGGCCGAACCGAGCCCCTTGATGACGGCATAAACCTGGTCGCCATCGCGTTCGGCATCTTCCAGCCGCTTCAGCAGCATCATACCGATGCCTTCGCCGATCAACGTGCCGTCGGAATTCTCATCGAACGGCGAAATCACCCCCTTCTTGCTGAAGGCGGGTGTCTTGGAAAAGCACATATACATCAGGATGGTGTTTTCGGCATCGCAGCCGCCAGTCAGCATCATGTCGGCGCGACCGCTATGCAGCTCATCGATGGCCATGCGCATGGCCGCCAGCGAACTGGCGCAGGCCGCATCCACCGTGCAATTGATACCGCCAAGGTCGAAGCGGTTGGCGATGCGTCCGGCGACGACATTGCCCAGCATGCCGGGGAAGGAGTTTTCCTCCCAAGGCGCGTAGGCAAGCTTCAGCGTCTCGACGATATCGTCAACCTGGGCCTTGGGAAGACCCCGGCTCTCCAAAACCTTCTGCCATAGCGGATATTGCAGGCGCGAGGTTAGCGGCGTCACCAGCGAATTGGCGCCGGTAATGCCGAGCACCACGCCGGTCTTTTCGCGGTTCAATTTGGCATGTTCGTAACCCGCATCCAGAAATGTCTGCTTGGCAACGCTGAGGCTGAGGATCTGCAGAATGTCAGTGACATCAAGCTGAGACGGCGGCAGACCGAACTCGACGGGGTTGAAGGCCGTTTCAGGAATGAAGCCGCCCCGGCGCGCATAGGTTTTGTCAGGCGTTGAAGGATTTGGATCGTAATAATCGGAGATTTTCCAATGGGTCTCCGGCACATCCTTCAGGCAATCCTTGCCTTTGACAATATTGTTCCAGTATTCATCAGCATTTTTTGCTTCCGGAAACAAAGCTCCTACGCCAACAATTGCGATAGGAGAAAAGACATCGTATACGCGCTGCGAGAACCCGTCCATTATTCGGCCCCTTCCAAAAGGTTTTCGTCAATATATTTCAAATCAAACGGTGCGATATATTTTCAATATGTGTTGAAATGTGATCCAGGGCCTGCTGCTCCAGCAACATTTCGTAATGGCCCAGCGGCAGATTCGAGACTGTGAGATTGGGCGCCAACTGCCCCCACCCCATGTCTTCATGCAGATGAAATATTTCGTATAATGGGTAATCAGACCGAACCAGATGCACGGGAAACCCGTAGGATTGCGGCTTGTGAGCAAGGATAACCGCGATGTTACGGTTCATTCCTTTCGAAAACTCCCGGTAAACCTTGGAGAACCCGACGAAGCTGGTGGTTTCCGGCAGGCCGCCATTGGCAATCAACTGGAGACGCATCAGCTCGATTAGATCGTCTTCCGCCAGGCGATGGGCATCGCTGCCTGCCACTTCCCAGGCAACCCGCTTCAGCGCCCGCATATAGTCCGTGAACCAACGAACCCTGACCACTTGTGAACGGCTGAGCGTTATCAACCGCTCTGTCTGCGTCCCATCCATCACGCCATTGAACAAGCGTGGTGCAATGCTGTCGAGCAGGACGGCGCCGCAAGCGCCGTCTGTACGCCGGCTTGCCATCTCGCACGCCAGCACACCTCCAAAGGACCAGCCCAGCAGACAGAGCCGCTCGGCGTTCCAGACCTCTCCCAAATCCGCGATTGCTTCATCGGCAATCTCCCCGAGAATGCCTTCGGGAAGATCGGTCTTGCCCAACGCCGAGGTGTAGCGCTTGTTGAGAGAAAGCTCGACCAGATGCCAGGAATAGCCTGTCATTCGCTCCGCAAGCTGTATGTAACTGCGGATGGGCATTCCGCCGGGATGAACGCAAACCACAGTCATCCCGGCATTCTCTCGGTGGGCAAGTTCACTTGCAGACTTCGGCATCTCCATTCGCCATACCTCGCTGGCCATACCTCGCTGGATTTTGGCTTCTGGAATTCAGAGTTCGCCTTTTTCGAAGAGATCCTTGGCCTCGACAAGATAATTGGCCAACTTCTCGATGGTCGGGTGGTACCACATGGCCGTCGGCGGCAATTCGAAGCCGAGCCACTGTTCCATTTCCCCTGCAAGCACCAGCGTCTCGGTAGAATCCAGGCCGAAATCGGTGAAGATCTTGTTCACATCGATTTCCGATGCCGGAACCGAAAGCTTGTAGGCGAATTTTTCGACCAGCCAGGTCTTGGCTTCTGCGTAGCTGAACTTTGTTTGAACGTCAGACATTATTCGTCACCCTTTGTTGCGTTGAAATGCATTTTAAAAATCGGCCACGTCACCGCGTGACCATGAAAAACAAGGCGCAGATCGCGAAAACATTGGCGAGGGTTCCCCAGAGATACCAACGCTTCGCCAAGGCGCGGAACGGCTCGGCAATCGCATCGAAATCCGATGCCTGGTTGAGAAGCCTTCGCTGGCGGATCTGATTGGGAATGAGCCCCAACATCCAGGACAGGCCCGACAAAAGAAAACAGCCCACTCCATACAGCAACCACGGCGTGTCGAGGAAATTCATACCGTAGCTGCGAGCCATATATCCGCCCGTCGCAGATAAGAGTACAGCCCCACCGAACGTAAATACATAATCGGTCAGGAAAACCAATTTTATTGCATACCTTAGTATATTAAGATTATTGCTTCGGTCTGCAATCAGTTTCCACACGGCTGTTACAACAATATTACCAAGGAACATTGTTGCGGCAAAAACATGAACGAACAGGAGCACTTCCGACATGGTCCATCCTGCAATACCATCTACAGACGCAAATTAGCACCTGAAACCCCAAATGATTGCAACATCCGGCTACATGCCGGCTTTCGACTGTCGCAACGTGACTATTGTTTTGGCCCTTAGGCGAGCGACCTTAACGGCACAATTTTCCATTCCTGAAAACAGGTTCAGGGTGATCGATGCCGTTATGGCTTTATTGCGAAGGGAAGAAATATCTCATAATATCAATAGCTTATGATAGGGAAATGACTTGCCGCCTATCATTCGACGATATATGACTTCTAGCAAGGCGCACCCGATGATGCATGCGCCTTACGCTGAAAATCTTACCTCGATTAAAAAAGGCGAAGGCCTATCGACTACACGACTCGATAGATTACGCAGTCTTCCCGATTGGAGCTGCGGCATGCCGTTTCACAAGGCGCGCCGCCTGTGTACCGGAATAGACGCCGCTTTCGTGGAAACCGACGAAATCCGGCCCGAGATCCCTGACAGAGAAGTAAGAACCTGCAAAATACAGCGGACCATCGTCATTGATCGAAGGCAAGCGTGCCTGCATTTTGCTGCTTTCGATGGTAATGACCGGATGCTCGTAATCGAAAGTCTTGATCACCTTGGCAGGATCGATGGGCAGCGGACTATCCAACGACACGAAATAGTCCTGCTCAGCCTTAAACCCTTGAATTGAATTCATATGATAGACGAGATAGGGCCGCCTTTTGCCATCGACCGTCATACAGCCGTAATTCCAGCTCTTCCACCTGTGCGGCGGCACAGGCATCACGGATGAATCGGTATGGAGAACTGTGCTGCAACGATTGTACTCAAACGTTCCCAGAATTTCGCGCTGCTTCACACTTGGATTGTCGAGCAATTTCAAAGCCTGGTCGGCATGGGTCGCGACAATGGCATAGTCGAATTTTTCCCAGATTCCACCGGTCTGAACCTCGACACCATCTGCAAGAGCACGCACGGACGTTACCGCCGCATTCAACCTTGGTGGACGCTTGAGGCCGCCAATCAGGATATCAAGATAGCCCTTGGCACCTCCCTTGACCGCAAGCCACTTCACACCCTTCCCCCCAAGGCCATCCTTGCCATGATTGAGGAACATGCCAATGACCATGACCGCGGGAGAATTCAATGTAACCTCAACGGGGACAGACCAGTATGAGCAGGAAATCTGGATCATGTAACCGTTGATAAAGTCGTCAGTATAACCATAGGTCCGGAGATATTCCTCCAATGGAATCTGACACTTGCCCTCCATGATATGGCGAGGCGCTTCCCTCAGCAGGCGATCTGCCTGCTCCCAGACGGAAATGAATTCCGGCCCATAGTTAGCCCGAACATAAGCCTCATCCTTCTCAAACTCCTCTGTGCCGTAATAGGTACCGGCATCGACATCGAAGAAGTTGAAACCACCGGAATGCTCGGTCAGCGGTACGTTCAGCTCAGCAAAAAACTTGGTAAGCTTAGGATAATTGGGCGGATTGAACACCATAAAGCCCGTATCCACACCGACATCACCCAATGGATCAGAAACGACCACTGTGCTTGCATGCCCACCAGGCCGGTCGTCCTGCTCGAAAACATGAACGTCGAAGTCTTTATCAAGCGAATAGGCTGCACTCAGTCCGGAAATACCGGAACCAATGATAGCGACAGATGCCACACTTACCTCCAATAAGAATTAAATAATTTGCTTATTTTAAATATTCGAATGGAACGAGCTATTCTCAAAATTTCATAAACCAGTTTATATTTTACGTTACTAATTTTTTTGACTTGTTTTCTCAAAAAACTATCTTTGTTATTCAGTCGAAGGATAGCAATATTTAACCCACTGTCAACGATCAATGCAATCAGAGGTAATTGTTTTTTTCGCAGCAGCGTCCGAATTTGTTAGCAAGCGCAAAACACGCATGCATATCAAAGGTTTCAGCCCCAAAGCATCACTCGCTTTTCCGATGCAGCTGCAACAGCCCACCTGGACATTCTGCAAAAGATGCGATGAACAGCTCTGCGACGAACGCCCTCGCACAGCCCTCGACATTCATCAAAGCGGGATGCGCTTGGCGCCCTGGAAGAGCAACCCACACCATTTGACTTTTCAGCCATGCACATTTTGGAGATTGAGTCCGCCGTCGAAAATGCCCCCCCAACCGAGAACCCCGACCATGGATCTCATTTGATTCAGACAGCTTATGATGAGGCCCGTCGCGCCGCGCAAATTCGCATGCTCGATACGATGCGGAACCATCTCAAACACATATTATATCAAACTAAGTGTCATAGTATGAAATGATTGATTGCTGGCTACTTCACCATATTCGCACCACCATTTTCATGGACAACGACTTCTAATAGCTTCGATAAAAGCGATAATGTGCAATAGCACCTTCAAGCGAAAAAGCCTCAAAACAACTCGACACCCTGTAAAATTCATATTATGTCATGATAAACAGCACTTGCATGAGGAGGAGCGTCATGTATTTAGGAACGCAGGTTGGCGCGCGAGACGACGACGATTATCGGGTGTTTGCGCAATTGGGCCTCAAGCATATCTGCGCCGATCCGCCGGGCGATCCACGCAGCTGGACGCTTACCGATATCGAGCGCCATCGCGACAAGGTCGAGAGCTTTGGCCTGATCCTGGACATGCTGCAATTGCCCTTGCCCTCCAGCCCAATCGAAAGAGCATCCTATCCGGATATCCTGTTGGCCGGCCCAGACCGCGACCGCCAGATCGATGCGGTTTGCAAGATGATCGAGAACCTGGCAGCGGCCGGAATTCCGGCGGCAAAATACAATCTCAACCTGATCGGCATTCCCCGCACTCCGATGGAGAAAGGCCGGGGAGGCTCAATGAATGAAAGCTTCCGCTGGGACAAGGCCGATCAGGCCGCAGCACCGGGACTGGCTGGCGTTCTTTCGGAGGATGAAAATTGGGAGCGAATCGATTATTTCCTGGAACGGGTCGTGCCGGTTGCCGAAAGCAACAAGGTGCGCCTGGCCTGCCATCCGCACGATCCCTACACGCCGCCTGGCTATAAGGGCGTAACCCGGGTCCTTGGCACAGTGGAGGGATTGAAGAAATTCGTGCAGATGCGCGAAAGCCCTTATCACGGCCTGAATTTCTGCCAGGGATCAATTGGTGAAATGCTGGACAATCCGCGCGAGGAAATCGACGATATCATTCGCTGGTTCGGAACGCGCGGCAAGATCTTCAACGTCCATTTCCGCAATATCAGCGGCGGCAAACTGTCCTTCATGGAAACCTTTCCCGATGAAGGCGATATGGACATGGTGCGATCGGTCAAGATCTACCACGAAGTCGGCTACCAATATATGCTGATGCCGGATCATGTTCCCACCATCAGTGGCCGCGATCCAACCGGGGTCGCCTTCGCCTTCTGCTACGGCTATATCGCGGCGCTGCTTGAAAGTCTGAACTCGGCAAATACGTAAGCCAATACGAACGTTATCCGTTCAACACTCCGCCAGCCGCCATAATGGCGTCTGGTGTGTCGACATCGACAAGGGCAGCCGGACCGATATCGACATCGATCACCGGCAGCGTGCTGGCCGCGATGATTGCCTTGGCGCCCTTATCGCCCGTCAATGTCAGCAATGCCGGGCGAAGCGCCTCTGGTAAAATAACCGGATTACCCGGCACGTCACCTGACGCTGCACGGATGATGGCGCGGCCATCTGCGCTTTCGAATGCTAAGATCAGCGCATCGAGATGCAATGCCGTCAGTCCCGGCATATCGCCGAGCACCACCATGACGCCATCCTTGCCAGCCACATCTGGAGAATTTAGTCCGGTGATCAACGAGGATGCCATCCCCTCGGCAAACCCGGCATTGAAGCTCATCGCGGCTGGCAAATCTAAAAGACAAGCCTCGACCTCCTCCCGACGATGTCCGGTGACAACCGTCACGGATGCCGCCCGGCTCGCAAGGCTGATCGCCACCACGCGACGGATCAGTGGGACACCATCAAAGAGAGCCAGAAGCTTATGGGCGCTGCCGCCCATCCGGCGCGCCTGCCCGGCGGCGAGAATGACAATCGCGGTGCTGACAGTTTTCGGGTCCGGCATCGGCACACTCTTTATGCTTTGTCTCCACAACAACAGATGATTAGAAGCCTCTCCCGTTTGCAAGGCCAATTTTTGCAGGAGACAACCTAGCTCCTTGTTCAAAAAGACACAAAAGCATCATCCAGCTTTCATGTCGCTGTCACGGTCCAGCGGTAACGCTGCCCTAAAATGTCAGGGGTTTTATATCTCGACCCATTTCGGAGACCGATGATGAACAGACGCGACTTTCTGCTAGCTTCCTGCGCAACCGCAGGCCTGGCCGCCATGCCGAATTTTGCCTTTGCTGCGGGCAAGGAAATCAATGTCTACAGCGGCTCCGATGCCAATATCATCGACTTCTGGAACAACATCGTTCGCCCAAGCTTCGAGAAGGCCAACAGTGACCTAACGATCAAGGTGATTGATGCCGGCGACAATAACGGTCTGCGTGCGATTGGCGATCGCGCCCTCGCCGCGTTGAAATCCAACAGCGATCCGCAAGCCGACCTGTTTGAAGCCTTCAATCCGCGCCTGCCAACCGGCTCCATCGATGCCGGTCTGTGGGTGGCATTTTCCGAGAAGAATGTCCCGAATTTTGGCCGCGTCAACCCGATGGCGATCGATCTGTCGCAGTCGCTGCCCTATCGCGGTTCGCAGGTTCTTCTGGCCTATGACAGCACCAAGCTCGATCCGAAGGATGCGCCGAAAACCTGGGAACAGCTGATTTCCTGGATCAAGGCCAATCCCGGCCAGTTCATCTACAACCGCCCCGACAAGGGCGGTTCAGGCGGCAATTTCGTCCGCCGTGCCATCCACGAAGCGAATGGCCGCGATCCGAGCAAATTCACCGTCGGCAATTACACGGCGGACGCCGCGGAAAAAGCCTTGCCGCCAAGCTGGAAGATCCTCAACGATCTGGCCCCATCTCTCTACGAAAAGGGCGCCTATACCTCCGGCAATTCGCAGTCGATCCAGCTGCTTGCCCAAGGCGTCGTCACCATGGTACCGGTCTGGTCCGATCAGGCGCTCCAATCGATTGCACAGGGCGTATTGCCCGACACCACACGGCTTGTGCAGCTGACGGATCTGGCGCTTTGCGGCGATTTCGCCCGTATGACGATTTTTTCCAATGGCGCCAACAAGGATGCCGCCCTGAAGCTCGCCAATACTTTGCTGTCTGAAGAAATCCAGTCGGCAATCATCACCGAGCTCGGTGGCTTTCCGGGTGTGTCCTGGGATTATATTTCCAAGGACCTGCGCGAGAAATATGCCGATGTCATTCCCGCATCGATCCCGACATTCCCCAGCGGCGATTGGGAAATGGCGGTCAATGACGGCTGGTTCCGCAATGTCGCACCAGGCCTGGCGCGGGGTTGATGAGCGCGCCCAGTTCGCTGCCGCTTGATAAAGGGCGGGAGGCAAAGGCTGGACGCGGGCTGACTGGCCTGCTTCTGGTCGCCCTTCCTATCCTGCTCTTGGCCTGGCTGATCATTTATCCGATCATCTCGGCGGTGATCGGCACGCTTGTCATGACCACGCCGGAGGGCGGGTGGCACGTTTCCGCGGCGTCCTACCGGTTCTTCTTCAGTGACACCTACAGCCTGCGCAATCTCGGCATCACGCTCTGGACCACCGCCGTCTGTGGCGTTGTGCTGCTACTGATCGGCGTGCCGATTGCGCTCTACCTGCGCTTTTCCTCCAGCAGGCTGGCCGCTTATGTTCAGGCGCTGGCGATCTTTCCGATGTTCGTGCCGTCGATCATTCTATCCTATGCACTGATCCGCACCATCGGTCCAAATGGAACGGTCGATATCCTGCTCCACGCCGTGGGCCTGCCGAAACTGCCAACGCCCTATCTGACGCCCTGGGGACCTGTGATCGGTCTGGTCTGGGACAATTTGCCTTTGACCGTGCTGATGCTGACGGCGGGTCTCAGCGCCATTTCCAACAATGCCGTCGAGGCGGCGCGCGACGCTGGTGCAAGGCCTGTGCAGGTATTTTTGCATATCATCCTGCCGCGCATGGCCAATTCCTTCCTAGTCGCCAGTTCCTTTGCCATTCTCGGAATATTTTCGGCCTTTACCCTGCCCTATCTGCTCGGCCCGGCCTCGCCGGAAATGATGGGGCCTTTCATGCAGCGAACGTTTGCCGATCTGAACGATCCGCTGAATGCCACCACGCAAGCGGTGATCAGCTTCGGCTTTTGCCTGTTTTTCGGCGCGTTCTATGTCTATTCGATTGCCAGAAATCAGGAACGAACACGATGAGGCCCCTGCGATGAGAGTGGGTAGGATCGACTGGACGGGCCTTGCTTTCGCAGGCCTGCTCACCCTGTTTATCGCCCTGCCACTGCTGGTGGTCGGCACATGGGCCTTTACCGAGGTCTGGCGCTATCCATTAGTGATCCCGCAGCAATTCGGCCTGCGCTTCTGGTTCCTGACGCTTGGCCGCGCCGACGTCTGGGAGGCGCTCTTTCTCAGCCTGCGCCTCACCGCCACGGTGACATTGCTGTCGGCGGTGATCTGTCTTCCGGCTGCCTATGCCTTTGCCCGGATGAAATTTCCGGGCCGCAATCTGCTGTTCCTGTCTTTTCTTGCCTCGCATGCCTTCCCCAAATTCGGCCTGCTGGTGGCCATTGCGGCGATTTTCCTGAAGCTGCATCTGATCAGCACCTTCTGGGGCGTGGCACTGATTCAGCTGGTCGGCACGCTGATGCTGATGATCTGGATACCGGTTGCCGCCTTCCAGAATGTAGACCGGCGAATGGAAGAAGCGGCGCGTGATGCGGGCGCCCGGCCCTTGCGGGTTTTCTGGTCGATTACGCTGCCGCAGGCAGCGCCAACGATCTTTGCCGCCTTGCTCCTGACCTTCGTCAGCACGTTTTACGAAACAGAAGGCGCCTGGTTGATTGGCGCGCCACAGGTGCGCACCATGCCTGTCTTGATGGTGTCCTTCATCAACAATCAGATGGTGGTGCAATATGGCGCGGTGCTGTCGGTCATGCTGTGGGTTCCCTCTTTCCTCGCACTGATCTTTGCCCGCCGCGCCATCGGCACAGGCGCATTCGCCAAGGGCTTTGGCGCCTGAACAGACCCCTCATCGCCTGTAACCGGAACAGAAACGAACACCCATGGCCCAACTGACCCTTGACCGCGTTTCAAAGCAATTTCCAGGCTCGACCGCCGTCGATGCTTTTTCATTGCATGTAGAGGATGGCGAGCTGGTCTGCCTGCTCGGCCCATCCGGTTCGGGTAAATCGACGCTGCTGCGGATGATTGGCGGTTTCGAAGCACCAACCAGCGGCATGATCCGCATTGACGGCCAGGATGTCACCCGTCTGCCGCCGGAACGGCGACCGACCGGGATGGTCTTTCAAAGCCACGCGCTCTGGACCCATATGAATGTGTTCAAGAACATCGCCTTCGGCCTGAAGCTGCGCGGCATGGCGAGAAGCGAAATCGCTGACCGGGTCGAGGCAGCGCTGGCCATGGTCGGGTTGAAGGATTACGGTCAGCGCCAGACCTATCAACTGTCGGGCGGCCAGCAGCAGAGAGTGGCACTTGCCCGCTCGCTGGTGCTGGAACCGAAAATCCTGCTGCTTGATGAACCCTTTGCCAGCCTCGACCAGCATTTGCGCGAACGGCTGCGCGAGGAAGTGCGCGATATCCAGCAGCGGCTTGGTATTACCACCCTGTTCGTTACCCACGGTCAGGACGAAGCTTTGGCGCTGGCCGACCGTATCGTCGTGATGCGGGCTGGCCGCGCCGAGCAGATCGCCCCGCCGGACCGGGTCTACCGCGAGCCGGAAACCGAATTCGTCGCAGGCTTTATCGGCCAGATGAATTTCATTCCCGGCATAATGCGCAGGGGCGCATTCACCCATATTGACCTTTCCTTGGCGGTCGATGCTGATAGCAATCCAGAGGATGGCGATGCTGTGCTGGCCGTTCGGCCGGAAGCCCTGCATTTGTCGCCCACCGACCGGGCGGACGCGGCCTTTGTCTGCCGGGCTATCGATTTCGGCAGCCATCTCATGGTCGATCTTCAACTCGGTGATGGCACAAGGGTAAAGGCCATGACCGATCCGGGAACCGGCTGGCAAAAAGGCGACCGCGCCGAATTGCAGGTCAGGGCTTTCCGGGTTTTTCGCCACAATAAGGTGATCTGTGTGTCCCAGACCGCCGAGCGATTAAGGAGCTTTGCCAATGTCTGACGGCTTGTTTATCGAGCGTGACGGTTTCAGAACCATGCTGAAATGGCATCGCGGCCATAAGCAGGCGGGCGATATTTCTTTCACGCCGGACCGGATCACCGAGGGCATGGCGCTTGGCGCCAGCGTCGAAATCGATCTTGTCTGTCATGCCGGTGGCGGCCTGGCCGTGCTGCATGACGAGGTTTTGGACAAAGCCACCACCGGCCAAGGCCCGGTGCGTGCAGCCTCAGTGGAGCAGCTGCGCAGCCTGTTCCTGCGCGACCATGACGGACAGCCAAGTGCCCATAGGGTTATGCTGATCGATGATCTCGGGCGCGTTCTGGCCAGCACTTCCCATCGTGCGGGTGCCGTATTGCAACTGGATCTGAAGGAAAAGGTCAGCGACTTGACGCAGCAGGACATCGCCGCTTTCGTTGCCGCCATCGGGCCAGTGCGCGACCGTGTTATCCTGTCGGCGGGTGATGCACAGGCCGTCACCCGTCTCGCAGAGGCCCTGCCCGGCCTGCCGCTCGGTTACGATCCCTGCCATGGCGGCGCCATCGAACGATTGATGGAAAATGGCAACTTCGTTACCTTCATCGACGATGCTGTCGCCGCCATTCCCGACGCCGAGATGATCTATCTCGACCATGAGGCGGTGCTGTTTGCCGAGGATCGCGGTTTCAACATGGTCGCCGCCTTCCATGCGGCTGGAAAACGGATTGATGCCTATACGATCAACAGGGCGGACGAGGCATCGCTACCGCGCGTCCTGCGGCTGCTGGCACTGCAATGCGACCAGATCACCACGGATGATCCGGTCGGGCTTCAAGCGCTGATCGCCCTCTATGACAGTCAACGATCCATCGCAGGCTGAAACCCGGCGAGCAGCCAGGGATGCAACGCTGGCGAGGCGGCAAGAATGCCACCTCCGGCGTCAACCGGCATTCCGCCAAAGCCTGTGACCAGTCCCCCGGCCTCGGTCAGGATCAGGGCTGCGGCGCCATAGTCATGCACCTGCAGGCCATCCTCGAAAAACCCATCCAGCCGCCCACAGGCGACATAGGCAATCGATAGCGCCGCCGACCCAAGACGGCGCACGCCAGCGGTATTGTCCATCAACCGGCGGAGCGCCCGGTGATAGAGCTCCTCATCGACGCTTTTCACTTGTCCGGGGACCGGCAAGCCCGCTCCCACCAGCACATTCTGGACATCGGCCACATCAGCACACTGTAGTTTTTCGCCGTTCAGAGTGGCGCCCTTACCGATTTCAGCACTGAAAAGCTCATCGAGCATACTGTCATAAACCACCCCGCAGGTGATCACGCCCCGTTCGGCAATGGCGATGGTCATGCCGAAATGCGGCAGGCCCCAGGCAAAATTGGTGGTTCCGTCAATGGGATCAATATAGATGACCGGTGCATCTGGGCCACCTGTACGGTTGCCGGTCTCTTCCTCGCCCTGGATGGCATGGTCCGGAAAGGCCTCGGAGACACCGGCAACGATCAGGCGCTCGACGGCGACATCGATTTCCGTCTGGTAATCGCGCGGACCTTTGGACACCATCTGGTCGACATGACGGCGACGCAGCGATTGACGCGCCAGCGCTCCGGCTTCGAGAGCAATGCTGGCAAGGGCTAACAGGCGTGGAGAACTGTCAGGCGCGAGACGGTCGCGGGCGCTAAGATCGGTCATGGCACATTCCGGGATGTTTGGGACAATATCCTCGATTCAGGACAGAACGAGGTCGAATGAATGCCGAAACTTCGCGGAAATGGGCAGAAAAGCAAGTAAAGGATATATGACAGCCCGGCTATCCGCTATGTCGGATGCTGAGACGATCGCTCTCGGTATCAGTTCAGCAATTGTTGCTCGCGGCTGCGGGCCGCGGACAGCTCGGATGTCGTGTGATTGAGACGATCAGCCAGAACCCGGGTGATTTCCGAGGAGATTTCGGGAAAATCGCTCATCAGTTTCAGGAAGTTTTCCTTGCTGATTTTCAAAACTTCAAGACGCGAGGCCGCCCGCACGGTTGCGGTGCGCGACACATCGCAGAGAATGGCGATTTCCCCGACGATTGAATTGCTTTGAACTTCCGCGACCTTGATCTCGCCAGCATCCGAATTGACCAGAACATCGGCTGTCCCTGACAGCACGACATAGGCTGCGTCACCGACATCGCCCTGGCGAAACAGGTTCTGCCCCTCACGACAGGTCATCCGGTCGGAAGCAAAAGCAAGCAGCTTCAGCTTGGCTGGAGCAATCTGGGAAAACAGCGGCACGCGCCGCAACATTTCGACTTCGTCCTTCAGTAGCATTTGCGTCTTACCCCCTATCGCGCCTGATCACGATATTACGAGAGAAACTGTTTGAACATCCCGTCTTTGGCGGAAAGCTCTTCGAAACTCCCGGTTTCGACAAGATTTCCTTTGTCGAACACGAGTATCCTGTCAAAAAGCCCGCTTATATCCGCATTTGGTAAAACCCAGATGATCGAGGGCCGCTGACCGTCGCAATGTAGGTCCTGCATGATATGGCTGACGATCTTATCCTGCGCCCGCTGATCGAGCGCCGACAAGGGTCTGTTGAAGATGAAATAATCCGACCGCTTCACCAGCGCCCGCGCCAGATTGAGCTTCTGGCGCTGGACAGCGGTTAACCGCCGCCCCTGCGAGCCGACATCGAAATCCAGCCCGATCGACAGCACGCTTTCGGCAAGGCCGAGGTCTCTAAAAATGTCGCGAATGATCGCACGGATCCGGTCAGACGCATCGGCTTCGCGCACAGCCAGCCGCCCAAACAGCACATTGTCCATCAATGATGCCGACAGGGTGAACCGTTCTACGTCGTGACGTTCGATTTTTTCCGCCAGATCCGCGGGAACTCCGGCATGGAACTCGCGACGTGCATCGACGATCTTGTCCATCAACTCCTGCGTCAAAAGGCCGAAACGATGGCGCGGCTCGATATAGGCAAAGCTGAGGCGGATAATGCTGCTGCGCTCGCTGGCCGAGGCTTGCGTTACGGCTGTGCCATGGAGCTTTTGCAGCAAAGCCTCGTAGTCGGGAAGATCCTCCGCGCTCATGAAGGTCAATTGCTGGAAAAACGGATGGTCGGGCGGAAGGTCTCGAAACAATTCTACCGCATTCGCCGCGATTTCGAGCCCCATTGCATAGAACGCATCGCCAATGCCGGTATCACGCATCACCTTGCGAAAATAAGGATGGGCCGCCAGCCGTTGCCCATTGATCATCAAGGGTTTCATCTTGCCGAAAAGCAGATTTTCACCCACCGTCGCCTGGCTGTTATAGGCATCGGCCTCGAAGGGTACGACAATGTCGTCCAGATTCTCGTCGTGCAACCGGCGGCGCAGCGCATGGCGGATCTCGACGATTCGCTCTGTCAATTCCTGATGGGCAAGCGTATCCACTTGTGAACGCAGGGCGAGATCGAAAATATCCTCCGAAATCATCACAGCATCCAGAACCGGACGGATCACCTTCAAGAGTCCATCCGGCCCTTCAGCGCCAGCCGATCGATAATCCACCCAATCGCTGTTGAGATCGAGAAGCGGATTGCCGGATCTCTGCGCCTCCAGAAGGTCACGTTTGTTTCTGCGCGCCGCCAGTCCGTCATAGGTGACATCTGTCAAAGGCGCATGTTTCAACCCGTAGAGAAGATTGTCCCGCAGAGTTCCATGGAAGAAATAGGCATCCGAGGACACGAAGGAAAGCCGCCGCCCGGTGACCGATTCCGGCATGGTGAGAATATCCTGGCCACCAATGCTGATATGGCCGGATTCCGGCCACAGGATACGCCCGAGAGCTTCCGCCAGCGCCTCGCCGCCGCCACCGTTCTGACCGATAATCGCAACCGTCTCATTGGGGGCAATATCCAGCGAAACGCTATTGAGCAGGCGCGCGCCACTATCGTCGCAAAGCACCAGATTCGAGGCCACCAGTGCCTCGGAAAGCGGGCCGACCGGCGTGGCCGCGACCGTGTGAACCCGCGCATCGACCAATCGCTCAACATCGAATTGCTCGACCACTTGAGCATATTTGACCTGAACGTCCTGGCGGGCCTGATCCCAGTCTATCAATTCCTTCAGCGGACCTGGCAGGTCCTTATAGGCGCCGATAACAGCGATGAGCTGGCCGATGTCGAGCCGCCCCTCCAGAGCCATATACCCGCCGATAGCATAGAACAGAAACGGCGTCAGTTGGGCGAGGAAGTTATTGATGAATTTCACCATGAACTTCCACTGATAGAGATCGTAGCGGATCGAAAAAATCAGGCCGAGACGGGCGGCAATGTCAGCGCGCTCAAAATTGGATGTGTCATGGGCATGGATCGTATGAATGCCATCGACAATTTCGCCAACCCGGCCGGACAATTGACGCGCCGTTAGCTGACGCTGACGGCCCAGCTCCAGCAGCCGCCTACGCATGCGTGGAATGATAATGGCCTGAACGCAAACCATGCCAGCCGCAATCATTCCCAGCCAAACATTCTGAAGGATGATGAAGATCAGCGCCGTCAGAGCCTGCCCACCCAAAAGCGCGGGTTGGACAAAGGCATCGCCGGTAAAACCACCCAGCGGCTCGACCTCGTCCTTGATCATCGTGGCAATCTCGGCGGACTTGACCCGCTTGAAATGCACGGGCGGAAACCGCAGGACCCGATCGATCAACTCGAAGCGAATCCGGCGCAGCATGCGCTCACCAAGCCGCCCCTTATAGGTGTTGATATAGAATTTGAACAATCCGTTCAGCACGACAAGACACAGGAAAACAACGCTGAGAGCCATCAGCATTTGTAAGCGGTTCAGCTCGAAACCGCTGAAGATTTCCAGATGTCCGATCCATGGCAGGTCGAAGGCAACATGCATGAACGGCTTTGTCGCCCCAGCCTCTTCAAAGCCCTGGCCCTGAATAGGGCCATTGACGATCTGCTTGGGCAGATCGAAAGACAGGAAATAGGGGATCATCGACAGGCCGACAATGCACAGTATCCACACCTGTTGCAGAGAGGTGTTCGACCAGATGTAACGCCCCAGGCTTTTTTCCATCGTCACTCGTGAAATGCAGCGCCTGTCGTCCCACGCCCCATGCCGCGCGACAACGCCTTTGATCATATATGGCGCACTTCTCTTCGCTGTAAAGGCGATGACGCGCAGATGACGTTCCAACAGCCTTTCACGTTGGCTTCTGGCCTTCTATGAAGACTGTTTCCCGGCATCCAGCCCTGATTTATTGCAAAAACCGGTCCATCATTGCTTGGGACCTTTTCTGTCCATCCAACTGGACGGCATCGCGATGCAGGAGAATCAAACGCTCGGCCTCCGAAAGACCGGTGCGATGCAGATCGGCTTCCACGTCATCTCTCTGCATTTTAGCCATGAGCGGACCGGGTTGCAAAATCGTTACCCGCTGGCGAACACCCCGCAGCTTTTCCTCACCCAGTGTTATCCAGTCACCGGCGCAGTAGCCGGCAAAGGCATGGCTGGCCACCACTTCGCTTGCATATTTCTTGGTGAGCAACTGAAGCCTTACCACTTCATTGACTGCCGAACCGAAGGCTGAAAACGTCAACCGGTCACGCAGTCCGACATTGCCGAACATCACATTGCCGACATGCAGGCCGAGGCCGTAGCCGATAGGGGCCGCACCCTTTTTCCGACGCTCCGCGTTTAGGTCCGCCAGCCGCGACTGGGCCACACGAACAGCCGAAAGTGCCGCCTGACAAGCCTGCCGGGACGGGTCCTTGTGCCGGTCGCAAGGATACACGGCCAGAAACCCATCGCCCAGGAAACTGAGGATCTGCCCGCCATTGCGGTTGAACGGTGCAGCAATCGCATCGAAAAAATCATTCAACGTATCGATATAGGCTTGGCGGCCTTCTTTTTCGGCCAGCATGGTCGATTGGCGCATGTCGCCGACAACAAGTGCTGCCCGGATGGTTTCGCCATCACCCCGGCGGATCTGGCCATTCAGCACCCGCTTGCCGGCATCGCCCCCCAGATAGGTGGTCAGCATATTGTTGGAAAGCTTGCTGAGTACAGCCATTTTGGCGGCAACCGCCAGATGATTTTGAATGCGCAGCAACGCGGCAATCATCTCTTCGCTAAAGCCGTCCTTGGCATCCGTGGACCAGGAACCCAACATGCCCTGCACGGATTGATCACCGAAGGGCTGCATGAAGGCAAGATAATCGGTGACATTCTCCTTGCGCAAATCCTCGAAGATCTCGAATTCAACGGGACCTTCGGCGGGAATGCGCCGGCGCAAATAATCGAGATCCCGGCTCAGCAATTGATAATAGGGGCTCTGTAAAAACATATCCGTATTGTCGGCATCGTGACGATAGCCTTCAATCATCAGCCCGCTTTGTGGCCGCCAGGTAAAGCCAACCGCTTCGTAAAGCGGATGCAGCATGGCAAAGGACAAATGGACCCGAACGATTGGCAGACCGGCGGCGGCGATCCGGTCGCAAAAGCCCCGAACGATATCCTCGAGAGTGCTACCGGAAAGGGCTGCCTGTGTCAGCCAATCGGCGACTTTCTCCATGAAGATCGCCGAGACCGGTGCCGATGTAGTCGCCATGGAAGGTCCTATCAAAAAGACGTGTCGTTGAAAAACAGGCCATGGCCGGGTTCATGATAGGAAATAGGGATCTCCGCCACTCCAGACAATGGCAGCCAACGTCCACAATGCCTTATATACAGCATGTTTCAACAAACGGGAATCGGGACGATACTGTAGTTTTGTTTTCGCATCGGATTTTTTCGCCGCAGGTTATGTTTTGCCAACCTCGGAAAGATTGAGCGCATTGCGTGTCGCCTCATTCAGGA